>CAYTZS010000035.1:0-33697 GCA_964442355.1 uncultured Saprospiraceae bacterium | reverse complement strand
CAAAACCGCCGAAAACCCAATTTTTCAAACCAACCCTTTGCTCAAAATTCGGGATGACTCATTTTGCGCCAACTGCTACTTCCGCTTGGTGCGGGAGTAAAGCGTGATGTCTTTCCTGAAAAGAAAATCCTTGATAACGCCCGTCCAAGAATTGTAGGAGTGCAAATTGTCGTAGTACTCTGGCGCCATTTTCTTCAGTTCTGGCAGGCGGCTGCCCGGTATGGTTGGGAAGTCGTGGTGCTCGTTGTGGTAACCAACGTTGAAGGTGATGGCGTTCAGCGGGCCATAGTAGGAGTAGGTTTCCTGACCTTCTTTGAACACGTAGTGCTCAGAAATGAAGTGCCCAGAAGTTGGGTGCAAGCCCCCGGCGAATACCAGTGAAAGTATCAGATATGCCAGTCCATACCAACCGACCAGCGGCAATATAATGGCCATGGCCGCCACTTGAAAAATGATATTGTACACCTGCCATTTGTCCGGCTTCATGGGTTTGCCAAACATCGGGCGAAGGGCGTAAAATGCAATCTGGTTAAAGAACCACATCACCTTTCCGATAAAGCCGTGGAAAACTTTTGCCTCCAAAACAGAGGGAATGTCCATGTCCTCGCCGTCCTTGCCTTGGTCCCAATGGTGGATGCCGTGATAAACTTTGAACGAAATTGCGAAGGGCAGGACGATGGGCAAATTGGCGAAAAAAGCTAGCCAGTTGTTGTAAAGTTTGGTCTTGAAGGCAAGGTCGTGGGTGATTTCGTGGATGGCCAAAAATAGCGCTTGGGCAATGGTAGCACCCACCGCAAATGTCACCAACAGGAATGCCCACCACGGCAGCAGGTGTGCATAAAATGCCACCGTCAGCTGAATGACGACCAAAGCAACGGTGACGTACTTCAACCGTGGATTTACCCCAAATAACTTTGTCACTTCTGGGTGCGACTTCATGATTTCCTTGCGGCGCTGGAAATGCGGCTCCCGTTCATCTACCCAATAAAAATCATCTCTTGGCTTTGCTTCTGGTTGCGTACCCATTTTGAATTGCTTAGTTTGTTCCTTTAATGATGAAAAATCAATTTTCTGCTCCAAAAACAGGATTATTGAAATTGGGTTCAAAGGTACACACTTGGTATTACTTAATGCCTGATTCACGGCACTTCAATCGTAAATCGTAAATCCTTAAAACCCCGGTGGCCGACCTTCCCATCCCCGATTTTCGCTTGGCTTCGTTTCCGGCGCATTGCCAAAATGCCGGATGTTGTAAGTGAAACTCAGCATCACGAAGCGTTGCAGGGCATTCGTCCAAGTGTCCTCGATGTACGTCTCGGTCACGTTCCGGGTAATGTTCCGGTTTTGCTTCAGCACGTCGTTCATGGCAAGGGCCAATTCGCCCCGCTCGTTCTTGAACAGCTTTTTGCCGATGGCCACGTTCCACAGCCAGTAATTTTGGTCAAAACCCTCCGACAAGCCGTTGTAATATTGGTGCGTCACATCGGTGCGCAGCACCAACCCCTCGAAGACAATCCAGTTGAGGCGCAGGCTACTGTTTTGGTTGAAATACTCAGTGTTGCTGGCCGTTTGCAGCGAGTTGGTGGCCTTGTTCAAGCTGGGCCGCAAGCTGATGTTGAAGTCGAGCTTGGTGCTGATGTTGCTGGCCAGCGTCACTCCGGTGCCGATGCTGTGGTTGTCTGCAAGGTTTTTGCTGCCGTTGACCTGACCGGGCGTGCGGGAATAGTTCCAAGAAAGATTGAAGCTCAGGTTTGATTTGATGACCTTGACCGGGAAGCCGTAATTGACAAACGAGCGCAAGTTACGGTAGCCGTTGAGATTCACGGGCTGGCGGATTTGCGCCCCCGGCGATACGTCCAAGCTATCGAAAAGCGGCGTGTCGCTGCCAGCCAGCCAAGTGCTGGTGCCGATGTAGTTGTTTGTGAAGCCGCCGCCAATCATGGCAAACAACGTTGTGGATTTCTCGGTGTTGGTGGCTTGGTAGCGACCAAAAACATTGTGCTGGTAGGCTTGGGCGAGGTTGGGGTTGCCGGTGCTGAGCTGTAGCGGGTTGGTGTTGTCCACCACGCTCTGGAGCTGGCTCACCGAGGGCAATTGCGTGTTCGTGCGGTAGTTGAAGCGGATGCTCCGCTGCTGGTCGAGGTTGTAGCGCAGGCTGGCCGATGGCAGCAAATTGCTGAAGCTAACCGTCGTTTTTGGCCCTGCGGGAAACTCCGGCTGGTTCGCCAACTCGGCCCACTGGTAGTTGGCCCGCACGTTCCAGTTGAAGTCACGCCCCTTGCTGTAATTGTACCCCACTCCACCCGACTGCGTGATGTAATCGTTGGAAAAAACGTTGCTCAACGTCGAGTTCAGCAGGTCGTAGCCACCCGTGAGGGGCCAGTAGTCGTAGGTCAATTTGTCCGATTCTTCCTGTTGGTAGCTGGCTTTGTAATTGAGCAAAAGCTGCGAATATTGCGTCAGCGGCTCGGTGTATTCGAGGTTGGCGGCCATGTTCCAGTTGTTCGCATCGAGGGTGGACTGCTGGTCGAGGGTGTCAAAAGAAGTCGTTGGGAAAATGTAGCTGTTGAACGAACTGAGTTCGCTATCGCCAATTTTTGGGTTGTAGCCGTTGGTCACATCCACAGAAAATGTGCGGCTCGGCTTACGGAACTTGCGCCGCCAAAGCAGGCTGTTGTTGAAGCTGAGGCCGTCGTAGTTGGAGTTGAAAAGATTGTCGGTGGCATTGAGTAAATCGTTGCCGAGCGTGGTCTGGCCCGATGTCTTGGAATCTCCTTTGCTGGCCTGCCAAGTCGCTCTTGGCCGGATGACGAGCGAGTTGAAGCTGTCAATTTCCACCGTTGCCCGAAAGTTCAGGCGGTGGTTGATGTTGTTCGCATCGGTGGAACTGCCTTCGTTGTAGATTTCACCAAAACCCTCCTCGGTCACAAACTGCCGATTCAAGTCTTTGCGGGTTTCGTTTTTGCCTTGGTTGAAAAAATAGCTGCCCGTCACCTCCACTTTTTTGCCCCATTTATCGGAATAATTGAGGCCAAAAGCATGCGTGGTTGTGATGCCGCCGGAGGTTTGCACCAAAAAATCGGAACCACCGCCGCCACGTCCACCACTTCGACCACCGCCGCCCATGCCACTGGGCCGCCCCCCGCCCGAACTGCCCGTGATGCCAAGTATATCGTCCATGCTGAAGTTCTGCACGTTGATGTTGTTGGACATCCCGATGAGCGAGATGCGGCGGTTGCCCTTGAAGATGTTGGTATTGCCGCCCACTTGGTACTTGTCTTCCCAGCCGTAGCCTGCGTACACCTTGCCGAACTGCCCGTTGTTCATGCCCTTGCGGGTCACGATGTTGATGGTCTTGGTCGTGTTGCCGTCCTGTACGCCCGTGAACTGCGACTGCTCGCTCTGCTGGTCGAAGATTTGGATTTTTTCAATCAACTCGGCGGGCAGGTTTTTCAGCGCAGCCGAGGGGTCGTTGCCGAAAAACGGCTTGCCATCCACCAGCACTTGCTGGATGTTTTCGCCTTGCGCCTTCACCGTGCCGCCCTCGTTGGTCACGGTCGGCATTTTTTCAATCAGGTCCTGCGCACTGGCATCTTTCATCACTTTGAAGGCATCGGCGTTGTACTGCACGGTATCGCCTTGCACCTTGCCGAGCACGACCTGCTCCGTCACCGTCACCGTGCCGAGCGTCGTGGCACCAGTGCTGAGTTGCAGCGTGCCGAGGTCAATCTTCTTGTTGGTCACCGTCACCTCTTTTTTAAGGTCTTCGTAGCCGAGGAACGTGACCACGAGCAAGTAGCCGCCTTTTTCGACGCCATTCAGCTCAAAACTGCCGTTTGGCTCGGTGGCCGTGGCAGCTGCCATCTCACCCCACGGGTACGAAAGCACCACGTTGGCACCGGGTAGCGAGGCGTTTTTGTCGTCAGTGATTTTGCCTTTGATAGTGAAGGTTTGGGCGCTGGCGCAAAAAGCCGCTGCCATTAGGAGAACAGTAAGTAGATTTTTCATGGTGCAAAACTATCGGATTTTGAAGTGAAGTGGTCGGGCCAACCAGAATGGGTAGATGTGCTTGGGGATTCAATAGACTTGGGAGGCGGACGGTGGATAACAGGCGATTAAAACACTTTTTAAGCCGCCCAGTTCAGGTATTTGACGTTCAAATAATCGTCCAGCCCGTATCTAGACCCTTCCCTGCCGAATCCACTTTCTTTCACACCGCCGAACGGAGCAATTGCGGTTGAAATAAGTCCAGTGTTGATGCCGACCATGCCGTATTCCAGCGCCTCCGCCACTCGCCAGATTCGGCGGTGGTTTTCACCATAAAAATAAGCAGCAAGGCCGTAGGGCGTGGCGTTTGCTAGCGCAATGGCTTCTGCCTCTGTCTCAAAGCGATAAACAGGAGCAACCGGACCAAAAATCTCCTCTTGCGACAGACGCATTTCTTGACTGGCATTCGCCAAAATAGTAGGCTGAAAAAATGTGCCGCCCAACTCGTAGGCTTGGCCACCGAGGCAGATATCTGCGCCGTTTTGCACAGCATCGCTCACCAAGCCCTGTACTTTTTGCAGCGCTTTTTGGTCAATCAGCGGGCCGATTTCTATGCCAGCATCGAGGCCGTTGCCAAGTTTCAGTTTTGCTACTTGCTCCGCAAATTTTTCCAAAAAAGCATCGTAAACCCCGTTTTGCACATAAAATCGGTTGGCGCAAACGCAGGTCTGGCCAGCATTTCGGAACTTGGAAAGCACAGCGCCCTGCACTGCTTCATCGAGGTTGGCATCGTCGAAAACGATGAACGGGGCATTGCCGCCCAACTCCAGCGAGAGGCGCTTGAGCGTGCCAGCACACTGGCGCATCAGCAGTTTGCCGACAGCGGTGGAGCCCGTGAACGAGATTTTCCGCACCCGTGAGTTGGAAGTCAGCTCGTTGCCAATCGGCACGGGGTCGCTGGTCGTTACGACGTTGATGACGCCATCGGGGAAGCCCGCCTCCTGTGCCAGCGCCGCCATTGCCAGTGCCGAGAGCGGGGTACTTTCGGCGGGTTTGATGACGGTGGCGCAGCCCGCAGCCAGCGCCGCAGCCAGTTTACGGGCTATCATCGCATTGGGGAAGTTCCACGGCGTAATGATGCCCACCACGCCCACCGGCTGCTTGACAACGAGGATGCGCCTGTCTCTCGTCTGCGCTGGAATGATGTCGCCGTAAACCCGTCGAGCCTCCTCCGCAAACCACTCGACGTAGGATGCTCCGTACAGGATTTCGCCCTTGGCCTCGGCGAGGGGTTTGCCTTGCTCCAGCGTCAGCAGCCGAGCCAGTTCATCGGCATTTTGGAGCAGGAGCAGGTGCCATTTTTTTAGCAAAACGGTCCGTTCTTCGGCGCTCGTTTTTTTCCAAACCTGAAATGCCCTGTGTGCCGATTCAATGGCCATGCGGGTTTCCGCTTCGCCCATATCGGGCACAGAGCCAACCACTGACAGGTTGAAGGGATTGGTGACAAGGTGCTGCTTGCCAGTGTGGGAAGCTACCCATTGGCCATTTATCAGGGCTTTGTCTTTCAGTAAGTTCATTGTGCAGTGCGTTATTTTGGGCAAATATGCTCCTAAAAACAGACTCGCCGGATGATAGTCATCATCCGGCGAGCATGGATTTTTCTCAATCTATTTTGCCTCCCCCATTCTCAGGGGCTGGGGCTGGTGTAGGCGGAGGAGGTGGTGGCGGCGGGGTGCCTTTTTTGTCTTTCCGTCCCTTGCCTTTCTCACCATCAACTGGTGGTGGAGCGGGAGGCCCGCCACGTCGTTGCCATTGGGCTTCTGCGATTTTTAGCCAACGGTCGTATTGTTCCTGGGTTAGCACGGTTTTCAGTTCGGCGTTCTGTTCGGTGCGGAGGGCGTCCATTGTCGTGCGCATTTTTTCCCAGTCGCCATCGGTGTTGGCAGCACGAGCCTCTTTCTGCCTGTTTGCGTATTTCAGGTTGATTTCCTTGACCTTTTCGCCCTGCTTGGTCGAAAGTGAGAGGCTGTCCACCATTGTTTTGGTCTGCATCTCGGCACGTTGGATGGGGTCGCCGCCACGTCCACCGCCGGGCTGTGCGTAGGCTGCCACTGCGACCATGAGCAACAGGGACATCATTAGGATTTTGAACTTCATTGTTAAAGATTTTTGATTAAAACAACAACGTAAATAATTGACTTTCAGCACTTTTTGAGGAGATTCGTAAAAAAACCTCGAAAGAAAACTGCATAGCCGATTGATTTGCCTACGATTCAATGGTATGTATTTGAACGCTTTGGGTTGCATCTTGGGACTCTCAAATTAACCAAAAGTTCATTTTATATCAGCAATTTACAGCTTGCATAGTTCATTTTAGTTGACTATAATGGTTTATTAAAAAGCCGAAGGCCGGGAGAAAGTTGTCTCCCGGCCTTCGGCCATGTCCTGAGTTTTTTTTATAAAGACTTAATGGTGCAGCTCAGCCAAAATGATACCTACTGTGAATTGGTTCCTCACATTGGCTTGGCGATTTTCATCAGTTTGCCACGAAACAAAGCTGTTTGAGTAGCGAACGTTGATGATGTTGCCGTACCTCATGCCCACTTCATACCTCCTGCTGGTATAAGGATATGGCTTGGGGCATCGTAGAGCTTGTCCCTGTGCGTAGGTACACAGCGAATAAACGGTCAAGGAGCCTGTTGTGAATGCAAAGCCAGCACCTGCCTGTGCCCCCAACCCAGTCATGTAACCTTTGTTATAATTGGTGAACGGTGGTGCATAATCACGATGGGCAGGCGCATAAGTGCCGAATTCGGTGCCAAGACTGGTCAACAGGCGGAAAGAGGTATTGCCCCAAGTGCCAAGACCAGGTGTGGTCATCATGGCAAAGTCACCGCTCATCATCAGCGGATTGAAGCCCTTGCTGTCAGAATCGGCTCTTCCTGCCGTGGCGTCTCCGGCCAATGGTGTCGGCCGGTCTTCGTCTGTCCAGCTAACGTCAACGTGCCAGCGGGGCTCAATCGGGAAGCGGGGCAAATGCCCATTGCAATCGAAAACATTGCGGTCAAAACGTGGTACGGAGCCTATCCGTACGATTTTGGCAGTGGCACTGTACCTATCCTCGTAATATTTCAAGTCAGCGTTTTGGACACCAAAAGCTAATTCAATATCAGGGAAAAGATTGACGTCGAAAAGCTGTCCAGATATGTTCGCAAAATCGCCAGGACCATTTGGGTCACTCAGATTGCCAACAATGTTGACCGAATCCTCTAGGTATCCATATTGTTGGTTGACCAAGGAGTCGAAACCAAGAATATTGACCTCCCAGTTCATGGAGTCAAAGGAAAGGCTGTCGTGGTATTGGCCAAAAAGACCGCCCAAGGAGTCAAAATTGTTCCCTAAGATATCCCCAATCCAATTCAAATCGCCCAAAAGGGTATCTTGATCGGCACCAGTTAGCCCAAACCCCGGCAAGTGCACGAGCAAGGTGTCGAGGCCAGCACCCAAGCCAGACAAATAAGATGAATCAAAGCTACCTGGAGGGATTGAATCGAGCAGGTTGTTGTTCAATTGGTCGAGCAGGTCGTTGCCAGGTTCAATGTTAGGGTTCAAATTGGGGTTCAAAGAGTCTAGGTTGTTGAAGAAAAAACCTTGAGTTCCCTGATCCATTTGTGACAATAAGTCAGAAAAAATAGTCCATTGGGCGTCGGCACGATGGCTAATAAAGGTTAGGCTAAACGTTAAAAGGAAACAAGTAATAACTGTTTTCATGCTAAAAGAAGGTTTTCGACCCCAATAACAGCAAATCCCCACCCAAGGACACTTGAAGAGGCAGATGTTGTTTTGAAGTCGGTATTTGAGAAAATGGCTATGAATCAAAAGCGCACTGCATAGATGTGCCACCAGCGCATGTGGCTGACGTTTGGTCATGTGCTTATTTATGTGAGGCAACCCCTGATATTCCTTACTTTTTACTTTCAACCGGTGCTATGGGAAGCAACCACTACCAAGGGATATTCGGATAATTAAGTGTCCAAATTTACGGAAAAGTATTGTAATGGCAAAAAAACAAGCGTTTTTATCACTTAATATAAATCACGCCATTTTTATTTTCTGATTATCAAATATTTACAATTTGCCAAAATTGATGGCTCGAATTAAATTAAGATATTTCTTAGGCATAAAACAAACTGCTCTAAATAAAATGCAATTGCTACTCATTTACACATCATTGCAGCTCAACTGCTCAAAACAACGGTTTATCGATAATATCACATGATTCCTTGAACTCAATTAAGTCCCCTTCGCCAAGGAATTATCTTTGTCAAAAAATTGAGCAGTCACGCAGCGTTATTGACCAAAATCCAGTTAGGAGGTAATCTAGCGACCCAAAATCTTCATTGTTGGCGAAAAAAGGCAAAAAATCGGCAATCGCCTTGAACCATTTCCATCTTCATGAACTTTTAGGAGATTGATTTCCTCAAAACAAAAATCAAGAAACCACAGTTTAGTGGCAATTAGTTTAAAATAAAAAATACGAGCTTAGGGCAACTGATTCCTTTTCGTTTTGTTGGCGACATCTTTCACACAACAACTTTAGAACAAAAAAATCATCGCCTAGCCGCACCAAGCAACAATAAATAAATGAGTCAATTTTCGCTTCCAAACGAGGCACCCACCATCGAAGTAACGCCTAGGACTGGCACAGGTTCTGTCAAGAACGCCGTCATCTTGGCTGCTGGCAAGAGTTCCCGTTTTCGGGATCACGGCGTTCTGAAGCCCAAGGTATTGATGAAAGTTGGCGGACTTCGCCTCTTGGAAAGGGCCATCCTCACACTCCACGAAACGGGCGTTCGTCATTTTCGCATCGTGGTGGGCGCCTACAAGGAGCAAGTGGTGGCCGAAATGAAAAGCATTGAGCGCCTCCAAAGCATTGATATTGAATACGTTGAGTGCGAAAACTACGAACTTGGCAATGGCGTTACATTTGCCGCAGGCGCCGCTGGGTTTAGCGATGCGTTCTTGCTTACCATGTCCGACCACATCTTTTCGCCAGACACTGTGCAAGACTTCATCCAAAAAACAAGACAAGCCCCTGAACTGCCCGCCCTCGCCTGTGATGCCGACTTGGAGAACGTCTTCGACATGGACGATGCTACCAAAGTAGCCAGCCGTGACGGTTTCATCCACAACATCGGCAAAGAAATCAAGGAGTACGACTTGGTGGACACTGGGCTTTTCTACTTCCCAAAAGGATACGGCAACCTCATCGCCAATAAGGCCGAGCAAGGCGCACACTCCGTCAGTGGCATCATCCAGCATTTCATTGATGGCGACGGCGTCAGAGCCGTGGTACTCGACAACGCCCAGTGGCAGGACGTGGACGACCCGAACATGAAAGAAGAAGCGGAGCGCCGCCTCAAACTGATATTTCCCACGCCAGAAGCGGCTGCGCTGCTCACAGGCGCTGCAACCGTTCAGTCAGTGAAAGCGGAAAGCGCTTTTTCCAAAAAAATAAAAAAGTCACTACCTTACATACTGGGCGTCGGAATCATTGCTGCGCTGCTTTTCAATGTGCCCATCAACCTCGTCGGCGATTCGCTGGCACTGATTGGCGGCAAGGTGTTCCTCGTGTTCTCGGTGGCCATCCTATGGATAGTGACCAACACGCTCACCACCCGCACCCTTGTGCAGGGCAAGGTACCGTTCATCGACCTGCTTTATAACAACATCACGGGCGAAGCCTACAATACCATTCTGCCTTTGGCCTCAGTGGGTGGCGAGCCTTACCGGATTCAGCATTTGGCCAACTGGCTTGACCTGCACACGGCAAGCCGTACCGTGGTGGTAGAGCGACTCATCCGGGCCATTACTGGCCTTTTGTTTGCCGCCACTTGCCTTGTCATCACGATGATTTTTGTGCCAGTGAGCAAAGCCGTTTTCATTACTTTGGCAGTGTTGGCCGTGCTTCACGCAGCAGCTGGCGTTGGCATCATGTGGCTTTCGCTGTCCCATGCACCGTCGAAAATGGTGAATTTCGTTTTGCACAAAATGAAAATGGTGGAGGAATATCGCAGCGAGCCAATTCCGCCTGCTAGATTCTTCGAGGCCGTAGGCTACAAGTTCATGAGCCGGATTTTCAGCTTGGTGGAGATGTACGTCATTTTCAGCCTACTTGGCTACGAGCCGTCTCTCGGCGACGTGGTGACGATTGCAGGGTTTATCGCCGTGAGTGCCTCTGTTTTCTTCATGCCTGCGGGCCTCGGCGTCAACGAATTGGGAATTGCCTCTGCACTGACCATCCTCGGCTACCCAGCCGCACTCATCATTTCTTTTAGCATCGTTCGCCGGGCCAGTGTAATCTTCTGGGCACTGCTGGGCGTGGCGCTCCATGCCACTGTGATGGTCGCAAAAAAGGTGGCAATCAGCAGAGCATAAAATTGAAAATGGAGAATTGAGAACGAATACCTTATCATCTCAATTCTCCATTTTCAATCAACCTCTCAGCACTTCCGCCCGCATTCCATTAAATTCTTCTTCGGTTAAAATCCCTTGTTCCCTCAGTTCGCTCAAGCGCTTGATTTGGTCAAGGAGGGAAGGCTGTTGGCTGCTTTGTGCAGCAGCGGTAGGTTTTTGCGACAGCAAGTCCTGTGCTGGTTCAGTAGCAGCTGGGGGGGCTGAGTGCAGTTGATAGCCTTTTTTCACAAAATCTTTAAACTCAGGTTGAGTGCGCAAGTAGGCCAGGCCATCGTGCTTTTCGATTTTGTCAAAATCCACGAAACCGAAATGCACGGCTTTGGTCAAGTGGAAAAAAGCGGGGTCGGGGCGCTCGTTTAGGGAATAGCAGCAGGCAAGGTTGAAGTGAACGGCAGGGTCGTCGAACTTGACGGACAACGATTTTTTGAAGTCCTCCAATGCGCCATCGTAGTCGTAATCCTTGAATTTTTCGATGCCGGCAGCCTTCCAAGGGTTGGCTGGTTCGGCGACAGGGACAGCGGGTCTTGAGTACTGTCGAGGGGCGGGCTCAAAGTTGGGTTTAGGGCGGTTCAGGAAGCGCTGGTTGTATTTTTCGTTGAATTCCTCTCGGTCCATCGAGAACAACAACATGGCGTCAATGAACGCAACGATGCCCATGATGAATACTATCGGACCGTTCATCTTGAAGGAAGCAAAGAACAAGAATCCAGTGGCGATGGCGTACAACTTGCCCATCTTTCGGTCGCCCAAATAGAAACGGTGAAGGCCCAATGGCCCCATCAGTAGCGCAAAAATCCCCGCCGTGGTTTTATTCTTCATGCCTTTAGTTTTTCCCGCCAAGTTAGGTTTTTCGTCGCTTACCGTCCAAAAGCCAAACTTATTATTCTACAAGGCGTTCAATTTCGTGGACAATTGTGCAAGTCACAGATTTTGACCTTATTTTTGTACTGTTTTTCAAAAAACGGTGAAAAAGCTAATCCAAAATATCACGGTTTACCTGCTGACTGCCACGGTCTTCGTGGCTACTACAGGGCTTAGCGTACACCACTTGTACTGCTACTGCAAGGGCGAGATGGTCACTTCCATCTTCCGGCCCGATGAGCCATGTGAGGTGGCGGAGAAAACATCGCCTGAAAAAAGTTGCTGCAAGGGCAACACTTGTGGCAAGTCCTCCGACGAAAAAGAGCACAACTGCGCTGACTGCACCTCGCAGTTCGTGAAGCTCGACGTGAAATACCTGCCCACGTTTTTTGACCTGAAGCCATTTGATTTTATTGCACCCCAAGTACCACATCTCCGTTTCGAGGAAATTGTTTTGGGAGAGGCAACCCTACTCCGCTGGCAGCAAGACCTGCCGCCACCGCCCGCTGGCAAAGAACTCTTGCCTTGGATTCAATCCTACCTGTGTTAGTGCTCACTGATTAATCTGTCCCGAATCGGTCTAATCAGTATTAACCGCGCCCCACGCTGTCAAGCTAGCTGGGCGCAAAAAATCTAAAAATGAGAGCGCTAATCTTATTCATCTGTTTGATCTTCAGCATTTTATCCCAAGCCCAAAATTCTAAGCAACTCTACGGCAACGTTTTCACCGAAAGCGGCGAACTGCTCATCGGGGCAACCGTGTTGTGGGATGGCACCAGTATCGGCACCGTGACAGACGAGCACGGCGATTTTTGGATTGAAAAGCAGCGAGACACCGCCAAACTTGTCATCCAGTACGTGGGGTACAACCCTGTGAGCGTGGAAATGTACCCACACGAAGACACCGTCTTCATCAAGTTCGAAGGCACCACCGAACTGGAAACAGTCGTTGTGTCGGAGCACCGGGGCGATGTGTTCACCTCCACCCTCGACACCCGGAACATGGAGCAAATCACCTCTTGCGAGCTGAAAAAAGCCGCCTGTTGCAACCTTTCCGAAAGCTTCGAGACGAGCGGCAGCGTGGACGTGATGCGGCAAGACGCTGTGACCAGCGCCTCCGAAATCCAGATGCTCGGTTTGCGGGGCATCTACTCACAACTTTTGGTGGAGAAACGGCCTGCCTTCACCGGCCTCGGTAGCCCGCTGGCATTGGAATATATCCCTGGCACTTGGGTCAGTGGCATTCAAGTTTCCAAAGGAACCAGCACCGTGCAGAACGGCCCGCAGAGCATTACGGGGCAGATTAACACCGAGCTGGTGAAGCCCTGGAACGACAAACCACTGTTCGTCAACGTCTTCGGTTCGACGATTGGACGGGGCGAGATCAACGTCCACGCCAACCACAAATTTGGCGACCACTTCAGCAGCGGCCTATTGCTCCACGGCAGCAGCACACAAGGCGAATTCGACCATAACAACGATGGGTTTATTGACCAACCAAAGAAGACGAGCCTCGTGGGGCTGTGGCGCAACTACTGGGTGGAGGACAATTTCAGCACCCAAATCAACGTACAGGTACTGGAAGACGAGCGACGGAGCGGCCAAGTCACTGCCTTCGACGACCAACCTGACGCACCCGGAACTGCCTATCGCATTGACCAGCAAAATCGCAGGGTAGATGTTTTTGGCAAATTCGGCTTTGTCGGTTTCATGAAGCCAGAAACTTCGGTGGGTTTCATCTACGGCGGCTCGCTGCACGACATGAAAAACGCCTTCGGCAACACCCGCTACAACGGGCAGCAAAAGAATTTTTACGCCAACCTGATGTATGCTTCGTTCATTGGCACGACTGATCACAAAGTGAACGCCGGTGCCAGCTTCCAGCACGACGACTACGAGGAGTACCTGAACGATACCGACTTCAGCCGAATCGAGACCATGCCGGGCGTGTACGGGGAGTACTCCTACTCGCCGGGCAAGTTCGGCCTCATCGCTGGGCTGCGCTTTGACCACCACAACCGCTACGGCCTGTTCGCCACGCCGAGGGTAAACCTGAAATACAATTTCAACGACAACACCATCCTGCGCATGAGCGCCGGAAGGGGCGTACGAACAGCGCAAATCCTCTCTGAAAACATGGCCGTGATGGCCAGCAACCGCCAATTTGTGGTAGACCAGTCGCAACTAGACATTGAGGATGCTTGGAATGTAGGCTTGAATTTTACGAAAAGTTTCAAGCTGGCTGGCAAGAGCGCCAGCCTCGTGGCCGACCTCTACCGCACCGACTTCACCAATCAAGTGGTGATGGACATGGAGAGCGAACATGGCAAAGTGCTTTTTTACAACTTGGAGGGAAAAAGCTACTCCAACTCGCTGCTGGTGCTGGGCACCTGGGCGCCTTTCAAGGGCTTCGACATGAAACTGGTGTACAAGCTGAACGATGTGAAGGTGACTTACAACCCACCGGGCAGCACCGTCAAAAGCGACCCCATCCAACGCCCAATGATGGCTCGCCACCGGGGACTCGTGACGCTGAATTACGAGACACCAAACGAGAAATGGATGTTTAATTCCTACACGCAAATCACTGGTCGCCAGCGCTTTGCGCACAGCCATGGTGTCCCGTCCGACCTTATCAAGGACTTCACGGGCGAGGCACCTGCCTACCTGATGTTGAATGCACAGGTTACCCGCCGCTTCAAGACACTGGAGTTTTACCTCGGCGGCGAAAACCTGACCGACTACCGTCAAGATGCCGCCATCGTTGACTGGGAAAACCCATTTGGGCAGTACTTCGATGCCATGCAAGTCTGGGGGCCGCTGGTTGGAGCGAGGGCTTACTTCGGCATTCGTTGGTGGATTGATTGAGTAGCATTTGCAAAAAACGAATGATTGAGCGTGGGCGGATGCTGCTATGCACAGCATCCGCCCACGCTCTTTTTATTGGCAATGCTCAAAACATGGAAGTGCCTAATTTCAGCCTTTGCCGCACTTGATTTGTCATTTTCGAGCGAAACGCAATATCTTTCGCCAGACTAATGACAAACACCTATGCGAAAAACTTTACTTGAGCTTTTTTTACTTACTTATTTCCTGCTTATTACCTTCGGGCTAAAGGCCCAATATTCTGCCAATGGCAATGCCTCCTGCAATGGCGACTGTTGCGAACTAACCCAAGACGTTCCGGGTCAAGCTGGCTCCATTTTTTCATCAGGACCTATTGACCTTTCCCAATCTTTCAGTTTGGCCGTCACGCTCAACTTCGGCTGCAAGGACGGCACAGGTGCCGATGGCGTCGTTTTCATTCTTGCAAGTAGTGCCGGCGTGCTCGGAACGGGCGGCGGTGGCATTGGCTATCAAGGCATTCCAAATTCCATTGGAATCGAAATGGACGACTACCAGAATGGTGGCTTTGGCGACCCGCCAGGCGACCACATGGGCATCCAATCCAACGGAAGCATGAACCACAACCTAGCAGGCCCTATTGGGTTGCCCAATATTGAAGATTGTGCCGACCACTGCTTTAGCGTAAACTGGAACCCCGGCACTCAGACACTCACCGCCACCCTCGACGCTGCCACCATCACTTACACGGGCGACATCACCGCCTTTGTTGGCGGTAGCACTGCCTACTACGGATTCAGTAGCGGCACGGGGTCGCTCTCCAACCCACACACAGTTTGCTTTGCTGGGCCGCAGGTCGCCCCAATGCAGGACGTGACCATCTGCCCAGGGCAAAACACCACCCTGCAAGCCGACCCCAACGGTACTTCTTGGCAGTGGCAATCCAACCCCACGCTCAGCGCCACCAACATTTCCAACCCTGTGGCGACGCCCAGTACCACCACAACTTATTATGTGACCATCAATTATGCCTGCGGCTTCTCCGCTTTCGACGATGTTACCGTCACCGTCGCTACGCCACCCACTGCTTCTGCCAGCAGCAACAGTCCCATTTGCGATGGCGATGATTTACAGCTAATGGCATCTGGAGGGACAAGTTATGCTTGGTCGGGGCCATTGGGCTTCAATTCCAATGAGCAAAGCCCGCTGATTAGCCCTGCTTCGACGCTTAACGCCGGTGTTTATACCGTAACCGTCACCGACGCCGTTGGATGTACCGCTACCGCCACGACTTCCGTGACCGTCAACGTCAACCCCATCGTAACTATCCTTCCGCCACAAGGGCCGCTCTGCTCCAACGGCCAGCCCATGCAGATGACGGCAATTCCTGCTGGGGGTGTTTGGGGTGGTGTGGCCAATGCACAGGGGCAAGTGAACCCGTCCAATTTGGCACCAGGGTTTCATGTGGTCACTTACACTTTCACAAATGGTTTTGGCTGCAGCACTACCGCTGAAACTACCGTGGAGGTATTGGCGGCCCCAGTCGTGCAGATTTTCCCGGCAGGGCCTTTTTGTCAGACCGACCCTCCCACCTACTTGCAAGCCAACCCTCCGGGTGGAGGATGGTCGGGCGTAGCCGACCCACAGGGCGTTGTCACGCCGTCGGCACTTGCACCGGGCCTACACACCGTTTTTTACACCTACATGGACTTCAACGGGTGCAGCGATGACGACGAAATTGAAATCGAAGTGCTGCCTGCCACCCCGGTGAACATCCAACCTGCTGGCCCATTTTGCCCAAATGACCCCATTCAGACCCTCTCGGCCAACCCGTCAGGTGGAGCGTGGGGCGGTGCTGCCAATGCCAATGGCCAAATAAATCCGGCAACACTTGGCCCAGGTACGCACGAGGTTTTTTACTACTATTCGGCACCCAATGGCTGCCCCGGAGCGGACACGATTGCTGTACAAATTTTTACGCCACCAACGGTTACCATCAGCGGGGGTGGTACAATTTGTCAAGGAAGCGGTGCCACGGTTGACCTCACCATTACGGTGACTGGCAATGGGCCGCATCAAGTCACCTATGTCGTCAACAACCAAAACCCAGTGACGCTAACCTTGACAACAGGTAGCCACACAGTGCCCACCTCCACGCCTGGAACTTACACGATTACCCAAGTGGTAGATGCAAATGGTTGCGAGGGAACGTTCAGCGGTTCGGCAGTCGTCACGGTAGTTGGTGCGCCGACGGTTTCTGGGTTCGACAACAACTGCAATGCGGCCAATACGGAATACACCGTCACTTTCACGGTCAACGGCGGCGACCCTGCCACTTACAGCATCACGGGCGCAATACCTGGAAGTTTTACCACCAGCCCACCCTATGTTTTCACCAGCGACCCCATTCCAAGTGGTACTAATTACAATTGGGTAATAAACGATGTCAACAACTGCAACCCAGTGACGCTTTCCGGCAGCTTTTCGTGCATCTGCACCACCGATGCTGGCACCATGAGCAGTACGCCACTAGCTGCTTGTGTAGGCAGCACCGTTTCAGCCACGCACAACGGCGATGAAGCGTTGGATGCCAACGACAACCTGATTTTCGTGCTGCATAGCAGCAATGGCAACAGCCTCGGCACCGTGTTCGGTAGCAATACGAATGGCGTTTTTAGCTTCGTTCCCCCAATGGTAGCAGGCACCACCTACTACATCTCCGCCGTGGCGGGCGATAGCACGGCCAATGGAGGTGTAAACCTGAGCGACCCCTGCCTTTCGGTGGCATTTGGGCAGCCAGTGGTTTTCAATGCGCCACCACAAGCCAGTATTTCAAGTAGCCAAGAAATTTGCACTGGCGAATCGGCAAACATCGTATTTACCCTCACGGGCAATGCCCCATTCGATGTGGTGTACTCGGATGGTAGCCAAAACTTCACGCTCAACAACATCTTGAATGGCCATTCCGTGAGCGTTTCGCCCAATACTACCACAACTTACACCCTCGTTTCCACGACCGACAACAATACCCCAGCCTGCTCATCCAATGGTGGCGGCAGTGTCACCATCACCGTTTGGCCACATGCCCTCACCACGCAGACTTTGACCATCTGCGATGGAGAATCGGTGGTGCTGGCGGGTGCTCCGCAAACACAGACAGGCGTTTACACCGACTCCTTGAGCACCCTCCACGGCTGCGACAGCATCATCGTCAGTACGTTGATTGTCAATGCACTGGACACGACGCACCTCTCCGACGCAAGCTGCAATCCAGCCAACGTGGGCACTTTCGTGCAAAATTTGACCGACCAAAATGGTTGTGATTCGACCATCATCCTGACCGTAACCTTCTCGCTGACGGATACGACCTACACCAATTCGACCACCTGCGACCCAGCAGCGGCGGGCATTTTCACCCAAAACCTCACAACGCCAGAGGGCTGCGACAGTACCGTCATCGAAACAGTGTCACTGCTCGCCAGCGATACGACCCTGCTTTTCGATTCTAGTTGCAACCCTGCCAGCGTTGGCACTTTCATGCAGAATTTGGCCAATCAAAATGGCTGTGACTCGACCGTTATCCTGACCGTAACCTTTTCATTGACTGACACGACCCTGCTCAGCTCGACCACCTGCGACCCAGCGGCAGCGGGCATTTTCACCCAAAACCTCACAACGCCAGAGGGCTGCGACAGTGTAGTGATTGAAACGGTGGCACTGCTCCCAAGCGATTTTACCAACATAGCCAGCACGAGCTGCGACCCAGCAGATGTTGGTGTTTTCACCCAAAACCTTTTCAATCAGTTTGGCTGCGACAGTACCGTAGTGCTCACCGTCACCTACTCGCCGGGCGACACGACGCTGCTCTCCGCAAACACCTGCGACCCAGCAGCGGCGGGCATTTTCACCCAAGACCTGACAGCGGTGAACGGCTGTGACAGCCTCGTGGTGACGACCGTGTCGCTGCTGCCCAGCGACACCACCTTGCTGCAACTGACCAGTTGCAACCCACAAGATGTAGGCGTTGTCACCCTAATTTTAAGCAACCAGTATGGCTGCGACAGCACGGTGGTGACTACCACGACCCTCCTCCCACCCGCCGAGTGCAGCGTCGTGGTAGCACTGCAAGGTGGCGACATCCCCTGCACCGAATCGGTTGGCGAGTTGACCCTTTCAGTCAGCCAAGGCTTGCCACCGTTCAACTACGCTTGGTCTGGGCCGCAAAGCGGTTCCGGGATTGCCAGCCAACTAAACGTACCTCAGGTCATCGGCAACCTGCCACCGGGCAACTACACCGTGACGGTGACGGCAGCAAACGGACTTACCACAACGGTGACGGCTACTTTAGTGCAAATTTTTCCCCCAACCATCACGGCAGTTGTCGAGTCGGATTACAACGGCGTGGCTGTCAGCTGTTTTGGCGAAACGGACGGCAGTGCGTCGGCCACAGCCAGCGGCAATCAACCGCCATTTGCATTTGCGTGGTCAAACGGATCAACAAGCTCCACGGCGACCAACCTTGGAGCGGGCAGCTACACCGTGACGGTGACCGACAGCGCAGGCTGCACCGCCGCTGCCAGCGTCACGCTCGACGAACCGAGTCCTTTGGAAATCGGCTTCGTTGTCAACAACTTGGACTGCTTTGGGCAAAACGACGGTTCGGTGATGGTGGATGCAAACGGAGGCGTACCACCGTACAGTTTTTCGTTGGATGGAGGTGCTGCGCAAAATCAGAGCACGTTCACCGGATTGACGGAGGGTATTTTCGAATTGCAGGCAACAGATGCCAACGGCTGCCAAGTCGCTGAGTTCATCGGGGTAAGCGCACCTGTGCCGATTACCGTGGAGTTGGGCGACAACCAGTTGATTGAACTGGGCGAACAAACAGAACTGAATGCCATCATCAACCTGCCGTTCGACTCCGTGGCCAGCGTGGTTTGGCAGGGCCTTGACAACTTGGAGTGCCCCGATTGCCTTGTGCAGCCGATTGCGCCGCTTTTCACCACCAGTTACTCGGTAACGGTGACCGCTGAAAACGGCTGCACGGACAGCGACGACGTGACGGTTTTTGTGAACAGGGAGCGCCATGTGTACGTACCCAACGCATTTTCGCCCAACAACGACGGCATCAACGACGTGTTCATGATTTTCTCGAAAGCGGGCACCGTAAAGCAGGTAAAGTCATTCCTCGTATTTTCCCGTTGGGGCGAAACGGTTTATCAGTACTTCAATTTTCAACCCAATGATCCAACATACGGATGGAATGGCGAGCATCGAGGCGAAGTCCTCAACCCCGCCGTGTTTGTGTGGTTTGCGGAAGTGGAGTTCACAGATGGCGTGGTTGAGCTGCTGGAGGGAGATGTGATTTTGGTGAAATAATGCTGCACTAGCCTGTCGTGATGATTGGGCCAAACCGATGGTTGAAGCCAGCGATGCCCTGCAAGCCGCCTGTGTGGAGGAGCACAACGGTCGAGCCTTCGGCAAAAAAACCTTGCTTCGCCAGCTCGAAAGCTGCAAAGAATGCCTTGCCTGTGTAGATGGGGTCGAGGGGGATGCCCGTTGATTCCCTGAAGTCGTTGATGAAGTCAATTAACGCTGGCGTGAATTTGGCGTAGCCGCCAAAATGAAAGCCGTCCAGCACCCGGTAGTTTCCCGTCGCTACTTCACTGCAGGCGGCGAGCAGTTTTTCCACTTCTTTTTGCAAAAAATCGCCTTTCAAAACGGACACTCCGAGGGCTTGGCAATGCCCTTCGAGGCCAGTGGCGATGCCAGCCAGTGTAGCACCCGTGCCACAAGCTGTCACGATGAAATCGGGTGCATGGCCGAGCTGCACCGTGGTTTCAGCAACGATTTCACGGCAACCGGGCAGGGCGAGGCAATTGGCACCACCTTCGGGCAGCACGAGGGCATTGGAGCGATTGATTTGAAGGGCTTCGAGCAAGTCCTCGTTGTTTTTTTCCCTGAAATCCGTTCGACTAACGAAGTGCAGTTCCATGTTGCAGGATTCGCAGAAACGCAAGGTTGGGTTCAGTTCGCTGCTGCGTTCACCCCGCACAATGCCTACCGTTTCAAACCCGAAATCATCGCCTGCTGCCGCAACAGCAGCCAAGTGGTTGCTGAACGCCCCGCCAAAAGTGATGAGTTTTGTGACACCCAGCCGATGGGCTTCGAGCAGGTTGTGCTTGAGCTTGCGCCACTTGTTGCCGGATACATGTGGATGCAGCAGGTCATCTCGCTTGACGAGCAGGCAAATGCCACGCTGGCCGAAAACCTCGTGCTCAACGTCTTGAAGCGGCGATGGCGAATGATGCAGCAATGTATCAAGGTTTTTCATCTACATATTTTGAGTTTTAGCTACCTTTCCAGCCTGTTTCACCATAAAAATTGACTGCAAAAATGGCAATGCTAGAAGTAATCGCTGGGATGATTTTCACTTTCATGCTCCTCAGCCTGTTGGGTACTACCTTGAACGAGCTGGTGTCGGCTTGGCGGGGCTGGCGGGGCTTTTACATGGACGAAGCGCTGAAGCGGTTGCTGGAGTTTCAGGACAACCCTGAGGTCTTCAACAAGTTCAAGAACAACCCGATGTTCAGGCAATTGATGCAGCACAAGGCCCCCCTGCGCATTTCCCAGTCACCGGCTTACCTGAGCGCCACGAATTTTTCGTCCATTCTCGCCAATATTTTGAAAAAGAAAAACGAAACGGTGCAGTCGGTGGATGATTTCATGAAGGGGCTGCCCGAAGAAAGCCAACTGCGGCAGGTGCTGGAGCAGTTCAAAGAGGAGGGCCACACGACCGTGGACGCTTTCAAGCAGCGGATGCAATCTTGGTTCGACGACGTGATGTACCAATCGAGTGGCTGGTACAAGCGGCATTTGCAGTTCGTGACCTTTTTCGTGGGGCTGGGCATCGCCATCGTACTGAACGCCGACAGCTTCAAGATTTACTCCAACCTGTCAACAAACGCCCACAGCAGACAGCAATTGGCAGCGCTGGCGACGGCTTTCGCTAACGAACACGAGACGCTTCCCGTCACAGCAGCTCCATCCGACTCAATGAGCATCAGCGAAATCAAGTCAGAAATGAAAAAAACGATGGACACTCCTGAATTGAGGACGGCTTACAACATCCTAGGGCTAGGATGGAGCAGCAAGGATGTTTTTGTGGGGGTGAAAGCATGGTTGATGCGTTTGCTAGGCTGGTTAATCACAGCGCTGGCCATCTCGCTCGGTGCGCCGTTTTGGTTCGATGTTTTGAAAAAAATCATCACGATACAAAGCACGGGTTCTGCACCAAGCGGTGGCACCGGGCAGGCCCAAGTGGTCATAAATACCGGTGAAGTGAAAAAGTGATTTGGTGAAAAGTGGTTGGTGATTGAAAAATTCAGTCACTAACCACTTCTCTCGTCACTTATCGACTGAATCCAAGCGGTACCCCTCGATTATTTCAATAATTTCCTTCGCAAAATCGTCCGTCTCAGCGAAGCCATCGGCTTCAAGGGCGAGCGCCCAAGCTTCGTAATCAGCACCCTTCAGGCGGGCGAAATTGTCTTTTGCAAAAAGGCTGAAATCACGGAAACTGGCCCAGGCGGAGCTGTACTTTCGGTAGGTACGGCTTTGAAACTCCCGGCAGGCACCGTTCCAATTTTCATTGCAGGGCATGGCAAAGTGGTTGTGGATGTCGAGCGTAATGTCACGCTGCCCGGCGGCACTCTGGTACAACGACACGGCAAGGATGATGCTGGCAGGAATGCCGTATCGCTTTTGCTCCTCCCTTGCCACCTTTGCGAAGCGGGTCAGGTAGGCGTGCTTCTTTTCCTCGTCAATGCTCGAAAGCTCGGTCTTGCTATTGCCTGTAAAGCCTGGCAAGTTGATCGCAGGTGCCTCCATGCGGCCAAGTTTGGGCGAGAGGCCAGCAGTGAGTGGTTCTACTTCAGTGTATTTTTCTTTGGGCTTTTCGGCAGATTTCTCAATTCGCTGTGGCACATCGTCCATGCGTAGCTGGAAGCTGAGGTCCTTGCGGAACCAAGCCACCAGCATCAAAGCTGTGATGGACAGTTTGAACCAGTTGTTCTTGAAAAAACCAAGTACGGTGCGGATGACGGTCATTTTTTTCATGGCTACTTCAGTTTGAACATCAGTGAGCCACAAATGTAAAACAATTTGTTTTTAAAAACAAATTGTTTTCTCACTTGACCTGCACTTCTTTACCCAGCGAGCATTAGCCCGTGAAACTCAACATCACCCAAGCCACAATTCCAAGCACCAACAAGGAGAAAACTACGTCCCACACGGTGTAGCTTGCCCGGTTTGATTCTTTTTGCGCTGCCGTCAGGGTGCCGAAAGTTAATCCTTCTATTTGGGCTGCACTCGGTGCTGGGGTCAGGAGACTCACAACAATGCAGACCACTACCGAGAAAAGGAAAAACCAAGCGGAGAAGGTCAGGAAGTTCATCGCCCCGAAGGTGTGCAGCATGTTGCCCGGCGTCAGGGAGTCCTTGCCCAGTTCCAAGCAAAGCCTCAGTATGGCGACGGCCAAGCCCGATACCAACGTCGCCATGGCTCCTTTGGCATTGATTCTTTTAAAGAAAACTCCCAGCAGGAACACGGCAGTGATGGGGGGCGCAATGTAGGACT
The DNA here is from genome assembly GCA_964442355.1 of uncultured Saprospiraceae bacterium. Lineage (GTDB taxonomy): Bacteria > Bacteroidota > Bacteroidia > Chitinophagales > Saprospiraceae > UBA6168. Next base: position 10,891 of record CAYTZS010000035.1, on the reverse strand, counting down.
GGACGGATTGCAGGTACTCGTACAAGACCCCAGAGATGTTTTGCATGATGGGTATCCAAGCGATGCCCAACAGCACCACGATGGCCGTAGCGATTCGCCCGATGTTGACCAATTTCTTCTGGGGCGTGCCAGGTCGCAGTTTTTCGTAAATGTCAACGGTGAAAAGCGTTGAGCAGGAGTTGAAAACAGAAGCCAATGAGCTCATCAGCGCTGCCAGCAACCCTGCAACGACCAAGCCTTTGAGGCCCGTCGGCATTTTTTCCATCAACAAAGTTGCAAAAGCTTGGTCGGGACTGTCCCAGTGCAGCTCTCCCCTGTTTTTCAGTGCCAGCGCCACCACGCCCGGCACCAGAAACAAAAACACTGGCAACAATTTCAGTAACCCTCCGAAAATAGTGCCCCGGCGTCCTTGGGTGATGTTCCTTGCCGCAAGTGTCCGCTGCACGATGTACTGGTCGGTACACCAGTACCACAAGCCAACGATGGTGCTCGTGACGACGAGGCTGGGCCAAGGGAAGTCCGGGTCGCTGGCGGGTCGCCACATGTTGAGGTAGCCGGGTTCAAGCGATGCCTTCATGCCGCTCCAGCCACCTACGGCCTGTAAGCTGACTATCGTCAGGGTGGCAGCACCCAGCACAAGCACGACGGTTTGAAGGGCCTCCGTGTAAACCACCGCCCTCATGCCGCCGAGGATGGTATAAACGCCCGTCAGCAGCACGGTAATCAGCGCCCCAGTCCAAAAATCAATGCCAAGCAACGAGGAAATCACGATGCCACCTGCGTACATGGTGACGGATACTTTGGTCAGCACATAGGCCAATAGCGAGAAAATACTGAGGAACCAGCGGGTGCTGGTGTCAAAACGCCGCTCCAAAAATTCGGGCATGGTGAACACCCCGCTTCGCAGGTAAAATGGCAGGAATACCCACCCCAACGTGATGACGAGCCAAGCGTGTAGTTCGTAAATGAGCATTGGGATTTTGCCCCCGGCACCAGCGCCAGCCAGACCGACGACGTGCTCCGAGCCAATATTGGAGGCGAAAATGGAAGCACCTACCACGAACCAGCCAATGTTCCGGCCAGCGAGGAAGTAGTCTGCTTTGTTTTCCTGTTTACGGGTGATTACCCAGATGGCAATGCCTGCCAAAATGGCGAAGTAGGTTCCGATAACGACCCAGTCTAAGGTTGCAAATCCCTCCATTTTTAAGTTGGTTTTGTTTTGCTTGAAATTTTGCCACCAAGCTATCCTTTTTTATGATTTCGCCCTTGTTAATTAGAATTACCCTAGCATGACAACCAACGATTTACTCATTTAGATAAAATCAAATTGTTTGATTTTTACGGGATTTTGCCCGAATGGCGTTTTTAGCCATAAAATTGGCAAAATAAATTAATTATAGCACTGATTATCAATGAGTTAAATTCAATCAACCCTAACCCATGCTAAATAAACCATTGCCTCTTTTCAACACCGCCACCACCCGCAGCACCCCCACCACCAATACCAGTGCAGCCCAGGGCAAGTACTCCATCTCACCATGCAGCACCCGCTTAAAATAACTGCTGGCAAATATTGCCCATATCCACCAGCCGCCCACCGTGTGCAGCAGCTTCCATTGCTTTTGGGATAAATAGTGGGAAAAACGCTCAAACGAGGTCAGCAGCATCAACACCACAAACATATAAGCCATGCCGCCCGCAAATAGTGAAGTGGGTTTCGCCAGCGTAAAAACCGGGTGAAACCACTGCTGCAACACCACCAAGAATGCCAAGTGCAGCAGGTGGACAATGGCAAAGGAGATACCCAAGTATTTGCGGTTCATCCGCCACCAAAACGTGATGGCGTTGCGGAACAGCCCCTGCACCGCCGATGCCGAGAATGCCATTGAGAACAGCACCACGCTTACCTTCGCCGACAAGCGGATGCATTGCCGGGTGCTCTCCTCTGTGAAGCCTCCCAACAAGTAAAAGGCCGCAAAGCACAGCACCGACAACCCCACAGTGAGTTGGACAATGCGCCAGTGCCAAAGGCCACCCGTTTGTGCTTTGCTGTCGTTTTCCATTTTCAATTCTCCATTCTCTATTTTCAATTCTCCATTCTCCATTACAATTGCAACCCATCCACCATTCGCCAGGGGTTCAACTTGCTCAAATCCAGCGTAAATGCGATGCGCTCGTACCATTTGTCACGGCCACTTTGGTCGTAGAGGCCGGGCAGTTCGTCCGTGCCACGCAGCTGCTTGGAGTTCACCACAGGCACATAGACGCCGAAGATGCCCTTGCCGAACTCTAGTGCCACGCCGCCCTGCCACCACACTTGGTCCTCGAAGCTGAGGTCGCTGGAGATGGGACGTGCATCGTCGAAGTAGCCGAAATCGAAGTAGGGCTTGAGCGGCAGCTTGCCGGGCAGGTCTTGCGGTAGGTCGGCTTTTAGGTTGATGGCGAAGAGGAAATTGTTGCTGCGCCCTTGTGCGTATGGGCTGCCGAGCGGCGCCTTCATGCCCCCCTCTCGCTGGTGTACTTGCTGTGCCCAGATGCCCGATGTTTCCGTTCTGCCAAAGTAGAAATCGTCGTAGCGGTAGTCGTTGAAGCCCTGTCCGGTGAGGTTGAAAGCGCCGGGGGCGATGATGCCCCGCTCCCGGTAGTCGTTCTTCAAGAACCCACCGACAAACAGGCGCATGTAGATATTGCGTTTGTGCTCGTAGGTGATGGCCGTGTTGGCCTCCAGCGCAAGGCGCAGGTAGCTGCGCTTGAGCTTTGAGTTGAAGGGGTCGTCGTAGCTGCGTTGCTCCAGCGCCAGCCGAAGGCTGTACGGGTTGATGGCACGGCGGTCTCCGAGTTCCCAACTAAGCTCATTGATGATGGCATCGTCCCACTCCAGGGAGTAGCCTCCAAAACCGTTGCCCACTATCTCCTGCTCCTGCAAAAAGATGCTGCGCAATTGAATTTCCTGGTAAAATTTGCTGGTCGGAGCCTGTATCAAGTCTAACCGCACGAATGGCACGATTCGGCGGTATTGCAACAAGCTCTTAAAAATAGCCCCATCCACTTCCTTGAACATCCCCTCTCGATAATTGAAAGCCTTCGAGTTTACCCCAAAGCTCAACTGCTTTATTTTCTCCGCTTTAGGGAAAATGTTGTACTTCACGTTGGCCGTGCCCACAAGCTCGCCTGAATTAGTGCCGTAGAGCGGCGTCCATTGATATTGCAAGCGGCGGGCAGGCAGCAGGTTGTTGTGCGTGGCGATGCCCAGCATCAGGCCATCGTACACGTTGCCGCCCAGCACTGGCGTAATGTTCAGCATGGTGTACTTGCTGTTCTCCGGCACGACACCGAACAGGAAGCGGGGCCTCAACGGCTCCACCGACTTGAGCGGGCCGTGTGTCTTCAGGTTGTTGTTTTTCCGATAAACTTCCAGCGTGGCGTGTTCGCCGTCCAGCACGAGGCGGTCGCAGTCTGTGGCTGGGAAGTTCAGCACCTGCTCGCCTGTGAAGCCCTCGAACCAGACCGTGCGCACGGCCATTGTGTCCTTGTAGGCCACCACGGGGAACGGTGCGGCGATTTCGCCCTTGTTTTTCACCGTGAGTTGGAAGCCGTTCGTGCCATCCTCGTCCAGCTTCGACAGGCAGTAGTCCATGTGGTCAATGGAGTTGATGTAGCCGTCAAAGAACCAATCGAGGTTCTTGCCGCTCTCCTGCTCGAAGTGCGCCCGCAGGTCGGCGGGTTGCGGGTGCTTGAAGGCCCATTTGTCGAAGTAGGCATGCATGATTTTATCGAAGGCTGCCGTGCCGAGGTACTGCTCCAAATGACCGAACGCCGAGGCCGTTTTCATGTAGGCAATCAGGCCGTAGTTCATCTGTGTGTAGTCGTCGGAGTGTGTCTCCGGTGCTTGGTCGAGGCGGCGGCGGCACTGTAGCAGGATGCCCGTTTCGTACACGTCGCCATCAAGGTGCTTGTTGATGAACTTGGGCAGGTCGAAGCTGGAGCGGTGGCCGTAGTACTGCTCCATGTAGCGGTGTTCGTAATAGCTGTTGATGCCCTCGTCCATCCAGGCATGGTCACGCTCGTTGGTGGCCAGCAGGCCGTAAAACCAGTTGTGCCCCACTTCGTGGGTGATCACGTCGTCGAGCGCACGTGCATTGCCGCTGTCGCCAATGACCGTAATCATCGGGTACTCCATGCCGCCCCCGGCACTCAGGGCGCTGTGCACGGCGGTCGCTTGCGGCCAAGGGTACTCGCCCACGTGCTGCGAGTAGAACTCCACGGCACGGCGCACGTACTCAGCACCCCGCACCCACAGGTCGGCTTCTTTGTTGGTGAACATGCCCCAAGTCTCCACCTTTTTGCCGTTGGGCAGCGTGGCCTCGTCCTTCACCACATGGAAGCGTTTGTCGGCGAACCATGCGAAATCGTGTACCCGCTCAGCGGTGTAGCGGATGGTTTTCATCGTCGTAGAAGATGGCGGAAAGTCCTCACCTTTCGGGAAGCCGTCTTTCACAAAGGCTTTTGTTTCCGTTACTTTTTGTTCCAAAAACTGGCGCTCGCTTGCTGTTTGGAGCGTGCCCGTGGCGCCCACCACGTAGTTGTCGGGCAGCGTGAGCGTCACGTCGAAACTGCCGAACTCCGAGTAGAATTCGCCCATGTCGAGGTAGGGCATCGGGTGCCAGCCCTGTGCATCGAAGACGGCAGGCTTGGGGTACCACTGCGTCATCTGGTACGAGGTGCCCACATGCCCGAGGCGGCTCCAAGAGGCGGGTATCTTGAGGGTAAACGGGGTTTTGATGTTGATTTTTCCGCCGCTCCGCAATGGTTGGGCGAGCTTCAGGTAAGCGATGTCTGGATTGTTTTTGTCAAACGCCCAAGTGGCTTTTTGGCCGTCCACCATGAAGTCGAGGTTGGAATAGTAGCCAAGGCCGCTATCTTTGGCGAAGTAAAACTGCGTGGAGCCATTGCGCAGTTGTTGCTTCGCAAAGGCGGTGCCGTTGTTCTTGAAGGCGTTGCCCCAGAGGTGCATCCAGATGGTGTCGAGCGGCTGCGGGGCGTTGTTGCGGTACTCGATTTCAATGTCGCCCGTGATGGCGTGCGCTTGGTCATCGAGCGTGACATTGATGCGGTAGTTGACCTCCTGCTGGAAGTAATTTTGGGCTTGAGCGTTTGAGAAAGCAAGTGCCAGCAAGGCAAAAAGGAGTAAATTTTTCATCAAAATAATCGTGTTTTTCTCTGTGTCCCACTGTGCCTGCTGCTCCTCCGTGTTCAAATTCAACATAGAGAAACGGAGGGCACAGAGAGACACGGAGGTTAAATCATCGCAGCAAAAGTATCAATAAATGAAAGCCATCCTTTCTTTGGTATTCCTCTTTTTGACCAACTTGGTCATCGGTCAGGCAGCCTTCCCTGCCTCATGGGTGGGCGACTGGAGGGGCCAGCTCGAAATCTTCACGGTCACTGGCAAGGTGCAGGAAATTCCGATGGAGCTGCACATTCACCCCCTGGAGGCCGTACCGGGAGGCTACACCTTCTCCATCATCTATGGCGAAGATAAGGTAGCGGGCCTCCGTGCTTACGAACTCCATACTGTGGACGCTGCCAAAGGACTCTACCTCATGGACGAAAAGAACAGCATCATAATGGAAGCCTACTACCTCAATGGAAAACTCGTGCAGTGGTTCGAGGTGGAAGGCACCCTGCTTTACACTACCACAGAGTTGGTCGGTGAAGAGCTGCACTGGGAAATCGTGTCCGGTAGTGCCACGCCCGTCAGCACCACAGGCAATCAGAAAGTAGGTGAGGAGGAGATTCCGCCCGTGAAGACCTTTCCGGTAGGGGCGATGCAGCGAGCGAAATTGCGGAAGAATTGAGAATTAGCAGCGGCACACTTTCCATTCTCAATTTTCAATTCTCCATTCTATTTCCCCTCCCCACGCACCAGCACCAGCACCGTGTAGAACATTATTTTAAAGTCTAGTGCCAACGACATGTTTTCGATGTAGAGGATGTCGAAGCGGAGGCGTTGGAGCATCTCATTCAGGTTGGAGGCATAGCCATACTTCACCTGCCCCCACGATGTGATGCCAGGCCGCACCTTCAGCAAGTGGCGGTAGTGCGGGGCCTTTTCCACGATTTGGTTGATGAAAAACTGGCGCTCCGGCCTTGGTCCCACGAGCGACATATCGCCCACGAGCACATTCCAGAAGTTGGGCAATTCATCGAGGCGGTACTTGCGCATGGTGGCGCCCCAAGTAGTTACACGGGGGTCGTCGTCCTGCGAGAGCTGTGGGCCGTGTTGCTCGGCGTCGGTGCGCATCGAGCGGAACTTCACGAGGTGGAACGGCTTACCGTTCAGCCCCACCCGTTCTTGTCGGTAAAATATTGGCCCCGGCGAGCTCAGCCGCACCCGCAACATGATGTACAGGTACAGCCACGACAGCACCACCAGCACCGTCGCAGACACCGCCACATCGAGCAGGCGCTTCACGAGGCGCTCCCATTTGGGCATCAGCTCCTGCCGGATGTGCAGCAGCACGGCACCGTACACCTCGCTCATGCGCACGTTGCCCAACAGGTTGTCGTACAGGTCGGGGATGATTTTGATGTGGATTTTCTCCCCAAAATCAAACAGCATGTCGAGTGTGTCGGTGAGGCGTGGGTGCTCGTCCGGCTCCAGTGCGATCAGCACGTCTTCGATGCTGTGCTCCGCAACGATTTGGCGCAGTTCGGCCAGTTTGCCCAGCTTTGCCAATTGCCCGAAGGGCGGCCTTCCCTCCGTCACCGACACGTAGCCCACAAAGCGGTAGCCGGGCTTTTTCTTCATCGAAACAAGCTCTTGGTAAAGCTCTCCGGCCCGCTCCCCATCCCCGACGAGCAAAGTGGGAAAAGAAACCTCGCCTGACTGCACCTTGCGGTGTGCCCTTGTGAGCAGCACCATGCGCATCGTAGCGGTGAGCAGGAAGTGCAGTCCGAACAACACCCCAAACGAGGTGTAGTACGTCTTGTAGTCCCGCACGAAGTCGTCGAGAATCAGTGAGAAGAACAGGAACACCACCCCGAAAAAACTCAGGAAAAACGTGCGGGAAAGGGTGGCCAGGCGAGACATGCGGTACACGCTGCCGTAGTCGTCGAACAGCGAGTAGAACAAGTGCCAACCAACGGGAATGATGAGGATGCCGTAGAAAAAATTGAGGTCGTTCAGCGCCGAAAGCCCCGGCGGAATGCCCTCCAGCCATTTTCGGTACAAGAAAAACAGCGCCCAAGCCAGCATGGCGGCAAGAAAATCGAAAAGCTGGTAGGTGCGGGTAGCGGGCATGGAGACGATAGACGATAGATATTTGATTTCAGACAGCGACAAGGCAACAACTCGGCCTGTCTAAAATCTCTAACCTAGAGTCTTTTTTTAAAAATGAACCAACTTCACGTTGTCCAACAAGATTTTCGCCTCGTTGAGGGTGTACTTGCCATCTTCGATGGGGATGCCTCCTCGAAAGATGAGGGCGAAGCGGCTGCTGCCCGATGTGGCAACGATGTCGGTCAGGTCAAAGTAAATTTTATTCCACTCGTTTTTGGCCAACACCACGAACTCGAAGTTGATGTCCTCTTCGCCCTGGTCGTTCACGGCTACTACGCCAAACTCCAGCGGGACATCGGTTTTGTAGTTGAGTTCTAGGAAGATTTTGCCAACTGTGCCAAAGTCGAGATCGTAAAGCCCGGCGGTTTGCGCAACGACAACTGCGTTGGCGGTGTCGAGCAGCACCCTGCCAGAATACGTTCCCTCGAAAGCGTCTTCAGCGGTGCGTTCGATGGCAGTGGCAACATTGTCGTCACGGTCCACGCTGAAGAGGACGGTGTTTTCTTCATAGTCTTCGATGACCTCAAAAACCGTTTCTTCGGAGTAAATGGTCGTGGGTCTCACCGTCATGTCGCCGTTTGCTGTGAGGCTGATGGACGTAGAGTAGCGGGTGTAGAACGGGTAGGGCTGCAAGTAGAGCGAGCTGCCGTTGGCCCTGATGACGGGGTCAACGTTCAGGCTGAAATCGCCCAAGTTGGCAACGGGAATGGTGATGGGCAACTCGAACACGCCCAACTGGATGGCCTTGTTCTCCGAACTGTCGAACATGAACACGTCGGCATGTGTGATTTTGTGCGAAATGCTGCCGTGGTCGTCGAGGTCGGTAGATTTTAGTTCAAAGTTTTCGATGGTTAAATAGGCAGGTATGGGCTCTTCTTCCTGGTCGCAGGCGCTGATGGCCACCGCCACCAGCAATGCGGGGATGATAGCCCATTTCAAAAATCCATTGTTCAAATCCATGCTCAAAAAATCAAGTTTGAAATTCATGAAGTCGTTAGTTTTAGTTTTAAAGCTTTAGCAGTTCAGATGCAGTTACAAAGGTCAGGATTGCAGCCTGTTTTAGTTGTACCGTTCGATGGTTAGCACAGAAAACGTCCGCCAAGCGACCTACGTTGCCCGGCAGGAAAAACAAATCGGCACGGCCTTGTGCCTCGGTGTTTGGAGGCGCAAAACTAACCCCTAAAAATAAAACCGTCACATTTCATGGTTTTGGGGAAATTCGGCCCTGCAACCGATTCCCCCAATTCAACCATTTCAACCAATTCCTCCCCGCATGTCCGAGCAAAAAACTGACTCCTTCCTCGCCTTCCGCTTCCCGGAATTCCGCTACTACATGGCAGCCAATTTCCTGTTTACCGTGGGGTTTCTCATTCAGGAAGTCATCATTGGTTACCAACTGTACCGACTCACGGGCGACCCCAAAGCCATTGCATTCGTTGGGCTTTCGTATGCGCTGCCGTTCATGGCCTTGTCGCTCTTGGGTGGCCACTACGCCGACAAAATCAGCAAGAAAAAAATCCTGCTGCTGAGCATCACGGGCATTGCGGCCTGCTCGCTCACTTTGTTTTTTGTGTCAAAAATGCTGACCGACGAGCAGGCTGCCCACAGCTTGAAGTACGTGGTTTACGCCGTCGTTGCCGCCACAGGCGGTTTTTACGCCTTCTATTCTCCCACCGCCTCGTCGCTGAAACCGTTGCTCGTGCCACGTCACGCCTACGAGAACGCTGCCACTTGGGGCAGCGCTGGCTGGCAGGCAGGCACCATCGTTGGGCCTGGGGTCAGTGGCCTGATTTACAGCTGGGTCGGCTTCAGCAACACCATCTTGGTCGTACTGGTGCTGTTTGCATTGGTGGCAGTGTTCCTCCTGCTCATCAAGGACCGGCGGGTGGAGAACCCCGAACATGGCAGTATTTTCCAAAAAGTGAAGGAGGGCATCGCTTTCGTGGGGAGCACCCGGATGCTACTCTACTCCATCTCGCTCGACCTATTCGCCGTGCTGTTCGGCGGGGTGGTGGCCATCCTCTCCGTTTTCGCCCATGACATCCTCAAGGTCGGCCCAGAGTGGCTAGGGGTGCTGCGGGCAGCCCCGTCGGCGGGGGCAGTGCTCACGCTGCTGCTGCTCACCCGCACCACCGTCATGGACAAGGCTTGGCGCAACATGCTGTTGGCCGTGGCGGGTTTTGGCGTAGCCACCATCGTTTTTGCGGTTTCAAAAAACCTGTGGCTGTCCATCGTGGCGCTGTTCTTTACCGGAGCGTTCGATGCGGTGAGCGTTGTCATCCGGCACACCATTCTCCAACTCGTCGTACCGGACGAGATGCGGGGCAGGGTGGGCGCCGTCAACGGAATTTTCCTCAGTGCCAGCAACGAACTGGGTGCCTTCGAGTCGGGCATGGCGGCCAGTTGGCTCGGCACGGTGCGGTCGGTAGTGGCTGGTGGGGCGCTTTCACTGGCCATCGTCGCCGTGGTATGGTGGAAATCGAGGGATTTGTTTGAGGTGGATTTGAGGGCGTGATTTTGGATAAAAAAGCTATTTTTGTAAAAAATGAGATGAGCATGAGCATTGCAGCCTTTCAAATACCTACTTCAAAATCTGGTGAACCCAAGAAGATAAGCTGGGAGGTATTTCAGCGTCGTTATCTTGACAAAGAAGACCGCTTTAAATATGAGTGGAAAGATGGAGAACTCATCAAAACCCAACGTACTATGAACCAAAGCCAACAAATCATCTTTATCAGCCTGACGAAATTGCTGAGAGAACTTTCCATCTCAAGTGCGACATTGGGTGAGCTGCTACCTGAAGTTGAAACATGGTTTGGCCCAGCATGGAGGCGACCCGATATTGCCTATTTTTCATTGGATCAGATTCAGAAGTTTAAAGTCGAGGAAAACCAAGTCCCCCAATTCGTGGTAGAGGTCATCTCCAACAACGACCAATTGAACAAGGCCAATGAAAAATTGATTGACTATCGCAATGCCAAAGTCCCTATCGTTTGGTTTGTTTACCCTAAAACAAGAGAAGTGCATGTCTACCGTGGCAAGCAAATGACAATCTGCACAGGTGATGATATCTGCTCCGCCGAACCGGTCATCCCCGGATTTTTGATTCCTGCCAGCAAGGTGTTCGAGTAGGTGATTTTCTTTCCTTTTATCGGTGATTAATCTCATTTATTAGCCCGTCAATCATGGCAAACTTTGGCGAAAATTTTGACCATGATTGAATCAGCAACCATCTCCGACCTTTCACAAAAATCCCGCAAAACCGACCAGAAGAAATACGCTTGGTCCTTCAAAGAAGGCGACGGCAAAAACAAGCACCTGCTTGGCGGCAAAGGCGCCAACCTCTGCGAAATGACACAAATCGGGCTGAACGTGCCGCCCGGCTTCGTCATCAGCACCGAAGCCTGCTTGGACTATCTCGCCAATCCCGACGGCAAACTCCTCGATGGCCTGATGGAACAAGTCACCACCGAAATCAAGGCGCTGGAAACCGCTACTGGCAAGGGCTTCGGCGACCCCGACAACCCCCTGCTGGTGTCCGTGCGCTCC
>CAYTZS010000034.1:24425-34069 GCA_964442355.1 uncultured Saprospiraceae bacterium | reverse complement strand
GCCGATGCTGGCACCTACCTATACACTATGAACGTTGAATTTATTGATGGAGAAATCATCCTTTTCTCCGGTGAGGTCAATTTGATGAAATAAAACCTTTTACAAACAAAGGAAAAAGGTCATAAACCATGCGGCTATTGGCCTTCTATTCATCAGGTCGTACTTTTTGCCAAAAAGCCGTTGGCCATTTAGATAATTGCCTCGCTTGAATTTGGCCTTGTTTTTGAAAAAGTGTTAATTATCAACGTTTTATAAAAATTCCCCCGGTTTACTTCCCCCCTACAACTGGTCGTGGTTTCACTGGATGATGGCATTTTGCATAACCCGAATGGGCTATGTTTCCCCTCTGTTTTTATTCAGTGCGAACTGATTTTCGTGAAGCTAATCACTCATTTATTATGAAACCTCAGCTTACACTTGTAGCATTATTCCTGTTTTTGGGCACACTCACCGCCCAGGTCAAGTTCAAGGTTAAACTTCTTAACGACAACCAAACCTATCAGGTCATTTTCAAGCCGGAGACGACTTGGAACAACCCACTGAGTACGACATCGTCGTCGCAAGTGACGTTGAGAGTACCCACAGGGGGATTCAACCCTGGCAATATCACCAACATTAAAGGTACTTGGAAGCTGCAAGGCACAGTGACCGGCCCATCTGAGGCTCCCGGTTTTATGTACCTGAACTTCGGCCTCGAAGCGCCAATTGCGGGCTCTGCCATTACTTATACGCAAGGGGTAGAAATTCCGATGTTCACCTTCAAAAACAACGGTGCATGCACTGGTCCAGTTGAGATTATTGACAACCTCACTGACCCATTCATGCCACCAAACTCGCAGAACCTGAACATCGGCAATGCTTTGACAGTGCTTGGTGCTGGTGTCGGAGTCAATGCGTATATTGGCAACTACACTTCCTTTGATGCTGATTGTACCTCAATCAGCAATTGTGGCATTGAGATTTTTGACGTTGCGCTAACCTCACCATCCGCATGTGGCTTGGCCGACGGCAGCATCACGATTGATGCTACAACCAACATTGGCTTGCCTTTGCAATACACCATTAATTACGGTTCAGCACAAACAGTTTGGCAAAGCAGCCCCACATTCACGGGCCTAGCCGCTGGCGATACTTATTACGTTGCAGTGCGTGACATCGCAGGCATTTGTTTGGTAGAGGCAGGTGAGTTCGAGCTGGATGGCCCACTTGCTGCCATCGTTCAAAGCATTGACCTCGTTGACCCAGCCTGTGGCGGTACAAACGGTAGCATCACCATCAACGCCATCAGCGCAAACGGTGGTGATTTGGAGTTTGCAATGAGCCAAAACGGCCCTTGGCAGGCTTCACACATTTTCAACAATTTAGCAGAAGGGACTTACTCGTTCTGGGTTCGTGATATCACCAACAACTGCCAAAACTTCGTTGGCACTTACCTACTCGATGGTTGTGTCGAGCCAAGTTGTATTTTGACCTACGACCTCCAAGACCTTGGAAATGGCAGGTTCGGAGTGAACATGATTACCGACACCACTTGGAACTTCCCACTCAACACCACTTCATCGCTTCAAGTGACCCTCAAAGTACCAACGGGCGGTTTCGTCGCCTCCAACTTGACCAGCCAGTTGCCAAACGTTGAATTCACGCTGGGTTCAATCCAAGTGGCACCAGTTGAAGACCCAACCCATGACTACATCTCATTCATTCTAAATAGCCCAGGCACCACCGACATTCCATACATTGATGGTAACGTGGTACCGTTATTTTATTTTGAAAATACTGGGACTTGTGCTGGCGACAGCATTCGTTTGATGTTGGAAGACGACCCGTTCACGGCACCAAACAGCCAAAACGCCAACGTTGGGCAACAGATTTCGGTAGCTGGCTACGGCTCAGCGGATGCTCCAATTTGCATCGGCAACAACGCCGTGCTTTGCGACGTGGTACCACCAGTCGCACCTATCTGCTTGTTGACCTATGAATTTGAAGAACTAGCTGGCGATGTTTTCCAAGTTTCCATTCTTTCTGACACAACTTGGAACGCCCCATGGAACTACGTCAGCAGCGCGCAGGTAACGATTAAAGTACCAGCAGGTGGTTTCGTGGTGAGCAACTTGACTGACTTGGTAGGCGATTGGGAAATCGGAGCACAAGATATTGCTCCATCTGAAGACCCAATGCACGACTACATCACGTTCATTCTGGCCAACCCCAGCAACCTAGATGTTTTCCAAGACGGCGATAAAACGCCAATTTTCACCTTCAAAAACAGTGGAACTTGCCAAGGTGCGCCACTGACCTTGATGGACAACGAAAATGACCCATTCTTTCCGCCAAACTCAGCGAATTCGAACGTCGGCCAGTACATTTCCGTGGCTGGTTCGCAGGGCAACGACATTGAGATTTGCCTCTCCAACCTGCCAAGCGACGACTGTTTTAACGACCCATGTGCCACACTTGCAGTAAACTTCGGCGCACCTGACGGCTGCGAAGGTGAAGCCATTGCATTCACAGATTCAACAACTACTAGCGAAACCATAACTTCTTGGAGTTGGAACTTTGGTGACGGCAGCTCTTTAGTTGCCGCCCAAAACCCAAGCCATACTTTCTCCTCCTCCGGGAATTTTGAGGTTTCATTGACGGTGACGACCCAGAGCGGTTGCTCTGCAACTTTCATGGACTTCGTCACCGTTTTTCCTTCCCCCGGCGATGCCCCAGTCAGCAGCTACGCCATTTGCGACGGCCTTGCAGTGACCTTGGAGACGCCAGACAACATCACTTCAGCAGTTTGGAGCCCAACAACGGGCCTTGACCTGACCGACCCGTTTGCTCCGATTGCAAACCCTGCAGTGACTACAACTTACACACTGACTGCCACCAACTCTTACGGCTGTGTGAACACCAGCCAAGTAACAGTCAGCGTCATCAGCAAGCCTACGCTGAACAGCGTGAACATCACGCAAATCTCCGACTGCAACCTTTCGGATGCCTCCATTCAAATCAACGCAACCAGCGTTGGCAGCATTCAGTACGGTTTGGACAGCGGTAACGGCATCAACTGGCAGTCAGGTAGCACTTTTGCCAACCTTGGAGCAGGTTCCTACAATGTTTATGTGAGAAATGCAGATGGTTCTTGCTCGGTGGCCTACAACGGCAACCCGGTAGTTTTCACAGCTCCAGTAGCTCCAAGTATCACATCAATTTCTCATGTACAACCCATCGGTTGCAACGATGACGGTTCAATCACCATCTTTGCCACTGGTGGAATGCCTCCACTTCAATACTCCATTACAGGCCAAGTACCTTACCAATCAAATAACGTTTTCACCAACCTTGGCGGAGGCTCTTACAACATCTTAGTGTTGAACAGCGACGGTTCTTGTGCGACTACTGCTGGCCCCATCGTTTTGACGGAGGCAGTTCCGCCAACTATCGTGACGCCTGTCGCCGACCAAAACATTTGCGTTGGTTCAAGCATAAATGTTTCCATCCAACTCAGCACAACCATCGCCAGCTACACCATTTCTGGCTCTGGCGTTTACTCTGGCGCTGCATTGAACGGCAACACACTGACCTTCACAGCGAGCGCAAACGCCCTAGGTTCAACCAACTACAACGTAGTATTGAGCGAGGCAAATGGCTGCTCCGCAACTGAATCATTTACCCTCACTGGTGTGGCTGTACCGACGGCAGCGTTCTCGGTATCCCCAGTGGTTTGTACCAACGGCAACGTTGTACTCAACTTCACAGGTACTTCAACCTCGAACGCAAGCCTAACTTGGGCACTTGCTGGTGGCACCATCATCAGTGCAAGCACCCAAAACGGTTCCACTCCAGCGAATGCTACGATAGTCGTTAGGTGGTCAACACCTGGCACGAAAACCGTCACCATATCGGTTGACAACGGCGGATGCCTCGTCACCAGCCAGCAGAGCATCAACGTCGCTGCATTCAACCCAGGCGCCACCTTCGCCGTAACCGACGCAAGCTGCGGCTTGAGCAACGGTGCTATCAACCTGAGCGTGGCTGGCAGCGGCTTCAACTACAATTGGAGCACGGGCCAGCAAATAGAAGACCCCAGCAATCTTGCAGGCGGCAACTACTTCGTAACCATCACAGAGCCTGGTTCTGGTTGTCAGGCGACCTCATCTGCTACCGTAGGCAACGCTCCTGCAGTCAGTATTTCCAGCACCTCCACCGTGCCTGCAACGCAGTGTACCGGCGCAAACGGTGATGGTAGCATGACCGTTCAAATCACTGGTGGCACAGGCCCATTTGTTTTTGCGGTGAGTGGCCAAACGCCTGTCAGCGGCGCAATGACTTCGGTTACTTTCAGTGACCTCGCCTCAGGTGCCTACTCAGTGACGATTACTGACAGCAAGGGCTGCTCCGACGTTGAAACCGTAACAATCGGTTCCATTAACAGCCAGCTCAGCGTCTTCGTTACAACGGTGAACGCAGGTTGCTCCACCAACGATGGTAGCCTCACTGCATCGGTTAGTGGTGGCCAGCAGCCTTACACTTACAGTTTGTACGTAGACAACGTACTTTCTACTTCCAACCAACAAGTACAGGCCAGTGCAGTGACGTTGAACAACCTTGCACCTGCCACCTACACAATTATTTTCCAAGATGCCAACGGCTGCATTGCCGTAGGCGCTGGAGGCGTAACCCGTACTCAGGGTGTGTTTACCGCAGTAGAAACTATCACACCTGCAGGTTGTGGTGCCAACAACGGTTCCATTTCACTCACTGGCGTTCAGGGCGCACTTTCTTGGACTGACAATGCTGGCAACTTACTGGGCAGCGGCAACCCGTTGGCCAACCTTTTGTCCGGCGTTTACCACGCGACAATCACGCAAGCTGGTTGCACGGCAACAAAAACGTTCATCGTGCCAACTACTGGCGGGCAGAGCGTGGCCGTTGCAGCAGGTGCAAATGCAAGCTGCGGCCTCTCCAACGGCAGCATATCCTTTACAGTCAGCGGGGGCGGCTCATTTAGCTACACGGTACTTGGCGCGCCAAGCATCCCATCGGGCTTTGGTACTCCTGGCACGGCAGTATTGGTGCCTGGGTTCAAGGCTGGTGCCTACGTACTTGAAATCACCGACCTGACCCTCACCGACTGCAAGGTTTACGAGCCATTCACCGTGCTCGGCAGCGATGCACTTTTGACCAGCACAACTGTGCAGTTTGCAAGCGGCTGTGGCAACAACGACGGCGAAATTTGCATCACCATCGAGGGTGGCCAAGCGCCTTACTCTTTGGTGTCAAACGCTGGCATCATCGTTCAGGGCGGCGCTGCCAATGAGTTCTGTGTGACACAGCTCTACGAAGGCATCGTTGAAGTCCAAATCACGGACGACAACACCTGCACCAAGAACATTACCCAAGACATGGGCGATTTCATCGAGCCAAATATCACAGTGGACAGCGTACTCATCACAGATGCGACCTGCCCTGGCGACCTTGGCGCTATCGCTTCAACGGCTTCTTCGCAATACATGATTTTCAACAGCACCAATTCATTCGTGGGAATTACACCTTGGTCAGCTGCCCCAGTGGGTACCTACAAACTGACATTGACGCTTAACGGCTGTACGGACTCACTCAACGTCACTGTTGGTGGGCCGGATGATTGGGCTGTGGTTTCTACCATTGAACCAGACACTTGCACCACACTTGGTTCTGTTACGCTTGCGATTGTTGGTGGTACTGCACCTTACAATGTCACCTGGAGCAACGACTCCACTGGCACGACCATCGCCGACCTCGTGTTTGGCACTTACACAGCTACCATTACCGACAGTGAAGGTTGCACAACGACTTCAGAGAATGTGGTTGAGGACAATTGCGAGGGTCAAACGCCTTGCGACGAGGACGAAATCTTCTACATTGATACGCTGATTGTTCAGCTCACGGCAGCTCTCACTGAAGTTTGTTTGCCTACCAACTTGACCAATATGGAGGATTACAGCCTCCAGTTGAACAACGAGGTTTACGACCGTACAATCGGTGATTGCGGCAGCACGACCACTTTCTACGATGGCTTTGACATGTTGCCCACTACCCCACCCTACGTCTTGGAATCTTGGGATTACGGCACTCCCGCCAAACAATTGTCCAACTTCCAGTTTGACGACATTGATGAACTCATTACCGAAATGAAGGCTGTTGATGGCTTCGGCAACTGGGCTTACAGTGGAGGCAGCATATTCGGTGGTGTTTCGGGTGGATTTTATGGCAACATGAAAATCAGGCACGTAGCCAGTGGCTCGACACTTGATTTGCCGCCAAGCAAGTTGATTGTACCCCACCCGACTGTCCTAGTTGACAACCTGCGCCAAGCCCACATGCTGATTGCTACAAGTCCAACCAATCCGAATTGCATTGATACACTTGTCATCAATGTGCTGGAACCAGAGCAGCCAGAAACCGACACGTTGATTGTCAATGTGCCAATGGGTGGAGATACCATCGTTTGTATCCCGGTGGATGAATTGGTGGGCAATGTCGAGTCCCTTGAGAACCTTTACCCATCGTTCAACAACAACTCTCAAATCTTGGAAACTGGCACCGCATGTATTGAGGTGATTGGCGTGGAAGAAGGCACCGATGAGGCAACTATCGTCATCTGCGACGACCTCGGTGTATGTGACACAACCATCATCCTCATCAACATCTTGGACGCTGGTACCGACATCGAGATTTACACTGGTTTCAGCCCGAACGGCGATGGTGTGAACGATGTGTTCAGGATTAAAAACATCGAACGCTACCCAGACAACAACCTGCAAATCTTTAACCGTTGGGGCAAACGCGTGTACAACGTGGAAAGCTACCGCAACTCTTGGAACGGTGAGTACCGATCTACAAGATTGCCCGACGGCACCTTCTTCTACATTTTGAACGTGACTGTGGATGGCGAAGAGAAGGAATTCACAGGATTTGTCGAGATAAGGCGATAAAAAGAAAGTACGTCCAAACAAATAAATACCACACACTAAACAAAGAGGGCTGCAAAGCGGAAACGCTTGCAGCCCTTGTTTTTTCAGTATCCTGAAAGTTGACTGTGATTATTAACCCCGCCAACTATTTCCATCAAAACCTAGCAGTAATGCCACCCAGTACGTTGATGCCGTAAGTTGGATAGTAAATCCAGCGCTCCCGTTTGTTGTTCAGCAGGTTGTTCACTTCGAGGAACGCACCAAACTTTTTAACGAACCAGTATTCTGCGCCAACACTGACATCGTAAAGGCTGTTCAGTTCGGTCCAGCGGTTGATGCCACCAATTTCATTGGCAGGCACACCGTTTTGAAGGTTCAGTTGTGCCTTTGCCCGAAGCTTGTTGTCAGAAGTGGTGTAAACTGCCATGATGTTTGCATCCAGTGCAGGCAAGTGCCAAGGCCGATACTCATCGCTTGTGTCGAAGATGTTCTGGCTCAATGTTCCAGTCAGCGCTAAATTTTTCAACACCGTTGCTTTTAGCGAAGCCCGAATATTGATGACGTTTACATCATCGTAAACCACATCGAAATCGTGTATCAAATCAGGTTGGTGCCGGAAAAAATACATTGCGAGGTCATTGGTTGGTTTATATCCAGCCTGAATCATGTACTCAAACAACTTCAAATTGCCTTTTACGCCAGCGTAGGCATGAAAATATTTTGTATTCTTTAAGGTGCCGTCTGGAAGGCCAGTGAAGATGTAAGGATTGTAAGTGCTCAACGACCGGAAAGTGTTTTTCTGCAAATCGCCGTTGAGACCCGTGTAGAACGCCAGTGAGTTGCCGGTCAAGTTGACCACTACTTCAACATCTGGGAAGGGCAAATACTCGTCATTGCTGGAAACCAAGTTCAAGCCTGCCTTGATTTTCAAGCTATTGCCGTGGAAAGTAAATGAAGGTGTCAACGAGTAGTTGTGCAGCGTTTGCTTGGCGCCATCCACATTGAAGTTGGTGAAATCTGTGCGCAAACCAACGTCAACCGAGTGCTTGCTTGCTATCCACTTCGTTGCCTTCACTTTGAGGTCAAAACCAAATTCATTGGCCGCAAATTCATCGCCCATCGTGTACATGTCAAAGCCAGCTGAGTAGTTGATGTCGCCAGCAGTTTGCACACCATTGAAGATTTTTGCCCCAAGATCAAAAATGCCAAAAGCTTGCTTTACAGCTTCTTTATCTATGTTTTCGTAGTTGGAAAAACGGTTTTGGCTGTAACCATAATAGCTCACTCGATTGGAAGTATAGCCCAAGTTGCCGCTCACAGCATAGCCTTGGTCGGAGTAGTAGGTAGCCTTGCCCTGCGCTTTGGTCAGGCCGAAGCGCTGGTTTTCAATTTCGCTATCCGAGAAATCTGCTTGGTGGTGTAGCAGGTTTATTCCAAAATCCACTGCCGATTTTTCACTGAGCTTGGCCAATGTATTGAATGCCCCCTCGCCGTAAATTGATTTTGGCAAGCCACCTCCAAGTTTGAGGTATGCTTTGTAAATGTCTGCAATTTCCTCGTCCGATTTGTGAGTAACCGGGCGGATTCGAGGTGCAGGATAGTCCACATCAATCACCTTGCCGGGCACATCGTAGGTTTGCTTCGCAATGGAAGTGTCCACCGCTGGCAGTTCGGGCAGTACGGGCACTTTTTCGCTCTCTGCCAGCTGTGCTTCGAAAATCTTGATGACCTCCACCTCTTCACTGGGCAGGTCTGGTTGCGCCCAAGCTGCAGTGGACAGGGCCGTAAACAGGAATATGAAAATGATTTTTGAATATTTCATCGTTGTGGATTGCTTGATTGTTGGTTGAAACAGTATGCTGAATTCAGGCGCTGGATTAAGGTCGCAGGTTGTGATACCTAAAACTCGAAACCTTTCCCGCTTTAATTCCCGTCATCCATAAAGTTGTTGCTCTTGTCCAAGCGGCTGGAGCCTGATTTGTTGAGTGCATCCAACTTCTTTTTCGCCGTTGGGATGATGTCATCGGTTTTGTCCTCGTAGTTGTCAATCAATGCTTCGAGCACTGTTTTGGCACTGAAAACATCATCTTGCTCCGCAAAAACATCAGACAATAGCAGCAAGCTCTTGCCCACCCAGTACGGATAGTTGGAATTGTCATTGTTGTTATCGAGGCAGCGTTGCTTAGCTTTATCAAGGTTCCGCTTTTGGTAGTGAATTTCGGCGATGAGGTAACGGGCTTCGGCAGTCTGCTCGTTGTCGCTCATTTGCATCACCTTCACGAACGACTGCATGGCAGGGTCGTACTCTTTGCGGTCGAAAGCAATTTTACCCAAGTAAAAATGTGCCTGTGCTGCCTGTTCATCCGTGGCGCTTGCATTGGCAGACACCTTTTTGGCGGCTGCCTGCACAGCATTCGTGTCACCGAGCTTGTAGGCCGATCGCATGGCACCGAGCTGTGCTTCGAATTTATCATCAGCTGTGGTGGCAACAGCTTCCCATTTCACAAAATATTCGTAGGACTTCTTAAAGTCCTTGTTGCCTTTGTAGGCAATATCGGCGGCTTTACCCAACGCATCCACATAATAGCGGTTGCCTGCGCCTTTTGAGATGACCCACTCGTAGTCGCTGAGTGCCTTGTCGTACTGCTTCAGCACGGCGTAGCTCTCGCCACGGTGGTAGTAGGCCACGAGGATGTTCAC
>CAYTZS010000034.1:0-24415 GCA_964442355.1 uncultured Saprospiraceae bacterium | reverse complement strand
TTGCGGATGTACTCCGTGTAGTCGGTGATGGCACGTTCGTAATTGCCCTTTTCGTAAGCAGCTTCAGCTGCCGCAAAGGCGTTGTCGTCTTTTTGCGAATTGTCAAGTTTGTAACCTGGAATGGTTTCGAGGAAGGCGTTGTAGCCCTCTGGGTCGCCGAGGTCTTTGATGTAAATTTCACGAAGGGCGGCCAGTGCTGCATCGGCTTCGTCCTTTGAAGGTTGATGCGAAAACACCTGCTTGTAGTAGTTGATGGCCGTCTGCAAGTTGCCTGAGTTGTAGGCCACTAGGCCAAGGCGCAGCAAGGCATTGTTCACCATGTCCGAGTTCGGGTACTCGGCCACGAGGCGTTTGAAGGCATCCGTCGCCTTGCTCGCCTGCTTGATGTCTTGGTAGGTGAGGCCCAATTGAAACAAAGCATCATCGGCAAATTCGCTGGTCTTGTGCTTGCTGATCAGGTCTTCTAATGCGATGATTTTGTCCGTGGTATTGCCCCGCAAACCCTCGATAATAGCTTTTTGGAAAAGCGCATACTGGTAGCCGGGGTACTTAGCTCTGATGGCCTCGTCGTAGAATTTGATGGCCTCTTTGTAGTTGTTTTTCTTAAAAAGGCAATCGCCAGCACGGAGGGTCGCATCGCCCAGCACACCATCTTTCACCGCTTTGTTTTTGATGGAGGTGCGGTTGCGCTTGATACCCGCAACGGCGTCGGTGAAGTAGCCCTGCGCCGTGGTGTAATTCTCCTTTTTTACATAATTGTAACCTTGGAGGTAGTTCGCCGTGTGTACCGACGACTCGTCGGGCAGTGTTTTTATGTTTTTCGCTAGCGCAATGAACTGGTTGATGTAATCAATGCTCTTCGTGTAGTTTTTGGATTGGTGCTCCAAATCTCCGAGCCAGTAAAGTGCCAATGCTTTGTACTCGTTGTTCACCGAGTTGTCCACCGATTTGCTCAAAAGCGTCTCAGCTTGCGAGGCACGGCTGTCTTTCATGTGCTGAATGCCACGCAGGTAAAGCACTTTTTGGTAAGCTTCCTTGAGCTTTGGCGTCTTGCTGCTCATGCCTTCGAGGGTGGTGATGGCTTGGTCGTAATTGCGCGTGTTCACGAAAATCTCACTCATCAACGCCTGAGCGTCCCCGTAATACTTCGAGCCGGACTTAATTTCCTGTAAAGCGGCGAGTGCTTCTTTGTCGTACCGGAGTTCGTAAGATAGCTTGGCGTAGTTGATAAGTGCGTTTTGCTGGATGTCCTTGTCAAAGTTCATCTTGCTGGCTGCGCCAAAAGCATTGCGAGCACCCAGTTTGTCCTTTAATTTCAACTTGCAGTCACCGAGGTAGTACAGCGCCGTTTGGCCCAACAGCGAGTTGACCGAGTACAGTTGCTCGAAGTTCTTCGCAGCTTTGGTGTATTGGCCCACTTGGTACTGCGTGTAGGCGAGTTGATAAAACTCCTCCTCCCGCATCGTGCCGGAGCTTTCGGCAAATTTCTCCAAGAACGGCAACGCTTTTTTGTAATCGCCCTGCTCGAAATATGCCTGCCCGACCAACTGGTTCAACTCCTTCAAGTTGCGGAGCGTACGGTCGTTCAGTTTTGGCTCGGCATATTTTATCAACTCCTCAAAATCCCGCTGCGCAAAGTGAATTTGAGCTATATAATACGGTACGTGAGGCTTGTATTCTTTTGAGCGCTCTACCAACCGGAAGCTTTTGATGGCCTCGGCGTACTGGTTATTAAAGAATTTACAAAGGCCGTAGTAGTAGTTGGCTGGGTAAAAATAGTCGCCCTGCACATCCTTGATTTCCTTGAACTGGGCTTCTGCCTCTTTGAATTTCTTCTGCACAAAGTACGAGTAGCCAATCTTGAAATACAGCTCTTGGCGCTGCGTTGCATTCAACTCCCTGGGGTTGATTTGCTTGTAAAACTCCACCGCCTTGTCGTACTTCTGGGCGTTGTAGAAATAGTTGGCCACTTCCAGCAGCGCTTGGCTGGCAAGCGGGTCGGGCTTGTACTTTCGGATGAACTCAAGGATGAGTTTCTCCCCATCGGGCTGCTCCAAACGGACGGCGGCTTTGGCATACCCAAGCTCCGAGCGCATCCGCAGCTGCTCCCATTCCGGCTCGTTGGCAGGCAGCAATTGCTGAATGGCAGCTTTGTACTCGGTCATGGCATAACCGTAAACGCCTTTTTGAAAAAACTCCTCACCACGCTTGTAGGCCAGTTGCGCCTCGGTGAAAACCGTCGTCTTCTGGGCGGTGAGTTGCAGCACGGCAAAACAAGCCGCTATTGCTAGGAATGCTCTGATTTTATTCATTATCTGAAGGTTTTTCTATCTGAATTTTTTGACATTTCATTCAATGGAAACTGGAAATGTACACAGTTACGACAAGTGCGAAAAACTGTTGCTAATCAACTGAAAATCAAGCGATTTTACAGTAACGAAACATGGTTTGAATTCGGCATCGGAACTTGGGTTGGCGGGGTGAAATTATAAAATTTTTAACAGAGGCAAGGACGACGGTTTTTTCAGCAAGACTTTGAACGAGAATACCCACTCGATTCGTATGTTTTCCAAATCGCTAGTTTCTAGTTTTTAGCTGAAGCCAATTCATGAAAATGCCTCCATTCAGGTTACGATTTACCACATCTTAACCCAAATCGACCGTTCCCTGCCAAAAAGCTACCGTTCCCTAAACAACCGGGATTTTTAAACTTTACCTACCCTATTTTGCTGACGAATTACCGATTTCTAATCCGTTCAAATATTTTTTGTGATGAAATGCAGCCTTGGGTAGTTCAGCGTTTGGGGCTACATGAAAAAACAACTACGAAATAAAAAAGCGGTCTGTGTTCTTCGCACAGCCGCTTTTTTTATTTAGCTAACTCCTAATTTTCGAATCTCTAGCTACCTATCCCCACCTATCCATGTTTACCATCGGCTTGGGATAACCAGCGCCAAGTGTTAATGCGAACTCCATCAACTCGCCAGCCGGAAGTGAGTCTGGCCGGTGAACCCTCGCACCAGGAATCGTTTGAAGTTCTGGAAGCCAATGCCGAACGTAGTCGCCATTTGGGTCGTACTGCTTGGCCTGTTTAAGGATGTTGAAGTAGCGGTCTTCCCGAGGGTCGTTCCCAACGCCAGCCACATAATTCCAATTACCCCAATTGCTGGCCGTGTCGTAGTCAATCAACTGGCTCTCAAAATACTCAGCACCCATTTGCCAGTTGACTTTCAGGTCGTTCACTAGAAAACTTGCCACGTTTTGACGCCCCCGATTAGACATAAATCCGGTCAATTTGAGCTCCCGCATGTTGGCGTCAATGAACGGCACACCAGTTCGGCCATCGGCCCAAACTTGCAGCAACTGCCGGTCGTTGCGCAGGCGTCGGTTTGGTTCCTCCCGCAATCCACCTTTCAAGAAAATTTTAGTACCGTGCTTTTTGGCCATAAGCCGAAAAAAGTCACGCCAAAGTAGTTCGAAGAAAATCCAGTAGGTGCTTTTGTTCTCTCCCCGCTGATGTTCGTAGGCTTTAATTTCATGGTAAATCATTTTGGGTGAAAGACACCCCTGCGCCAGCCAGGGTGAAAACTTGGTGGAATAATTGGCGCCAAGCATCTCGTTTCGGGTATCGAAGTAAGTCTTCGGCGCATCGTCAGAATCCCACAGATAACTGCGCAGCCGCTCCAACCCTGCGGTTTCACCGCCTTTGAATTGAATAGCAGCCCGATTATCCAAGTCAAACGGTTCGTGTCCAAGTTCCTCCAAAGTTGGCATCGTGCCGATGTCTAGGTCAAAGTCAAAAACAGGTATTTGACTGGGCACGGGCAACGGACGTCTGACCTCGACTGCTCGCTCCACTTCCTTTCTGAAAAGCGTGAAAACCTCAGGCGTTTGCGTGATAGGAAATGGCAAATCCGAAGTGTAGTAAAGCAGTTTACCTCGTGAAAATCGCATGTCCTGCCCGATGGACCAAAGGCGCTGTTCAAGCGAATCCTGTACCGCAAGTTCTTCCTGGGTACGCTCCCGGTTGCAAAAGACCCAGCTTGTCTTGAATTTTCTGGCAATGCTAAACAACTCGTCCTCTGGTTTGCCAATTCGCACCACCAATTCACTGCCTAGCTTGCGCAATGAACGACGTAGGTCTTCCACGCTTTCGAGGATGAATTTTGCTCTGAACTTTCCGGTTTTGGGGAACCCAAATTGGCGAGTACTGCCCATCACTGTACGGGGGTCAAACACATAAACTGGGATAATTTTGTCACAATGCTGGATGGCTTCAGTAAACGCTTCATTGTCGTGTAGGCGCAAGTCTTGACGAAACCAAACAATTCCGATTTTCTGGCTCATAGGAAAGATTTTGGGAAGGAAACAAGCGAACGGATGAGTAGTTTTTAAATTTATTGCTTTCCTATTTTTAAAAAATTCCACCAAGCAATTAACGAAATCCTTAACTCCAAAAACACAAGTGACGGCAGGCAAATCAGCCTAGCCGTCACTTTTCAATTCACTAGTTCATGTTTCCTCGCTCAAGTATGAAGCTCGATTATTGCATCATTCTTTTCCTGCTACGTCTTTTACAAAATTCGTGTACACAAAGACTGGGATGCCCAAATCGCTAAGTTGTGCCACCAACAAGGGCTTGACATCCTCCCACACCAACCCACCCACGCCAGTGGCCAACTTCGGCAGGGCGATGGACGCAAAGTTTTCAGCCTTGGCAATCTTGGCCAATTCTTTCAAGGAATGGTTGACGTCGTTGAGGTGCGCTTTGCCGGGATGCCCGCCGTGGCCAGTAGATGGCGCTTGCGTGAATAGATTGACGACACTAGGCGCTTTTGCCCCTTTCCACGACCACGCATCACCGGGTTTTGGGTGATGAACCTTGCAGTGATGCCTAAAATCTTTGTACAAATCAGGATAACGCTCTCGTAAACTCAGCGCCAGACCACTGTCAAAATGGTCGTTTGGCGCTATGCCGTGAGCAATGGCGGATGCTTTTGTGAGGAGGATGTCTCCGGTTACTTCTTTAATCATACATAGATTTTTTTGTTAACAAAATTGCAAGTATGACTACCGCTGCTCACCGCTGAAAATCATTTTCCTAGTTGATAAAAGTCAAACATCCTTGCACAATGTACTAGAGTAAAAACCGACATCCAATTGTCCTGTTTCCGATTACTTTTGCAAAAAAACTTGTATGCAAAACCACTTGGAACTCATCCCCGCCTTGCTGGAAATCGCCCGAAAGGCAGCTGATGCCATTTTGGATATTTACCACGACGAAGCCGATTTTGGAGTGGAATCAAAGTCCGATGATTCCCCACTGACTCGTGCCGACCGGGCCGCCAATGAAGTCATCTGTCGTGGATTGGAGAACCTACCCGTGCGCTACCCTATCATTTCTGAAGAAAACAAGTTGCTGCCTTTCGAAGAGCGCCGCCAGTGGTCGCACTGTTGGTTGGTTGACCCACTCGATGGCACTAAGGAGTTCATCAAACGCAATGGAGATTTTACAGTAAACATCGCATTGGTGGAAAATGGGCAGGTGGTAGCTGGTGTGGTAGGCATTCCAGCTTTGGGTGAGCTTTACTGGGCCGTGAAGGGTTCTGGTGCCCACTTGATAAAAAATCAGATGGAGACACCTATCGAGGCTGCCATTTTCAGGCAATCCGATCCCGGCCTCAACCTTGTCTGCTCTCGCTCTCACTTGACGCCAGAAACGGAGGCATTCATTGCTAAATACAATGCTCCGAACCTCGTCTCAAGAGGGAGTGCCCTAAAGTTTCTGTTGCTGGCAAAAGGCGAGGCGCATATTTACCCCCGCATTGCTCCGACGATGGAATGGGATACCGCTGCGGCTCAAATCATTCTTGAAGAAGCAGGCGGCTCTGTGCTGGTTTATGAAACTGGCGAGCCCTTGCGCTACAACCGGGAGAATTTGCTGAACCCGGCATTTGTTGCCTATGGCAAAATGGAGAATTGAAGGTGGTAAGACCAGGTCTGAACCATTTTCAATCCTCAATTCTCCATTTTTTACTTTCCCGTAAAATTCGCCTTCCGCTTCTCCAGGAACGCCGAAGCCCCTTCCTTGAAGTCCGCAGTCCCAGCCATTTCGCCGAAGGCGGCCACTTCCGCATCGAAGCCAAATTGGTCGTGAACGAAGTGGGCGTTCACCGTTTCAATCACTTTCTGGATAGCGATTGGTCCTTTCGTGGCAATCTTTTCCAGTATCTCCGTGGCTTTTGCGACCTCTTGGCCTGCTGGCACTACGTGGTTCACAAGCCCAAGACGTAGCGCTTCCTCTGCGTTCAGCATGTCGCTGGTGAGCAGCAACTCCAGTGCTTTTGTCTTTCCGATGTACTGGATGAGGCGCTGCGAACCGCCGTAGCCTGGAATGATGCCTAAGTTGACTTCAGGTTGCCCGAACTTCGCACGTTCACCAGCAATTCGCAAGTGGCAAGCCATCGCCAGCTCGCAGCCACCGCCCAGTGCGAAACCGTTGACGGCAGCAATCACTGGCTTTGAGAAGCGCTCAATCCGAAAAAAAACATCTTGCCCTCGTTTGGACAATTGCGAAGCGGAAGACACATCCAGTGCCATAAACTCAGTGATGTCAGCCCCAGCAGCGAAGGCTTTTTCGCCAGACCCAGTGATGATGACTCCTTTGATGTCAGGGCGATTGGGAGCATCCTCACCAAAAAATCTGTCCAAGTCCCGAAACGTGCCATCGTTCAGCGCATTCAGCGCCTGAGGCCGGGTGATGGTGACGAGCAGGATACCGTTGTTCTCGGTGATGAGTAGGTTTTCGTATTGCATAACGTTGAATTTTTCACTGGCCTGAATGACCAATGGCCTTAAATGACTTCGATGACAATCAACCGATAGGACCAAAGCCCCTGTTTCCATGCACGGTACTGTGCCAGCCCGGTTTTGTAATGGACTTTGGAGAAATGGGTGGCGTTGTGAAACAAGTTGTACCATTTCGTGCCAATCATACCAGCCAGTGCTGCCCAGCGAATCCGGCGGATGGACGGGGCGATTTCGGCAGTGACATCCCGGTTTTTTGTCAGTGCGAAATTATGCTTTTTCAGTAGTTCGCTGAGTTCCGAGATGGACAATGCATCAGACATGGCCCAGCCGTTGAGCATCTGTTGCATGACGGGTGTTTCCGCTATTTTCCAATTGCCTTCCTTGAACACGTCAGCGACGAGCAGCCTACCACCGGGTTTGAGCACCCGTTGCATTTCCTTGAAAAACAGGGACTTATCTGTGGCTGTCTGCATGGACTCGATGGCCCACACCACGTCAAAATGGTGGTCGGGGAAGCGGGTTTGCGTGTAGTCCATCCGCTCGAAATTGGCCAGATGCCCTACTCCTTTTTGCTCGGAGAAATGAGTTGCGGTTTTCACCTGCCGCTCGCTGAGGGTGATGCCCGTGACGTGGCACCCCAGCGTTTTTGCCAAAAAAATGGCGGAGCCACCTACGCCACAACCTGCGTCCAGCACTCGGTCATTCGGCCCGATTTGTCCCAAAGCTGCTAGTTGTGCATTGGTGTTGATGATGGCATCGGCGAGGGTCTTAGTGCTGCTGTCCCAAATGCCGTAGTGCAGGCCCATGCTCTGCTCCATCTTCCAAAACTGGCGGTAATGCGTCTCAGTGTGGTCGTAGTAGTTGGTGATATCCTCTGTGGTGAAGGTTTGCACGAAATTGAATAATGAGGTATGAGTGATGAGGTATGAGATTGGAGTGATGAGATACTGTCATCATGGGCAATCTTTTAAGGAATATCTCATAACTATTTAAAATTTGGTGCTAATGGTGAAATGCGTATTGCCTTCGCCGATGTGCTGGATGGAACGACCAAAATCTACTCGGAACCATTTTACCTTGAAGCCGAACCCGAAGCTAAACCCGGAGAGGCTGCGTAGATTGCGCACTTCGGTTTCTTTGCGGAGCAAGTGGTTGTAGCCAAATCGGATGCGGAAGTTCTCTTTTTTGCCCATCAAAAACTCACCACTGAACACGATGTGGCGAGCGAGGTTATCGAGGAAGGGCCGCTCCTTGTCCGATGATTCTTCACCAAAAAAGAAGATGTCTTCCTCAGCATTGGGGTCGTCGTAGCGCACATTCCAGCGGTTGAGATAGCGGTAAATCAGTGATGCCCGAAATGGCAGGTGCTTGAGTCGCTTGGAAATGCCCAGTTGGGCTTCGTAAGGCAACGGTTCTCGGTCGCCATCGGTATAGGTCTGGAACTGCATACCGATGTTTTTAAACACCAGCGAAATATTCACCCGGCTGGCGGTGTCATGAAACATTGCAGCGATGTCGGTCGAAATGCCATTGGCGGTGTAGTCCTCCAATTGAGAGGTGATGTAACGGAGGTTGGCACCGACCGTCACCCGCTCGTAAAGCTTGCGACTGGCTCCCGCTGTGAAAGCATATTCCGCAGCCTTGAAATTACCCGTGATATTGCCCATTTCGTCCGTGGCATCGAAGTCGCCGTAGCTGAGGTACTGAATGCCACCATGCAGACTAAGACCCGCTTTTCCCAAGTGGTGACCGTAACCTACATAGCCGCCAGAGATGTCGGACACCATGAAGTTGTGGCTGAACGAAACCTGTCCGTGCATCAGTGGGTTGAGTGCTGCGGGGTTGGTGAGGGAGAGGTTCACATCGTCGTCCTGCACGGTGATGAGGTGGCCGCCGAGCGCCGTAATCCTTGAAGAAGCTGGCAGGTTGAGGAACTCAAAAGCGTTGTTCCCACCAACTATTTGGGCTTGGAGCGTGGTGGTCAAACCCAAGAAAATCAATAGGTTAGTCAATATTTTTATCATAAAAACCGTTTGAACGCATTTTTTACTCACCAATTTGCTCGCTCTGCTTCTTGAGGTCTGCCAATTTTTTCAGTTGGGCTGTGTCCACGGGCATGTCACCCTCGGCCTTCGACCATGAAGTGGTGCAATTTCCGTATTCGCAGTACATCCGCTCGGTGAGTTCGCCGTTTTCGTCGTAAATTTTCAGTTCGCCCTGCTCGTTGTCGCCTTCGAGGTAATTGCCCTCGGCTTTGAGCTTGCCGTTTTCGTGGTACTCCTTGAACGGGCCGTTTTCCAGATTGGCCGCAAAAGTCACCTCTTCGGCCAGAGTGCCTGAGTCGAACCATTTTTTCCAGATGCCCGACATCTCGTTGTTCACGTACTGGCCCTCGTTGGTGAGTTTGCCCTGTTCGTTGAACTTCTGGTATTTGCCCTCGAACATGCCATTGGCGTGGGTGGTGATGCTTTCCAATGTGCCATTCTCGTGGTAGAGTTTGCGCTCCCCATGCAAGCTGTCATGGATGTAAAAGCTTTCTTCCAGCTTTTGGCCATTGGGGTAAAAGGCAAAATACTCGCCCTCTTTCTTTTTTGTTTGCTTGTTGATGGTGAATCGTTCTACCACTTTGCCGCTTTCGTCTTTGTTCTCGATGGTCTCGAAGTTGCTGCAAGCGGAAAACAGCAGCAGTGTTGCGAAGCCAAAAAATAGTGTAAAACGCATGGTCAATGATGATTTGTAAAATGAACGTTGCATTCTAAAATTTGAGTATTGGTCGGGGCAAAGTTAAAGTATCGGAGAGAGCTTGGGTATCGGATTCTCCTTGCGCCTACTTGAAACCAAAATCTGAAAACAAAACCTTACCCTCAGTTCAAGGGGCAAATAAACGACTTTTAAACATCTCTAAATTAGGGCACATCCAACAACTATTCTGAAACATTGCTGGAAAATGAATGACGTACCGTAAGTTTGCGCCGCAAATCATGTTTGCCCCCAACAATCATCCTGACGGCCAGCCATTTGGTGCCGAAAATCAGCAAACGCACATTGGCCTTTCCTGACTAAATAATAAAATTATCACCAAATTAGAGACTATGTTTAAGTCATCCAATCCTCTTCTCGACAACAACCTGTCGGAAACCCCTCACGAAGAACTGAAATCCTGGGTTACCAGTATGGCCGCCCACTTCCAGCCAGACAATATCCACTGGTGCGACGGTTCCGAGGCGGAATACGACTCGCTTTGCAATTTGCTGGTTGAAAAGGGCACTTTCATCAAGCTGAACCAAGAAAAACGCCCCAACAGCTACGCCTGCTTCAGCGACCCTAGCGACGTGGCTCGTGTCGAAGACCGCACCTTCATCTGCTCCCGCCTCCGTGAAGACGCCGGCCCTACCAATAATTGGGTGGAACCAAAGGAAATGAAGAACACGCTGGAGTCAATGCTCAAAGGCTGCATGAAAGGCCGTACGATGTACGTCATTCCATTCTGCATGGGCCCATTGGGCTCGCCACTCAGCCGCCTCGGTGTGCAGCTCACCGACTCCGAGTACGTGGTGGTCAACATGAAGATAATGACCCGCATGGGCAGCCAGGTGCTCGAACTCCTCGGCGACCACGGCGAGTACGTCAAGTGCATCCACTCTGTTGGCAAACCACTCGCTGCTGGCGAAGCCGACGTGAAATGGCCCTGCGCCCCAGATATCAAGGATAAATACATTGTACACTTCCCAGAAGAGCGACTCATCGTTAGCTACGGAAGCGGCTATGGTGGCAATGCCCTTTTGGGCAAAAAATGCCTCGCACTGCGCATCGCCAGCACGATGGGACGTGAGGAAAACTGGCTTGCCGAGCACATGCTCATCCTCGGCGTGGAAGACCCAAAAGGTGAGAAAACTTACGTAGCAGCCGCATTCCCGAGTGCTTGCGGTAAGACGAACTTCGCCATGCTCATACCACCCAAGTCCATGGACGGGTGGAAGGTAACCACCGTAGGCGACGACATTGCTTGGATTCAGAAGGGCGAAGAGGGACGACTCTACGCAATCAACCCTGAAGCTGGCTATTTTGGCGTGGCGCCTGGTACCAACTACAAGACCAACTCCAACGCCATGGTTTCCATCGAGAAAAACACCATTTTCACCAACGTGGCCATCACGTCCGACGGTGATGTTTGGTGGGAAGGCATGACGAAGGAAGTGCCTGCGGGCCTGACCAACTGGCAGGGCCTGCCGCACGACCCAGCCAGTGGCAAACCCGCTGCCCACCCGAACAGCCGCTTCACGGCACCTTCGCACCAAAACCCTGTGATTGACCCGGACTGGGACAGCCCACAGGGTGTGCCTGTGCGTGCGTTCGTGTTCGGTGGTCGCCGCAGCACCGTCGTGCCGCTCGTTTACCAATCCTTCAACTGGAGCTTTGGCGTTTATCTCGCCGCCACAATGGGCTCCGAGATGACCGCTGCCGCCTTCGGCGAATTGGGCAAGGTGCGCCGTGACCCGTTTGCAATGCTGCCCTTCCTCGGCTACCACGTGGCTGACTACTTCAACCACTGGCTGCAATTTGGCCGTGACCTGCCCAATGCACCCCGTATTTTCGGTGTCAACTGGTTCCGCAAGGACGAACATGGCAACTTCGCTTGGCCTGGCTTTGGGGAAAACATGCGGGTGCTGAAGTGGATTGTTGAGCGGGTACGTGGCAGGGCTGGTGCCGTTGAAAGCCCAATTGGTTGGATGCCTCGCCACCGTGACCTCGACTGGCATGGCCTTGAAGATTACCCGAAAGAGGACTTCAAAAAGGTAATGACGGTAAACCGTGAGGCTTGGAAGAAGGAAATCCTGGCCCATGAAGAGCTTTTCGCAACAATGTACGACCGCCTTCCGAAGGAGTTCCTCTTCATGCGTGAGCTGCTGCTCTCTGGCCTCTGGCGCTCCCCCGAAAGCTGGGGCACAGCACCGGAAAGGTTGGACGATTAGTCGGTTTTTTGGCTGTTAGCTGTTAACTGCTGATAGAATGTATAATAAGGATGGGGTGCTGCTAAATGACTTAGCAACACCCCATTTTCATTTCCTGAATTAATGCGGAACGCTTTGGAAAATACTTGCCTGCATTCATTCCAATAATTGCCGAGACTTCCCGACTTTTACCCGAATCATTTTCCAAATTCATTGAATTACTATGAAAATCAACTTAAACACTGCCTTGATGGCCCTGCTGCTTTTGGTTATAGCCACGGGCGCTTGTGACGCACCCAAAAAAGCTGTTTCACAAAAAGATTACCTCAACGAACCAGCGGAAGCTCGCAACCAACGCATGGAATGGTGGCGTGAAGCCCGCTTCGGGATGTTCATCCACTGGGGCTTGTACGCTGTGCCCGCTGGCGAATGGGGCACCAAGAACACCTACGGCGAATGGATTCGAACCACTGCTGAAATTCCGCTGGACACCTACGACAAGTTTGTTGGTAAGTTCAATCCCACGCAGTTCAGCGCAAAAGATTGGGTGCAAATGGCCAAAAACGCCGGGATGAAGTACATAGTCATCACGAGCAAGCACCATGATGGTTTTGCTATTTACGATAGCAAAGTCAGTGATTTTGACATCATGGCGACGCCGTTCAAGCGGGACGTGCTGAAGGAACTGGCCGATGAGTGCAAAAAAGAGGGCATCAAGCTCTGCTTTTACCATTCCATCATGGATTGGCACCATCCCGACTATTTGCCACGCCGTCTTTGGGAAACCAACCGTTCCGCAAAAGGTGCCAAATTCGACCGCTACGTGGACTACATGAAAGCACAGCTCAAGGAGCTTTGCACCAACTATGGCGAGTCCCCGCACGTGCTTTGGTTCGACGGCGAATGGGAAGCGACTTGGAACGGCGAGCGTGGCAAAGACCTATATAATTATGTGCGCAGCCTCAAACCCAATGTCATCATCAACAACCGTGTCGGGGCGCACCGTGATGGCATGGCGGGCTTCACTGCACCGGGTCAATTCGCTGGCGACTTTGGTACGCCGGAACAGGAAATACCAGCCACTGGCCTGCCGGGCGTAGACTGGGAAAGCTGCATGACCATGAACGACAATTGGGGCTACAACAGGGCCGACAAAAACTTCAAGACTACGAAGCAACTGCTGCACAACCTCGCCGACATCGCCAGCAAGGGTGGCAACTTCCTGCTCAACATCGGCCCAACTGCCGAAGGGCTTTTCCCACAGGAAAGTATTGACCGTCTAAAAGAAATGGGTGACTGGATGAAGAAAAACGGCGAATCCATTCACGGCACGATGGCCAGCCCGATTGGTTCGTTCGATTGGGGTCGGGTGACGATGAAAGAAAAAGACGGCAACACCATCCTTTACCTACACATCTTCGAAGCGCCCCGCAACAACCAGCTCATTCTCAACGGTGTAGCCAACACACCAATGGGCACCTCCTACTTGGCCAATCCAATGGCCAAAAGCCCACGGTTTGAAAAAGTGGACGATGCCATCGTGATTGACCTGCCGAGCAGTTTGCCAGACAAGCACAACTCCGTCATCATGCTGCAACTCAAGGGCAAGCCGGACATCCACCTGAATCCCGTTGCGAAGTCAAAGTTCGATGCATTCGTGGGCAACATGGAGGTAACACTGATTGACGAGAGCGGCAATGCCGAAATTCGGTACACCACGGATGGCGTGGCACCGTCCACGAAATCAGCAGTTTATGAAAAACCCATCTTGTTGACGGAGACGACCACTATCACGGCCCGTTCGTTCAGGGATGGCAAGCCCATCAGCGGTACGATGCAAAAGACTTTTTGGAAAAAGGAACCAAAGCCAAGTGTCAGTAAATCGGGCTTATCGCCGGGAATACAGTACCTCTACTTTGAGGGTGAATGGAGCAAGATGCCCAACTACGACAGCATGAGAGCGCTGAAAAAAGGCTCGGTTGCCAACTTCGACCGCTCGGCAAAAAACAAAGACGGCGAGCGCTACGGCTTCGAGTTCCGTGGCTTCATCAATGTGCCGGAGACGGGCATGTACAATTTCAGCACCGCCTCCGATGATGGCAGTCAATTGTTCCTCAACAATGAAATGGTGGTGGACAACGACGGGCTGCATGGTTTTAAAAAGGTGTCAAGCCTCGTTGCATTGCAAGCTGGTTATCATGAAATTATCGTCCGGTACTTCGAAGGGACGGGCAGCGATGACTTGAAAGTTACTTGGGCCTCCGAGAAAATTGCGGAGCAGCCCCTACCTGATGGGGTGCTTTTTCATGTTAAGCCGAAGTAACAAAATGAGTTTCAAAACAGACCTGCCAAGTTGCTCTAACTTGGCAGGTCTTCATTCTCACCGAATCAATGTCACGTTCCCTTTCTTAACAAATGTATCACCGTTCAAGCATTTTACCTCGGCATAGAATCCGTAGGCATCGGGGGGCAATTCCTTCCCCTTGAACGTACCGTCCCATCCCACCGAGGGGTCGTTTGACTCGAAAAGCTGCTCCCCCCAACGATTGTAAACGATGAGGTACACTTCGTCCAAGTCGTTCCCGATTACTTTGAACGAGTCGTTTCTTCCGTCGCCATTTGGGGTGAAGCCTGTTGGAATAAACACATAAGGTTCCTCGCAAAGCGTAATCACAAAGATGTTGACGACCGCTTGTGTCGTGCATCCAGCCGAGTCAGTCACCAAAATCGTATAGGAAATATCCGACTGCGGCATTGCCGTTGGTGCATTGGTAGAGGTATCACTCAACCACTCGCTAGGCGTCCAGAGGTAATCATAATTTTCGTCGTAGCTCGCAGTGATGTTTACGGATTCGCCTAGTTTGATGGTTGCATTTTCAGGGTTGACCAACACTTCTGGCGGTGCAAGCAGGTTGACGTCGGCAAAAAAAGTGTCAGAGCAAATGGTGCCTGGCTCAGCGATGAGCATGATTTCATAGTTACCTTCCTCGGCGTAATTGTAAGTTGGATTGAATTCTGTGGAGGTAGCGCCGGGGTTGTTTGGGTCATTGAAAACCCACAAAAAATCATCTGCAACAGCGCTTTGGTTGGTCAGTTCCACCTCGAATCCACATTGGACTTCCGGCGTAAAAAACGCGGCTGTGGGCAGACCACAAAGACCAATATTCACTTGATAGTCCCTGCGTTTCAGCCCAATCAGCACCCCGTTCCGGTATTCTTCCACACAAATACCGATGACGAACTGGCCAATAATATTGGGATGGCCAGTGAGTAGCCCCGTCAGTGGGTCAATGGCCATTGGCGGCATGCCACCTATTTGATTGTCAACGCCATAACCCGAAGCCCAAGGCACCTCAACATAAGGCGGTGCATTGGGTGGTTGGGGTCGGGGGTTGTTTGGAGTAGCACCCTCCAGTGGGTCGCAGAGCCTGTACACCAGCGAGTCTCCATCGGGGTCAATGGCCGATTGGTCAATCTGGAATGGTTGGTTGACGCAGAGGTACAGCGGCGGCCAATTATTGAATACAGGACTGCTGTTGCATTCCAACAGTGCTTGTGGCCCTACTTGAATGCTGTAAGTCGCTCCCACTGAGTCCGGTTGAATGAGGTTGCTAATTGTCTGGTTTCGACAGCAACGCTGGTACACGAGATGATACCCCGCGGGGTCGTTCGGCAAGGTGACGATGGCTGTGTAGGTCGTGGTGTGGACGCAAACATCTGGGGGCACCACGAAGCAGTCATCGGCTAAATCGGGGTTTAGCGTATCGTTGAGCATCGGGTCGAAATCGATTAGCACTTCCTGCATCAACTGGTTACTGGAATTGTAAAAAATGCCAATGGAGGCAGGGTCGTCAAAATTGGGGATGCCGTTGTAGCTGTCCCTGAAAATCGTCAGCTTGATTTCATAGAGGTTGTTCCCCAAGCAGGTGTAGGTCATTTCACCCCCAACGATGTGCGTGGCTTGGCTGGCCAAGGGCAAAGCAAGTAAAATCGGTAGAACTAGTATTTGCAGTAGTCTGGGCATGTTTTTCTGATATTTTTCAATCAAACAATTGCTGCCGAACAAGTTATGAAGATTGACCCGCTCGCATCCGCTAAAGTCCAACAAATGTTTGTCTTTGGCAAAAAAACGGACAAACTTGGTTCTCGTGAGGCTCCCAGTTCTTACCTTACGGCTGTTTAAGTCAAGTGAATAACGCCGCATAAATGAAGATTTTCAATACCTCGCAAATACGGCAACTGGACGCCTATACCATCCAGCACGAGCCAATTTCGTCCCTCAATTTGATGGAACGGGCCTCCAAGGCGTTCTGCCAGTGGTTCACCCGCCAGTTTCCCAATCGCAACAAAAAAATCTACGTTTTCTGCGGCACTGGCAACAATGGAGGCGACGGGCTTGCCATCGCCCGCCTCTTGAGCAAGGACTACTACGAGGTCTCGGTGACGCTGCTCTGGCTCACCCCCGAAATGAGCAAAGATGCGCAAGAAAACCTACGCAACATCAAACGGGTAAGCAGCGGCCACCCCAGCCTCGAAGTACGAGAAGGCGACGACCCCGTGCTCAACATTCCCTCTGGCAGCATCGTCATTGATGCAATATTGGGCAGCGGACTGAGCAAGCCGCTCGGCAGCTACTGGGCTGCTTTTGTCCAACAACTCAACCATCTGGCTGTCACACGTGTATCGGTAGACATCCCGTCCGGCATGTTTGCAGACAGGCACAGCGAAGGCATTTCCATCTTGGCCGATTGGACGTTCAGCTTCGAACTGCCAAAGCTGGCCTTCTTTTTTGCGGAAAACCAAGAAAGGCTTGGCAAATGGACGGTAGGAAGCATCGGGCTGCACCCTAGCTTCATCCAGCAGGAACCTACACCCTATTTTTTATTGGATGAAAAAATCGTGAAGCCGCTCTTCCGCCCCCGCCATCGGCACGACCACAAGGGCATTTTTGGCCATGCGCTGCTAGTGGCAGGCAGCTATGGTAAGGTGGGCGCTGCCATCCTCGCTGCACGGGCTTGTTTGCGAAGCGGGGCTGGATTGCTCACGGTACACACTCCCAAATGCGGGTACGAAATCCTTCAAATCTCGGTGCCAGAGGCGATGGTCAGCGTGGACGAGCACCAGTATTCGGTCACCAATGTACATGAGGAACTCAGCAAGTACAAGGCCATCGGCTGTGGTTGCGGCATTGGTACCAACGAACTCACGGCACAAGGCTTGGCCGACCTCCTTCAACGCACCGATTCGCCTGTCGTGCTCGATGCCGATGCACTCAACTTGCTGGCTGGGCATCCAGATTTCTTCAGTTTGGTGCCAAAAAACAGCATCCTCACCCCGCACTTGCGAGAGTTCGAACGGATGTTTGGGCCTTCGGCCAATGACTTCGAGCGAAACGATTTGCAGCGCAGCAAGGCACAAGAATTGGGTGTTTTCCTAATCCTGAAGGGAGCAAACACGGCCATCGCCTGTCCCGACGGCAATTGTTTCTTCAACAACAACGGCAACCCCGGCATGGCCACGGGCGGCAGCGGCGATGTGCTCACAGGCATCCTCACCGGACTGCTCGCCCAGGGCTATCCGCCCCTCGAAACCTGCCAGCTCGGCGTCTATTTGCATGGCCTCGCAGGCGACCTCGCCATGCTCGACCAGCAGCAGGAAGCACTGCTGGCAAGTGACATCACCTCGCACCTCGGGCGGGCTTTCAAACACCTAAAGCCCATCGAATGAAGGTAGAATTTTGGCTGATTGGAAAGACTGCATTCCCCTACCTTGACGAAGGCATGGCGGTTTATGAAAAAAGGCTGGGGCATTACCTGCCCTACTCGACCGTGGTATTGCCGGATGTGAAAAATGCTGGAAACATGCAGCCCGATTTGCTAAAACAAAAAGAAGCGGAAGTCGTGATTGCCCGTTTGAAGAAAGATGATTTGTTAGTTTTGCTGGACGAACGAGGCAAGCAGTACACTTCTATCGAGTTCTCAGTTTTCATGGAACAAAAGCTCCAATTGAGCGCCAAACGAATGGTCTTTTTGGTTGGCGGAGCTTGGGGTTTCTCTGAGGAAGTTTATCAGCGAGCCGATTTCAAGATTTCTTTGTCAAAAATGACCTTCTCACATCAAATGGTCCGGTTGTTTTTCATGGAACAACTCTACCGGGCCATGACGATTTTGCGGGGAGAGTCATATCATAATGAATAACACCGAGCGTGGGGTTCAATATCACCGCTCAAAACTTACACCTAAAACTTAAAACTTCTACAGATGACCTTCTCAGTAACCCTCGTCCTCATCATTGTCACGGCATTCATTTCATGGCAAGCCTTTAGCAATCGTGACCTTTTCCTCAAGTTCATGCACTTCCCTTACGAAGAACACCGGGACAAGGAGTTTTACCGTTGGGTCACTTCCGTTTTCCTGCATGGCAGCTGGATGCACTTGGCCATCAACATGTTCGTGCTTTGGAGTTTTGGCACATTCATCGAGGGTGCGTTTGTGGAGATTTTCGGTTTACCGATGGGCCGAGTCAACTTCTTGGCGCTGTACCTGCTGTCGGGCATTTTCGCTGATATCCCGACCTACTTGAAGCACAAAAACAACCAATCTTTCAGTAGTGTGGGAGCATCAGGCGCCACATCGGGCATCATGTTCGCATTTGCGCTGCTATTGCCTTGGGAAATGATTTACCTGTTCGGTGTCATCCCAATTCCAGCCATCTTGGCCGCCGTGCTTTACCTAATTTATTCCTCCTTCGCCTCTAGGAAAGAAGCTGGCAGCCGCATTGACCACGAGGCCCACTTTTGGGGAGCAGTGTTCGGATTTGTTTTCACTATCATCCTGAAACCTGAGCTGTTTTCAAGATTTTTGAATGAGCTGGTGAATGGTATTCCCTTCTAACCAACATACCTAAAATGAAAAACCCTGTTAGCGTTGACACGCTAACAGGGTTATTTATTTAAAAAAACATTACTGCTTCTTCACCTTTTCTCCAAGTTCCTTGGTAGCCATCAGCGAAGTTACCATGGTGCCCAGCATGTCAGTAGCAGCAGTAGGCGCATTCGGCATCAGAATCAAGGTGCTATTGGAGTTTTCGCCAACCGAGTGGAGCGTATCATAGTGCTGCGTGATGACAATCAGCGCTGAAGCTTCCTGTGAGTTGATGCCCACTTTGTTCAGGATGCCGACACTCTCCTCTAAGCCACGAGCAATTTCCCGGCGCTGGTCAGCGATACCCTGACCTTGCAGGCGCTTGCTCTCGGCCTCGGCTCTTGCTTTTGCCACGATGCGGATTTTCTCTGCTTCACCCTCGTACTCTGCGGCTGTTTTTTTGCGCTCGGCGGCATTGATATGGTTCATTGCCAGCTTCACTTCTGCGGCCGGGTCAATGTCAGTGACCAGTGCCTTCACGATGAAATAGCCGTACTCGTTCATGGCCTCGTCTAGCTCTCGCTTAATGGCCACGGCGATGTCGTCTTTACGCTCAAAAACGTCATCAAGCTTCATCTTTGGCACCTCTGCCCGCACCACGTCAAAGATGTAAGAAGACATTTGCTCGTAAGGGTTTTGCAGCTTGTAAAAGGCATCGTAAATGGACTCAGGTTTTATCAGATACTGCACTGAAACCTTGATACTGACAAACACGTCGTCCTTGGTTTTGGTCTCCACTGGCACATCCAACTGCTGAATCTTCAAACTGATTCGACCAGCGATGGAGTCCACGAACGGTATCTTGAACTGCAGGCCAGCGTGCCGAATGCTTTGAAACTTGCCGAAGCGATGGATAATTACGGCTGTTTGCTGCTTTACCGTGAATAGGCCAGTAGTGATTAACAAAAATCCCAGAAAAATGAAAATCGGAAGAATGAATGGTATCTCCATAACATGTTTTTTAGTGAAAAAATCTGGTTGTGGTTGTAGCCACAAAGTAGTGAAAGCAAAACAATTGAAGCACTTTTTTATCCACTAATGCCCTAAAAAACACGACCACCGGAAATAAAAAACGTCGGCAGGGTTGAACCCTGCCGACGTTTTAAAAAAGAAAAACCACACAAGCACGAAGGCGTTTAAGACCCCTTCTTCAGCATGGATAAGGTAGTCGGACTGTTTTCGGTAATCCTCCCGTCCCCAAAACAAGTTTGGGAAGCCGGACAAGTCAACGGCTGAGGCCCGCCCTACTTGCATTCCAAATCACTCCCTCAGGTTTGAAATGTTGAGTCAAAACAAATTGGTGTACTTGTGCGGTTGTTTCTTTAAACAACGGATTGTTTATGCTCGCAATGTATGCGGTTTTTATTTAGGGTAAAAGATGTAGAATGGATTTTTTTGAAAAAAAGTCTCTGCTCAGTTGGTCCAAAAGCGACACTACGATTACGTCTTCCGCAAGCCTACCACGACTTCCGATTTGGGGGCTTTTCGCTCGTTTTTGTAAAAGAGGATGATAACTTCATCTGGGAACAGATAATCCTGAAAACCAAAAAC
This sequence comes from uncultured Saprospiraceae bacterium, assembly GCA_964442355.1. Classification (GTDB taxonomy): domain Bacteria; phylum Bacteroidota; class Bacteroidia; order Chitinophagales; family Saprospiraceae; genus UBA6168. The sequence continues at coordinate 4,179 of CAYTZS010000034.1, read as the reverse complement.
AGCACAAGCCGTCTTGTCAATGGCGCCTTCATCGGCTAGTCCAAACACTTGGATAATCAGTGAACTTCGGTCGTTGTTCAAAAACTGCACATCATAGTTCTTTGACCGGCCATTCTCCTCGAAGACAATTCCGGATAATTTACCCAACAGTTTCAGTGCATCAAAACTGTATTGGGGCGTCACATTGGCCGGGTATTTTGCCAATTGCTCAGCAGGTAATTGGGCTCCACATTTGTACTCGTAGTCGCTGGGCAAATCTGGACCACAACCAAACTGCATCAAGTAGAGCACAACCAAAGGCAGAAAAAGGCTTTTCCTCATTTTCATTGGATGATTGTTTTTGACTTTGCATTTGGCTTTTTCAAGCCTTGGAACAAGAAGCGCAAAATCTCAGCTTCGAGCGATTTCACTGAAATCCCTCGTTTTTCAGGATACCACCTGTGCAACCACCTAAGCGAGGTAAAAATGGTGTAAAGGCAAACCGTAATATTCATCTCAGCAAATTCTCCAGCCTCTACTCCCTGCTGCAACATCTTGCTGAATCGCCGCTCGTAATCTTTTCGAACGTTGCGAAACTCACTCAAATAAGGTTCGCTCAAATGACGCCATTCTTCACTGAAAATAGTCATGGAAGTAACGTCGGTCGTGGCAATTCGGATGTGAAGCTGAATGAGTTGGCGCACCTTCTCGGAGGGAGTAGTGTCCAAGTCTTCAATGGCCTTCATACCATCTAAGTACCCTCGGGCACTATCGAAACATATTTTTTGAAGCAACTCCTCCTTGCTGCCAATATGCGAGTACAGGCTGGACACCTTCAAGCCAACCCGCTCTGCGAGGTCACGCATTGACGAGGCCAAGTAACCCTTCTCTTGGAACAGATTCGCAGCTTCTTCAAAAATCTTTTTCTTGGTTGGTGAAACAGCCATTGATGCGTTTTTCAAAAATTTTTGGTCGTTGAAGTCCCGATTTATTCGTCAAAACTCAGGACAACGGTAGCCGTCTTGGGGTGTGATTGACAGGTCAGGACGTAACCAGCTTCCACTTCTTCCCGCTCCAGGCCGTAGCAAACCTCCATTTCCACTTGACCTTCCAGCACTTTTGCTTTGCAGGTGCAACAGACGCCCCCCTTACAGGCGTATGGCAAATCGCTGGAAATACGTGATGCAGCGTCCAAAATGGTCTCGGCGGGTTGGTCGTGGTTGTACGTAAAGGTTTTGCCGTCCAACGTCACCGTAATTTTTGAGGTAGTCAAGCCACTTGCCGATGCCCAATTTTTTGTTGCCCTCTCACCAGTTGCACCGGCTGCAGTGAAAAGCTCAAAATGAATACGCCTTTCTTCCACGCCCAAATCGAACAAAGTGGATTTTACCGACATTATCATCGGCTCAGGGCCGCAGAGAAAGAAAGCATCAATGGAGGTTGGGTCTAGCAGATAGGTGCAGTATTTTCTGCATTTTTCAGCGTCAATTCGACCGTAGAAAAGGTCGGCACCGGGGTCTTCCTGACTCAAAATATGATGGACACTCAATCTTGTCAGGTACTCATTTTTTAAATCTTCAATTTCATCCCTGAACATGATGGATTCCGTATTTCGGTTGCCGTAAAACAAGGTGAAATGGCTGGCCGGTTCCTGCTCCAGCACCGTTTTTAGCATGGAAATAACAGGCGTAATGCCGCTCCCCGCTGCAAATGCCACGAAATGTCGTTGTTCCTGTGGATATGCTTCCAACGTAAAATGACCCATCGGCGTCATCACGTCCAATTCACTTCCAGGAATTAGCTGTTGGTTGGCAAAGGTTGAGAACTGACCGTCCGGCACCTGTTTGACTGCCACACGCAAGTCATCGGCTGTTGGGCTGGCGCAAATGGAGTAGGAGCGGCGAATTTCGGTATCGCCTAAGTTAGTTTTGAGGGTCAGGTGCTGACCCGGCAGGAATTGGTACTCGTCTTTGAGCGAAGCCGGGACTTCAAACGACAATGAGACGCAGTCGGGGGTTTCCCGGCGGACTTCCCGGATTTTGAGTTTGTGGAACTTTGGCATATTCAGTTAAAAGGCTGAGGCTTTGGCGAACACAGGTTCGGGTGCGAAGGTAACAAGGAAGCACACTTTTTCAAAAGACTCAAAAAACAAATCAAATAAATTCATGCCGCTAGTACAGCGTAAATTAAATAAATTTCTTTTTGGTAGGTCGCCGGAGGCGGCCTACCAAAAAGAAGAGTTGTGTTTTCCAGTTCGGCTCTGCCGAACTAGAAAAGTTTACACTGTAAATAGTACCATCCATTTTGAATCTAACTACGCTGAGGAGTTGCCGATTTTGAAAATTGGCTTGTCAAGCCAGCTGGTTGGCTTTGTTTCAAGGCGAGTATGCAAAGTGTAAATTGCCATCGCCAAAAACGAACCCAAGATGCCCCCCACGTACACATCTGGCCAAAAATGTTGCACCAAGTAAATCCTGGAAATACCGACCAAGAATGCCAATGAGAACAACGGTAGAATGTACCTTTTTTTGGGAGGAAGGATAAAAATCAAGAGGGTGTAAAGTGCAAACGCCGACATCGCATGGCCAGAAGGGAAGCTCGTCGCACCTGTGTACAGGTCAATCCCGTCAATCAGATTCAGCTCGTTCAACAGATTTTGCTTCGCAAAAAAAGCCTTCGGGCGATCAATGGCAAAAAACGATTTCAAAGAAAAACTCAATCCCATGACTACTAGCCCCGTGATGGCAATCATCAGCGTATAGCGCAGCCGATAAGCCAAAGCTGCAAGCGCTAGCACAAAATACATGGGTTCTTCACCAAGCCTAGTAACGATGCTGAAGGCTGTGTTGAGGGCTGGGGTGCGATTTTCACTGAAAAAGAAAATGGCGTCCACCTTGCTCGACATGCCAAGGTAAATGCCGCCAGCTACAACAAAAACACCCAGTAGCGTAAAAAATACACCGTAATCTTTGAAGGTTTTGGCCATGCAAACCGATTTATTTAAGCAAAGTTGAGCCTTTTTGTGCCAAAACGATAAAGTAAATGTTTCTTAGCTGCATCTTTGAGGCTCATGGAAATAATAACCGCAGAATACAGTGGAAGTTTCGCCAAATTAGAGGACTGCCCCGCCCCCAGCCTCCCGGAATACGCCTTCATCGGTCGTTCAAACGTTGGGAAATCGTCATTAATCAACATGCTGACCGGGCGAAAAGGCTTGGCGCACGTCTCCAACACGCCTGGAAAAACTCAGACCATCAACTTTTTCTCCATCAACCAAAGTTGGCACTTGATTGACTTGCCGGGCTACGGCTACGCCAAAACCAACAAGCAAGTCAGGCAAGGTTTCGGCAAGATGATTACCGACTACCTGCTCAACCGGGAAGCGATGGCCTGCTGTTTTGTGCTCATCGACGTGAACGTTGAGCCTCGAAAAAACGACCTCGAGTTCCTGAGTTTCTTGGGCGAAAACCAAGTGCCTTTCGTGATTGCCTACACCAAGGCCGACCGCCTTTCTAAAGCCCAATTGAACCGTAGCCTCGATGCAATCCGCAAGGCATTTTTGGAAAATTGGGACGAACTGCCAAGGGAGTTCATCACCTCCTCAGAGCACCGAACAGGCCGGGAGGATGTTCTGAATTTCATCGGAGAAGTAAACAAAAATTGTTGAACAGCTTGATTATCAATGGAATATCAAGCGCTAAGTGAATAGTATTTAGCCATGACCCGACAACAGCTTTTTGAGCAAATCTTGGCGAAAAAGTCCTTCCTCTGCATAGGTTTGGACAGCGAACTGGCCAAATTGCCCCCTCACCTGCTCGAACTCGAAGACCCCGTTTTTGAGTTCAACCGACAAATCATTGACGCTACCCACGACCTTTGCGTAGCCTACAAACCCAACCTTGCTTTTTATGAATCGCAAGGTTGGCAGGGCTGGCGTACGTTGGAAAAAACCATTTCACTGGTACCCAGCAACATTTTCACCATCGCAGATGCAAAGCGAGGCGACATTGGCAACACCAGCACCCAGTACGCACAGGCCTTTTTCAAGGGGATGAACTTCGATTCCGTGACGGTGGCTCCGTACATGGGCGAGGATAGCGTAAAACCCTTCCTGGATTTTGACGGGAAATGGGTCATTCTGCTGGCGCTGACCTCCAACAAAGGCAGTTTCGACTTCCAATTTGCGGAGCAAGAAAACGG
>CAYTZS010000033.1:31197-34653 GCA_964442355.1 uncultured Saprospiraceae bacterium | reverse complement strand
ACCAGGTCGTTGCAGGCAAGCTGCTGCGTCGGGTTCGGGTACGCGATCACGTTGACGTCGAAGCAGCAGGAAGAAGTGTTGCCGGCGAAGTCCGTTACGCTGAAGCAGTTCGTGGTAGTACCTACTGGGAACTCGCTGCCAGGAGCAAGACCAGCGGTCTGTACTGGTACTGGAGGAGGAGGAGTGATGGCATAAGTTACATAGCCATTCCATCCACGAGGCGTAAAGTTACCATTGAATAGACCATTGCTGGCAGCACCTACAGTAATAGTAATGCTAGGATCAGAGAATGTGCCAGCATTGTTGTTGTACTGATGCTGTGCAGAAAGCGCACGCAAAGCAACACCTGTAATGCCAGGAGGAATTGTAAGTCCACCACCGGCTACTGGGCATGGAGTAATAACACCATTACCAGTGAAAGTACCGCCATTCCATGGACCAACAGTACCATTAGCAGTTGTAGTCAAAGTCCAAGCACCTGGGTTCGTTGTGAAGCCAACATACGTGCCTGGCTTTGTGTACACATCAAGCATTGTGGAACCGCTTAGACGTGTTCCAAAAGTAGTGATTGTAAGCGGAGCACCAGAAGTATTGTTCAGGTTGAAATACACCATACCACCTGCTGAGCCAGTGTTACCACCAACAATGGTGGTATTCACAGTTGCTCCTGCAATACCCCATGGGCAGTTGTCAGCAACCGTAGGAAGGTTGTAGTTCACAATCTGAGAGCACTCGCCTGCGTCCAGGTTGTAAGAAACATTTGCTGGGCAAGTGATGGTTGGAGGAGTAGTATCCAACACGTTAACCGTGCTGGTCACTGCGCCAACCGGGCAACCCGCAGCACTGATCGCAAACCAAGTGATGGTGTGGATGCCGGGGTTGAGTGGCGGCGTGGTGATGGTCGGCGGAACGGCCGCAGTGAGCGGGCCGTTGTCGATACGGTAGCTGATGCTGGCTGCGCAAGCTGGCACAGCTGGCACGTTCACCGTGGCGCTGTTCGGGCCGCAGTTCGGGCCCACGCCAACCACGACGTTCGCTGGTGCAACCGGTGCGCAGGCAACTTCCTGAACCACCGTTGCCACCCAACCGGCCTGCGTCACGCTGCCGTCGGAAACGAAGCGGAAGTGCAGGCGGCCGTTGGCAGCCGTGCTGAACACCGCACGGCCCTGGAGCATGGTGGTCCAGAAGCCGCCACCAGTGCCGCCCTGTGCAGGCGCACCCGTTGGCGTGCCGGCGATGGCCGTACATGGTTCCATGTTGCCGCCAGTGGCAGTCGTGATCTGGGGGGCCGTGTTGTCGTTGCCGTTGTAGATGTACAAGGCGTCGAAGTTGCCCTCCGTTTGGTAGGTTGTGAAAGTTGCGCGGATGCGCTGGCCGGCCGTGAACGGGATGAACGTCACGCCCGAGTTGGCCGGGTTGGAGTTGTTGCTGTAAGCAGCTCCAGGGCCGCCGTTGTCGAAGAAGTTGACCGGGTTGTTGCCCGGGCCACCCACCGTAACGGTCGTGAGGCCAGTGTTGAATGGCATGTTGAAGTTCAGCTGCGCAAAGAGCGGGGCCGAGACCATACATGCCATGAACACCATACCGAGGTATGTCATAAATCTTTTTTTCATGAGATCTAAATTTGTGTTAGTAGTTAAAGAATGTAGTGATTCTTTGAAAATCCTGTGTTGAGTCTAGCTTTAAGTAATCTCTGAGACAGTCGCAAGACGAAGGCTTTCTTAGAACCGCTTGTTTTTGTGGCCTGGGCCACAGCTTAGTTTAGGAGGTCAATCACCTCGTTCTTGAGCGCCTCCTGCGTAGAGACAGGCACACTGCCCGTTTCAACGTCAGAAAGGAAGATCCAAAGGCCCGCAGCAATCGCATTGGCGGTGGTCGCACCGGCCTCGATGTGGTTGCGGACGCTGTAGAAGTAGCGGTACTTCACCAACAAAGCGTTGAAAGAAGGGTCGCCCTGCTGAACCTGAAGCATCAGGTCCTTGATGGCAACCAGCTCGGCGTCCAGCTTCGCTATCGCCTGCTGGCCACCGATGAAGGTGCCCGTTGGGACGTTGTACACCGGCGAAGTGGGCGTCGGTGGGTTGCTCACGCCGGGCACCACAGGTACCGAGGTGAGCTTGCCCTGGGCCATGACCCCTACCGCCCCCAGCAACAGGAAGCAGAAAGTGGCCAAAAACGCCCTCAGGCCATTCTCGAAAATCACTTTTTTCATAAGATTAAAGTTTTAATTAAAAAATATTGTTGAAAAAATTTAAGCCATCATTGATTCTAGAACCAGCGTAAAATGCTGGACTTCAGTTTTTTGTGATTTCAAAGCCCCTCTCAACGCCTACCGTTGGGCCGAAAAAAAAGGCATTAGCCACGCAGCTGGTGCGGGGACTAATGCCTTTACCTCCCAAGTGGGGGCATATTGTGTAAGATTCGTTTTTCCAAATGAGATTATAACTTGCCATGGATTACAACTTGCTAACAACTAACCTTTGAAAAGGGCAAATGCCCAAATATTGTGCAGGTGGTCAATGAAGACCAACCCTTGTCAAGCAAAGCAACGAGTAACAAATCAATTATCCGGAAACAGGTCGCCGGAGCTGGGCGACAACAAGTGAGATGCCACCGATGGATGGCAAATTTGAATGGCAGCAGAGAGTGTTGGTGTGAAATCGGCCCCTGGAAGGAATGTAAACTTGGATCATAAAATGTTCACGGATTTAGATTATAATTTTCTACGTATTCTCTTCTAATGCAATACAAAGTCCAAAAGCAGTAAAAAAACTACACAAAAATCTTAGTTTTTTAAATCAACAATTTCAATCATGCTTAAGGTGCGCTAGCTGCTTCTTGGAACGAAAAACAAAGTAAACTGGCACAAATGTAATATCAATACATTGAAAATCAAAAGAACACCTTGTTTTTTCCTACTGATTTTCATCAATCACCTCATTTTAACACCTTGCAACTAGCGCAATGTTCTAATTTAGTACTGAGCATTGTTAACCATCTGGTGTGGGGTATTGGTTCCAAGCTGAAAATGCAGTCAACAAGGGCACCCTGCCCTATCTGCGCTCAGCAGTTTGCGCTGCAATGATATTCCCAAAGAAAACCGCATTGGCAAGCAACTTGTCCGTACCATACCAAAAGGCCCTGAAGCAAGGATTGTCAAGAACGCAAACGATGCGGCCCTGACCTTGGGCACTCACCATCACAGAAGGGCTCCCTGACACCATTGGCTTCATTTTCTTGGGCACATACCCAGCCAACAAAGACTGTTTCGTTAAAGCAAAGGGCATGGCGTAAGCATTTTTTGGTGGCTCAGCGAACAAACCGTTACCCCTGAAAACAGGAAGTTTAGGACGCCGAAAGCCATAGGCCAACGGATGCGTCAAATCGAGTTCTGCCTCAAAGATGCAGCCCGGGAGTTCCATTGCAGCACGGTCTTCGGAAGCAGTAGCATATGGT
>CAYTZS010000033.1:0-31187 GCA_964442355.1 uncultured Saprospiraceae bacterium | reverse complement strand
CGGCGGGGAGTTGGGCCGATGGCAGGTTCTGGCTCCTTTTTTAGCACAATATTGCCCAACTGCTTGTTTTCCAACCACTTAGCTGCTGATTCTAAGGCGATGATGGTTCCACCACCACTAACCCAACCCTTCATGGCTTCGGCATTGAGGGAACTGTAACTACCGCTGGGCATCACCACCACGTTGTATTTTTCGAGGAGTTGTGGCGTAACATCTGAGAGGTCGGCCTTGGTCACTGGCATTTCATAACGAGTATCGAAAAGGTGCCAAACCTCCCCGGCATCTGTAGGGCTGATGCCATCGCCAGTGAGCAGCAAAACATTGGGCTTTCGCAACAACTCGAAATTGTTGCTGCCTAGGTCGGTACTGCTGGGGTTTAACCCAGTCGTGAGCCCGTGAATCGTCAAGTGGCCGAGGCTTGCCGCCTCACGAAGCACTGCCAGCAACACCTCACCAGAAAGCTGCTGGTTTTGAGTTGGCACTACTATCGTTCCGAATCCAAAATTTCGCTGACCACTTACCGTAGTACCTGAGAAGGGCTTGCTCGCCACTTTTATCAAAAGTCCTTTTTTCAGCAAGTGGTAAAGTGCTGCAGGCGCAAAATACTCATCCCATTCAAAGGCAAATGCGTAATCTCGGGCACTTGCAAGCAGTTCACCATCAGGCAGTTGCGTCGAATTCACCACTTTGTCAAGCATCTTTTTAGAAAACTGGCTCCCCGACAAACTGGAATACTCCAAATTGAAAGCCAGTGGCAATGTCCAAGCACTGATGTCGTAGAAAATACTGTCCGTGAACGTGGTATCCCGCTGGAACATGCCCAAAATCAGCTTGTACTGCGGCTGTTCCAAAGGAATCACGAAGGAACTGCCGGGCTCAAACTCTACACCATTGGCTATAATTTTTTCAGCGGTTTCATAAACTTCAACACCCTGCCTTTTCACCAGCTCAACGAACTTGAGCAGCCTCGCTCGGTCATATTTTTCTCCAACAATAAACGCCTTTCGGTTGTCACGGTCAGCTTCTTCGAGAGCGTTTTTGTAAAAATTGCGCTGATAATCAAGTAGTTCTGTGCGCATGGCGATGGCTGCCTTCTGGGTTGAAAGAGCCGTGCGCACTTGGTTACGAATGGTGAATGGAAACGAAAGCGGGCCGTTGATGGTCTGTTGCAAATGCCCCCGACTGCTGGCTTGTTCGAACAGAATCCCGATACAGCCTTGCGCATCGGGGTAGGTCGAGCCTTTGCCGTAGTAGAAATCGTCGAAGCCCTCCTCGGAGTAGTACAACGAACCAATTTCGTCCAACGCTTGGGCATGGTAGCTGCCGATTTTGGCTGTCAATTCTTGGTTCAATTTGGGTGTGATTGGGTTAACTCGGCTCGGCACACCAGGCATGAAGAAGAAAGTGGAATTACTGCCCATTTCGTGGTGGTCGGTGAGAATGTTGGGTCTCCAGGCTTGAAAATTGGCGATACGCCCCACACTTTCGGGCTGCTGACCAGGCAACCAGTCCCTGTTCAGGTCGAACCAGTAGTGGTTGGTGCGGCCACGAGGCCACGGCTCATCGTACTCCCGGTCGTTGGCGTCGCCGTTCAGGTTTTGGTTGCGGTTGGCGTTTACCCAACTCGAAAAACGCTGCATCCCATCGGGATTGAAGCAGGGGTCGAAGAGGATAACTGCCTCGTCGAGCAGGCGGCGGGTCTCCTCGTCTTGGGCAGCGGCGAGGCGATAGGCCACCAACGGGGCAGCGTTTGCTCCACTTTGCTCATTGCCGTGGATGCTGAACCCCTGATAGATGACGATGGGCATTTTCGATATGTCCAACTTTGAAGAACGTGCTGGGTCGCAGAGCGCAACGTGCTCATTTTGAATGCTTTGCAAATTAGCGTGGTTCTTCTCTGAGGTGAAAACGAGGTAAATCAGCGGTCGGTTTTCATGGCTACGTCCATACTCGTGGAGCGATATTTTCGGGCTAGCAGCGTCGAGTGCCCGGTAGTAGGCCAGCAACTGGTCGTGACTGAGGTGCCACTCGCCAATTTGGAAGCCCAAAAACTGCTCCGGCGTGGGGATTGCAGGGTCATATTTTGCCGCAGGCAAATAATATTCGAGTGGTTGTTTTTGAGCAAAAAGCAGCAGCGGACACAGCAACGCAAGTATGGTTAGTCTCATGTATTGTTGATTTTTCTAAAAATATTTGTACAAAAAAAGGTTGCAACTACCTCATTATCAACAGGATAGCCACCTACCCTCTTCTGAACAATTGCTCCCGCTCGAACCGCATCACGGTTGTGCCTTCCACTTTGCGGAAAACACTGTCGAGGCTGGTGGCCAGCGGCAGGGTTAGTTCTTGGAGCTTCAGCGCAAGTTCGGAGTCCGGTATTTTTTCCTCACTGGTCGGCAATTTCATAACAGAACTGGGGAAGCCCAGCAAGTAGAGCAGTGGGCTGAACACCCATCGCACCCAGTGCCACGGGTTGCGGCGGCTGGTGTACACGTAGCTCGTGGCAGCGATGTCAAGGATGTTGACGGAACGCAAGTGAAACCTTTTTTTCTTCAACTCCTCTTTGTAGCGTTCGATGGTTCGGTAAACGATGCCGTCGTCATGCCGCTCCGCTGGTGCCGTCTCCTCCACCAAAATGACCCACTGGCGAGCAACCCGGCATACTTCGTACACGAGCCGCTCCAACTGCTTGTTGTCTATCACATACTGGAATTCGTCCATGACCACCACGAGGTCGAACGACTTTTCGGGGAAGGGCAATCGGAAGGCATCGGCCACTTGCACATCCACTTTTTCTTCTCGCAAAAATTCACGTGCATAAGCCACCATTTTGGGGTCGGTATCCACCCCGTAGAGTTCCTTGGGGTTGTACTTCGCAATTTCCTTGAGCAAATCACCCACGCCACAGCCAATCTCCAAAACCGAGCGCCGCTCCGCCAACTGTCTGAGGTTCAACAAGTTAATCAATTTACTTTTTTTGTAAATATCGAACGGAGTGCGTGGGATGGGCAGTTGGAGCACAGGCTTGGGCTCTGCTTCGGGCAGCAGTGCAGTCTGCTGCTGCTCCGACCGCTGGAGGAAGGACATCAGCTTTTGCGTGACAATATTTCTGGGCAAGCGGTACTTCATCGTACAGGTTCAATTGGCCAAATGTAGCAGTTTTGGTGGGAAAACAAGGGCGGCAGTTATTCGGTACACCAGCCCAAACAACTACCCGCTGACTTTGGCCAAGGCTGCCACGCCCTCCACCATCGCCGCCCACGAAAACCGCTTTTTGCCTTCGGCAACACCTGTTGAAAACGCTTCGGCTCGGTCGTTTTCAAAAAAATCAACGATGGCATCGACGATGGCCGTCGCTTCGACAGGCACGACGTAGCCCGCCTTTCCGTGTGGCACAATCTCGGCCAAGCCGCCCACGTCGGTCACCACCATCGGTTTTTCAAAATGGTAGGCCATTTGAGAAATGCCGCTCTGCGTGGCCGAACGGTAGGGCTGCACCACGAGGTCGGCAGCTCCAAAATAATGTCGAACGGCTTCGTTGGAGATGTAATCCGTTCGCATAACCAATTGATTTTCAATACCCAAATTGCGAATTTGTGCCTCGTATTTCTCCCGATTGCCGTAGTATTCGCCAGCCACGATGAGCTTGAGGTTCATCCGGCGGATGCGCTCGTCGGCCATTGCTTCGAGCAGCAAATCGAGGCCCTTGTAGTCACGAATGAAGCCGAAAAAGAGCAGGTAGCGCATATCCGCAGGCAAACCCAACTGTGCAAGCGCAGCTGCTCTGGGCGATTTTTCACCGTAATTGTCGTAAACGGGGTGCGGGATAACGGCCGCTGGCTTTTGGGTAAAAATACGCAGGTCGTCCAGCACCGATTGGCTCATCACCACGAATGCATCGCAGGCACTGACGAACCAGCGGGTGAACAGTCGGTCACCGGGGCGCTTTTCGTGGGGCAGCACGTTGTCTGCGATGGCGACCACTTTTGTGTGGCCGTTGCCCCGTGCCAGTCGCAAAATGCTGCCGAGGCACGGCCCCATGAATGGCAGCCAATAGCGTGGCACGATGAGGTCGGGGCGGAGGCGGCGCAGTTCCAGGCCGATTTTCAGCCAGTTGAACGGGTTGATGGAGTTGACACAGGTGCGGATGGTGAGCCCGGTCGGCGCCGGGTCGCTGCTGAACTGGGTGGTTCCAGGAAACAAAAATCCGGGGTACTGCAACGAAAAAGAGTAGATAATCACCTCATAACCAGCCTGTTGCAACTCAACAGCAAATCGCTCGGTGAAAGCAGCGATGCCACCACGCAGTGGGTGGGCTGGGCTGAGAAGTACGATTTTTCGGATGTCGGACATGGTAGAATTGTTTTATGTCCATCGCTCAATCACGTACTGGTTACGTGTCATCGAGTTCCGCACCAACAATTCCGCCAAAAAGCCAGTAACGAAAAGTTGGGTGCCCACGATGAGCGTCAGAATCCCGAAGAAAAACATGGGGCGCTCCGCAATGCCGTAGGTCTGTCGGAACAGTTTTTCGACGCTCAACCAGAGCAGGATACCAAAGCCAATCATAAAAAACAGCACACCCCAAGTACCGAAGAAGTGCATGGGCCGCTTGCCGAACTTGCCGATGAACGTGATGCTGAGCAGGTCGAGGAAGCCGTTCACAAATCGGTCGAGGCCGAATTTGGAGACTCCGAACTGGCGGGCACGGTGTTCCACCACTTTTTCGCCAATTTTTTTGAAGCCCGACCACTTGGCCAACAACGGCGTGTAGCGGTGCATCTCTCCATACACTTCGATGCTTTTTACCACATTGAGTCGGTAGGATTTCAGGCCACAGTTGAAATCGTGGAGCGGGATATGGCTTATCCAACGGGTGACACCGTTGAAGAACTTGCTGGGGATGGTTTTCATGATGGGGTCGTAGCGCTTCTGCTTCCAGCCACTCACGAGGTCGTAGCCATCCTCAATAATCATACGACGTAGTTCGGGAATTTCGTCAGGGCTGTCTTGCAGGTCAGCGTCCATGGTGATGACCACATCACCCTTGGCAGCCTCGAATCCAACGAAAAGTGCAGCGGACTTGCCGTAGTTGCGGCGGAACTTGATGCCCCGAACGTTGGGGTTCTGCTTGCCTAAATCTTCGATGACCTGCCACGAGCGGTCGGTGCTGCCATCGTCCACCATGATGACCTCGTAGGAGTAGTGGTGCTGCTCCATCACACGACGAATCCAAGCCTCCAGTTCTGGCAGGCTTTCGTCTTCGTTGAAAAGCGGTATTACGACGGAAATATCCATTTAAATTGGCAGTTAGACAGTTGCAGTTGGCAGTTGGGGGTATAGATAGCAGTTTCTTGACTACAAACTGCCAACTGACGAACTGGAAACTGGACTATTTTTTCATAAAACTGGCCACCATGTAGGACAAGAAAAAGCCTGGAATCAGCATGTAGGCATATTGGAACAATACTTTGCCAAAGGTCATGGTGAAGTCCAGCCCCTCTACTTTCCTACCAGCGGCGACCATCGCCTTTTTTTGCAGCTCAACCAGTCCAGGGTCAATGAAGTTGAACAGTAAAAAAATGAACAACGTGAAAAACAAATAGGCAATCACGTAGGTCAGGAAGGCATGTTTGAGTGCTTCACGCTGAGCAATTTTGCCGTCGTTGTTTTCCCGTTCTTTTTTTACCACCAAAGTCATGGCCACAACCGACACCAGAATTGGACTCCAATAAACGAGTGGATTCAAGGCCAACTCAGGCTTGATTTGGTGAAAAACAAACAGGTATAGCACGATTGCCATACCTGTTATGATACCGTATTTTACTGCGGTTTGTTGCATGTGTTGCTTTGATTGTTAAACGGTGGGTGCAGGGTCTTTTTTCATGATGGCACCAATGATGAGCGACAATACCACACCCAAAATGACAGATGCAACAATCGTGACCAATGGCCCGACTACTGGATTCGTAACGACGTTTGCTATCATTTCGGTAAATTCTTCTTGACCTGGTTGAGCATTTTCAAGCATGGCCTCCCGAGTCCTTTCCATCATTTCAGGGTCAATGATATTGTTCAATATCACACCCCATAAGGCACCAATAACGCCAGAAATCAGCGAAGTAGCAGTGCCCACACCTATCGCCCTACCCAGGCTGATTGCACCTCCAAGGTCTTGGTCACGGTGTTTTTTGATAGCGAGCACCAAACCTATGATGGTGATGACGCCAGAGAGGCAGCCAAGTCCCATTGCCGCACCACTCTGTGCATTTTCTGGCTCAGTCAAGCCACCGAGGTACATTACTAGGCCCATCACCACGGAAACTGCCCCAAGTATTCCACCATAGCGCATGGCTGTTGGCCAAATGGATACGCTTGCGGGGTCAACAATTCTGCGAGGGTCATCTAAAGTCGTCATAACGTTTTGAGTTTTGAAAGGTGAAAGAATGCCGAAAGATAGCTTTAACCCGCTTTTTCTAAAGCAAATTTAGACCAAACTGCCGCCAAATTCTATTGGGTAGCCATCCATACGCTCCCTTTGTTCACCACGCCCAACACCTTTCCCTTCATCCGCCAGCCCACGAACGGCGTATTCTTCGATTTGGAGTAAATGTCTTTTTGCGAAAAAGTCCACTCCAAATCTGGGTTGAAAATAGTCAGATTAGCCGCCACGCCGGGGCCAAGTTTGGGTGCATCAATCCCCAAAATTTTACGGGGTAAAATGGCTAGCCGCTCCACCAACTGACTGATGGTCAACGAGTTGCTCAAATGCATCCAACTCAGTCCAAAGGCCGTCTCCAGACCAATGGCACCAAAATCAGCAAAGGGAAACTCCAGGTTCTTTGCCTCTGGGTCGAGCGGCGTATGGTTGGAAGTTATACAGTCAATCGTGCCATCGGCTAGGCCGGCTTGCAGGGCTTCCATGTCTGACAGCTCTCGGATAGGCGGCATCACTTTGAAGTTTGGGTCAAACTCGCTCAGCAAGTGGTCGTCGCAGGCGATGTTCATGGCAGCTACTGAGGCTGTCACCTGCAAGCCTCGAGCTTTTGCTTCCCGCACCAGCACTACCGAGCCAGCCGTGGAGATGTTGAGGGCGTGGAGGCGAGAACCGGTGTATTCAGCTAGGTAAATGTCACGGCGCAGCATCAGCTCCTCGGCGAGTGCTGGCACACCTTTCATGCCGAGCGAAGTGCTCATCGTGCCCTCGTGCATTTGCCCACCGGGTGCCATGGACCGATCGTGTGGGCGGTTGAGGATGACGCCATTGAAGGGCTGAACATATTGCAAGGCCCGCAGCATCAGGCCGCTGTCCTGCACCGGTTTTTTGCCATCGGAAAAAGCAACAGCGCCCGCCGCTTGCATATCGTACATCTCGGTGATGTCCTTGCCACCGCAGTCGTGCGACACGGCGCCAATGGGCAGGAAGTCAACGAGGCTGCCTTGCGCCCGGCTGCGGACATACTGCACCTCCGATTTGGAGTGGATGGCCGGAGCAGTGTTCGGTAGGCAAGCGATGGCAGTGTAGCCACCTGCTGCTGCTGCTTTTTCCACAGAAGCAAAGTCTTCCCGGTGCTCCAAGCCGGGGTCACCGACAAGCGTGCCGAGGTCGAGCCAGCCGGGCGACACACAGGCACCACTTGCATCGAAAACTTCAGCGCCAGTAGCTGAAAGGCTCGTGCCCACTGCTTCGATGATGCCGTCTTTGATGAGGATGTCCGCCAACATCCCGTCGTGCTTAGAACCGGGATGTACAAGGGTGGCGTTTTTGATGAGTAGCTGCATGGATGCGATTTGGCCGTAAAAATAGGTTGGCCGGGTGAAAAAACAGTGAGGAATGTCAGTGCAGTTCCTCTGCTTGTTCTTCTTCTTCGGTCGAGTGCTTCAAGATTCGCTCGTAAAACTTCGCCGACTTCTCGCTGAGCATGGCTGGCTCGAACTCAATGTTCTGCAAGATGTCCAGCAAGGTGTTGATACGAGCATCCGTTTCGAAGAACTTGTTGATTATCACGATGTTGCGTGATTCAACGATGCAGTAGCCAGAGTTGAAATTGCCCTTTTCATAGCGGATGACGTAGCCCAATTCCTGAAAAAGCACTTCAAGTTTTTGGAGGGAATGTTTCGTCAGGTTAATCATATTGCGTTTGAATTTGGGGCGCAAAGATGGCAAAATGAACGAGAACTCATTTCAAGATGAAAGCAGAACAAAATACCAGATTGTAAATTATTACAAGTTTATAAATTTATAGAAAAATACTTTTTAAATTTATTGTTCCAAATAATTGTCTTTTCTTAAAATTATAACTAAATTTGTTCTTGTTCATATTCTTTCACTTCCAAAACGATTGCAGCATGAAGACACACAACCGAGAGATTTTGATTTATTTCAATCCGGAGTCCAGCAACGACCGCAAGACCGTTGCCCATGCCCAAAGTTTGGCACCCTACATCCGCACATTTGCTTTCAACCAAGCCCCCTCCACCGGCACCAGTTGGCAGCAAATCATCAGTGCATTGGACCTACATCCGAAGGAGTTATTGAACAAAGCGCATCCTTACTACCAACAGAACATTCGAGGTAAATCTTTCAACGATCAAGATTGGCTGAACGTCATCATGCACAACCCTGCCCTCCTCAGAGCTCCCATCGCCATGCGGGGCACCAAGGCCGTGCTTTGCTGCAACGCCACCGATATTTACAAACTAACCACCGGCGAAGCCGCTACGATTTTGTAAAAATCAGTCACTGCCTTTTTCCAATCACCAGAGTTTGACTAATTTTGATGGCGAAATGAAAGACGGAATGTTCCGTCTTTCGTTTTTTTATGGCGTTTTATGCCTAAACAATTCATCATCAAGCCCCAAAGGGGTAAACAAATCAACAATACAACAAACCGCTATGCCCAGCTTTGAAATCGAGGGGAAGCTCCTCCGCAAATTCGACACCGAGAACAAATCACAGTCCTTTCAGGCAAGGGAGTTCGTCATCGAGGTGCCCGACGGCAACTACCCGCAGTACGTCAAATTCCAACTGACACAGGACCGCTGCGCTGCCATTGATGCCCACAAAGAAGGCGAAACCATCAAAGTGCATTTTGACTTGCGTGGCCGTGAGTGGCAGGGAAAGTATTTCACAAACCTCAATGCTTGGCGCATTGAAAAGGCCACTGGAACCACATCGGCACCGCCACCCGCAGCGGCAGACTACGACTTCCCGACTGCCGCTGATGAGCCTGCTCACGTGAATGAGGATTTGCCATTTTAACGGGCGGTTGGACACAGAGCACACGGAGAAGAGACACAGAGCGCACAGAGGTAATAATACAGCATAGCAAAAATCGCTGTGGCCTCTGTGACCCTTCTCCGTTCGCTTTGTGTACAAATCTTGTCTGCTCAATGCACAAACCTCGCTTCCAGCCTCTTACCGAAAGCATCTTCCAGCCAGAACTCTAGACCGACCCCACCCTTTTTCTGAAAAAACTGAACTTGGAGGGAATGTTTGCCAGCCTTCAATGCCACATTCGCTGGCACGTCTTTCATGCCATGGATTCCGTCATTTTCAATCAACAGCTGACCATTTAGTAGCAGTCGTGAGCCATCGTCAGAACGGAGGTGCAGGGTGTAAACGCCCGTCGTAGGCACCTCAAGCCCGCCCTCGAACACCACACCAAAGTCCTCTTTTTGTTCAACCTGCTTGAGACTTAACTCATTGACTACCAGTTCATTTGAGACAAACAACGCTTTAAAATCAGGGAGCTTGTCCCATGACCCAGCGTACAGCTTTGCCTTGAGCCCAGGCTTGCTGCCCGTTTTGCCCTTGGGCTTCATGGCCTTGGTTTTGGTAAAAACATAGCGCTGCTCGTGGCTCTTCAGGCTGTCAGGCCAAGCCGCTCGGCAAACGATAGCCGCCGTGTTTTTCAGCGGAATGGGCATCGTATAACGCTGCCAAACTAGCGGTTGATTTTGCGTCTCGATGGCATATTCAATAACAGCGTTTGGCTTCACCGTTGCCAGCTCCACGTTTGTATTTTTTACAAAAATATTGGCATTCGTGGTGGGTTTGGGGGGCATTTGACCACGGTGGGCAAGGCGCAACAAGCTAGGGTCTATCTTCACCACCCGGCGGTCGTAGGTCATCAGGCCGTTGTTTTCGGTTTCCACATCACTCACCTGTGTGTAAACAGCAGCGCTCAACCCGGCGTCATCAACCAGCGGCAGCAACTGCCTGCAAAGCTCCTCGTAGCGGTAGAGCAGCGCTTCCGGCGTCTCGATTTGCTGGTAACCCCAGCCATCGGTGGCCCATTGGTGGCCAGCCACGTTGAGGCCCAGACCGCCGAACTCGCCCAGCACGGCCACACGACCATCCTCCACCTTGGGAGACGATGGGCCAGGGTAATCGTGGATGTCGAGCACGTCGCCAACGCCCGCATCGGTCCAACCCGAGGCATTGTTGACAAGGCGGGTGGGGTCCCATTCCCGCAGTTTTTGCACATATTCCGGCGTCTCGTGCTGCCCCCAACCCTCGTTGAAAGGCACCCACATCACGATGCTGGGATGGTTGTAAAGCTGGTCAACCATTGCCTTCATTTCCCACCGAAACTGGGTACGGTCTTCCTCGGTGACGGGGTTGGCGCTCGGCATGTCCTGCCAAACGAGGAACCCCATGCGGTCGCAGTGGTAGTACCAGCGGGCGAGCTCCACTTTCACGTGCTTGCGTATCATGTTGAACCCCATGGATTTAAGCGTTTGTAGGTCGAACAAGATAGCCTCCTCGGTGGGAGGCGTGTAAAGTCCATCTGGCCAAAATCCTTGGTCGAGGGGGCCAAGTTGAAAGATGGGTTTATCGTTGAGCAAGAGGCGGGGTACGCCTTTTTCATCGGGGCCGACCGTGATTTTCCGAAGGCCAAAATAGCCCTTCACTTTGTCCACAGCCTTGCCGTTGCTGCCTTCCAGTGCGATTTCAAGGTCGTAGAGATAGGGGTCTTCGAGCGTCCAGAGGTGGCCGTCCTTCACAAACAGCATCAAAGGCGAACCTACCTTTCCCGTGGCCTCTGTCACCGTCCTTCCATCTTTCACTACACGGGCCACCAGCTTCAATTCGCTCATGTCACCCTCCGTTTCCACCCTCACCAGCACCCGGTTTTTGTCGGGTTGCGGTTCGGCACGGTACGATTTCACAAATGTTTGCGCCACGGGCTCCAGCCAAATGGTCTGCCAAATGCCACTCGTCGGGGTGTACCAAATTCCCCCAGGCTTGAGGTGTTGTTTGCCCACAGCTTGCGGACCGGCATCGGTGGGGTCCGTCACATGAACGCTCAATTCGGCTTCTGCGCCAAGCGTAATAGCGTCCGTAATATCAAAGAAAAAAGCATCATAGCCCCCCTTGTGGTCACCCACTTTCTTGCCGTTTACGAACAGTTTTGTGTGCCAATCGGACGCGCCAAAATGCATCAGCACCCGCTTGCCTTTCCAGCGGCTTGGCATAAAATGCTTCCGAGTGTAAACCATCACATGACGAGGCTCTACCCGCCAGCCACAACCCGACAGCACCGATTCAACTGGGAATGGGACGAGGATTTTGCCTTGTTTTTCCGGCTTGCCCGTTGCATCGTCAAGCAGGCTGAGATTCCAAAGTCCATTCAGGCTTTGCCAATCTAGGCGGGTCATGTTTGGGCGGGGGTACTCCGGCAATGGCGAATCAGGATTCACCTTATCCGTCCAAGGGGTGGTCAAAGTGCCTGGCACGGGTTTCCAAGCTGGCTGCGCCAACAACATAACTTGCTGAAAGACAAGGGATAAGAAAAAAAGAAAGGGGAGTTTACGAAGCATCATTAGAAGCAAAATTTTGGATGAATAGTCGGGCGAAGGTATGTAGATTTGCCCACCTGCTTAACGGCTTTCGGCCAAAGAGGTTGCCCGGAATTATGCTTGGACATGAATCAAAAAACGTTAGTAGCATTTTCACTCGCCCTCATTCTACTGCTGGCTTTTCTGAAGCTTGGGCAGCACCCGCTCTCGCCTTGGGATGAGTCCCGTAACGCCATCAATGCCCTGGAAATGCTTCAAAACGGCGACTGGCTCAACCTCCACTTCTGTGGCCAACCCGACACTTGGAGCTTCAAGCCACCATTGTTTATTTGGTGCGTGGCATTGTCATTCAACCTACTGGGGTTCAACGAGTTAGCACTTCGACTTCCATCGGCTTTGGCCATCATGACCCTGTTTTTTTTCACTTTCAAAATCATTACATTGTACCGCTCGACCAACTTTGCGGTGCTTACTTGCCTTTTGCTAGCGAGCGTGAAGGGCCTCATTGGCTGGCACGTAGGTCGCACGGGCGACTTCGACGCTTTGCTCGCCTGCTTGTTGGTTGCAAGCGTTTTCCATTTCCTCCGCTTTGTTGATTCTGACAAAAAAAACGGTGCGCTTCTCGCTGGATTAAGCATCGGATTGGCTTACTTGACCAAAGGGCCTGCGGCAGCGGTGCTATTGCCAGGCATGATGCTTTATGTCGTATTTTCGAAGAAAACCAAACCGATTTTGAAATCAAAAACAACTTGGGCTGGAGCAGCCATAGCGCTAGCGTTCCCGCTGAGCTGGGGTGTTGTGCAGGAATTTTGGGGTAAAAAGGCCGCCGCAACAAGCTCCTCCGACCAACTCTTCACGGTTGACCTTTTGAAACGCTTCACCCAGCCAGCCGATGGTTGGAAAGCAGCATTCGACCCTTCGTTCTTCTTTTACAGCCTTGACAAAAGCTTCAACCTCTGGCACTTCGTCTTTTTTGGTTTCTTGGCTTTTGGGTTGGTGCTTTTGGCAAAAAACAAGGCACAAGCTTGGGCAAAACTGCTCTCCGAACGCAACCGTCTTTTGTTGTTATCCGTGTGCCTTTACTTTCCGCTGGCGCTGTTTCTTGTCATCGCCGCCAAGTCAAACCGATGGTATTTGGCCCCGACGCTACCGTTCGTTGGCATTGCCACTTTTTGGGGCATCCGACATTTTTGGCTAAACCTGGCTTGGGTAAAATGGGCCTACTTCGTGCTGCTGGCTTTCACAATAGGTCGGCAAGTTGTGTTGTTCTGGCAGGCACCTCCAAAGCCGGATTTGGCTACCAAATTCAATCACGTTTTTTCTCAAACGGAGACCATTGTCGTTGCCAACCGGATGGAACAGGACTTGCTGGCCTACCTTTATTTTCATGGTAAAAAAATGCGGTTTGGCGGCACAGAACTTAACCCTGGTGAAGTACTCGTTACTAACAAAAACGAATGGCCCTCGCAACTGCCAACTGCCTGGAAAAAATCTGGCGAAACAGATGGATGGCTTATTTTCACCCCTGAAAATTGACTGCCGTGAACCGCTTTGCAAAATACCTTACCGACATCCGCTGGCTGATACTAGCCTTTTTCTTGCTGCGGCTCTACGGCATCACCAATCCGCCGCTGGATGCCAACCAGAATTGGCGGCAGTGTACCACCAACATGTACGCCCGCAACTTCTTGGAAGTGGACAACAACCCGCTCTATTGCCGGGTGGACATGGCAGGCGACCTCACGGGCATCACCGCCAAAGAATTCCCACTGTTCAATTACTTGATTTACCTCACAGCTGAAGTTTTCGGCTGGCAGCATTGGTACGGACGGCTCATCAGCCTCGTGGTATCCAGTTTTGGCATTTGGTTTTTCTACTGTTTGGTCAAAAAATACATCGCCCCCATCCTCCGCAATCCGCCAATCACAAACCGAACAGCCACCATTGAATTTGCTGCCACGCTCATCTTGCTCTGCTCCATCTGGTTTGGCCACTCCAGAATCATCATGCCGGATACCTTCAGCGTTTCGCTGGTGCTGGCGGGGCTGTGGTTCGGCTTGGAGTGGTTGCACCGGGGCGGCAGTTGGCGTTTGGCACTGTTCGGGCTGTTGGGCACGTTGGGTGCCTTGAGCAAGCTGCCTTCAGGCTTTCTATTGGCAGCACTGGCGTTCCCGTTTTTTGATAAAAACATTTTGCCAAAAAGGAAAATCGGACTGGCAAGTGCAGGCCTTTTGCTGTTGGCCTGCTGCAGCTGGTGGTATTTCCGTTGGCTGCCGCACGTGGTGCAGACTTACGGTTTCGAGCACTACCCGATGCGCTCGGTGGCAGTAGGCATGTGGGAAATCTTCGGCGATTTGCCGGAAGTAGCCGAGCGATTTTACCAAAGCGCCTTGAAAAGTTACGTAGCGTTCGGCCTGTACCTCGTGGGTATCGGGCTTGCTGCTTGGAGGCGGGAGTGGCAGCTGCTAGGCTTGTTCGGGCTGCTTTCTATGGCTTTCGTGGGGTACATGTTCAAGTCAGGCTCAAGCTTTTACCACCACAACTACTACATCATTCCGTTCGTGCCAGTGATGGCATTGATGGCGGGCTATGCCGTTTCGAGAATACCCAGAACTTGGCTATGCAACCTGCTCCTGCTGGCAGTGGCGGTGGAAAGCATCGCCAACCAACAAGACGCCTTCCGCATCAAAAAAAGCGAACTGCCCAAACTGCAACTCGAAGCTATCGCCGATTCGCTCAGCCAACGCAGCGACCTCGTGGCGTTCTATGCCCAAACCGGCAACCCACAAGAACTGTACTTCGCCCACCGCAAGGGCTGGTTGCTGAACGCTGCGCAAATTGGCGACGAAACACACCTGAGCGACCTCGCAAAACGGGGCTGCCGCTTGCTTTTTATCAATAAAAAACAATGGGGAAAGCAGGCAACCCCACTTGCTGAAGTCGTTTACGAAGACGACAACTACTTGGTTTTCAGCATCTTGGAATAAAAGAAAAATCTGACGCCGTGGCTTTGGTTGGCTTTTTTACCTTTGCCAACAGCCATAAAATTTTTACTCGATGAAATTCAAATCAATCCTCGCCCTTGCCATCATCGCTACCGCTTTTTCGTTGAATGCGCTGGCGCAAAGCGTACCCGTGCCCGCACCTGCCCAGACACAGCCCATCTTGATAACAAACGTAACGGCGCACCTCGGCAATGGGCAGGTCATCGAGAACAGCTACGTGGCTTTTGACGGTGGCAAAATCACGTTCGTGGGAAACATGGCAGTGGGCAGGAGCTTCCCCGGCCACCAAGTGATTGATGCCGCAGGCAAGCACCTCTACCCGGGTTTCATCGCACCAGACTCGGAACTGGGCCTCCAAGAAATCGAAGCTGTGCGGGCCACGGCAGACGCCAACGAAATCGGCTTTTTGAACCCGAACATCCGCTCCATCATCGCCTACAACACCGACTCGGAGGTAACACCCACCGTACGCTCGATGGGCGTTTTGATGGCCGAGGTCACCCCGTCGGGCGGGCGCATACCCGGCCAGTCGAGCATCGTGCAACTGGACGCCTGGAACTGGCAGGACGCCGCCTATTCCACCGATTTTGCCATGCACCTCAATTGGCCATCGTCGTCTCGGTTCAACAGACAGGAGGGCCGATTGGAACGTGACGAAGAATTTGCCAACCAGCTTCGTGAACTTGACGACTTCTTCAAACAAGCAAAAGCCTACGGCGAAAACCCCTCACCCAACACAAAAAACCTGCGATTTGAGGCTATGCAAGGGTTGTTTGATGGCTCGAAAAAACTGTTCATCCACACCAACTCGGCAGTGGGCATACAGGAAGCCGTGCTGTTTGCGGAGCGCTTCCTACTGAAACCGACCATCGTCGGTGGCACAGATGCGTGGATGGTGACAGGCTTTCTGAAAGAACACGACGTCCCTGTGATTTTCGCTACAACGCACCAATTGCCCAACCGGGAAGACCAGGACATTGACCAACCGTTCAAAACGCCAGCCATGTTGCAGGCCGCTGGCTTGCGGTGGTGCTTCGCTCACGATGGCTTCTGGAAACAGCGCAACCTCGCCTTCCAAGCTGGTCAAGCAGTCGGCTTCGGACTGGCCTACGAGGATGCCGTGAAGGCGCTGACAGGTAGCACCGCCGAGATTTTGGGCATCGGAAAAACGGTGGGAACGATTGAAGTGGGCAAGGATGCCACACTGTTCATCAGTGAAGGCGATGCGCTGGACATGCGCACGAACATGGTGACGAGGGCATTTATTCAAGGCCGGGACATCAATTTGGACAACAAGCAGGAAATGCTGTACAGGCGTTTTCAGATGAAGTACAAGTCGAAGTGACGGGTGCTTTTTTGCCGAGTGGCTTATTTTTCTTTCCTGTCCTTCGGCATAACGAGGCAGAAGGTGGTACCTTCGCCAAGCGCTGATTTGACCCTGATGCTGCCGCCAAGCCGCTTCGCAATTTTTTGGCAAATGGCCAAGCCGATGCCAGTGCCTTCGTACTCACTTTGGTGGTGGAGCCGCTTGAAAATCTCGAAAATCTTGGTTTGGTTTTCCGGTGAAATGCCGATGCCATTGTCAGTTATGCTGATAATATGCGCCTCCGCCGTCTCTTCCGCCGATAGCTTCACGTAGGGCTGTGTGCCCTGTTTCACGAATTTCAGTGCATTGGAAATCAGGTTTTGGAACAGTTGCACATACAACTGCTGCGTACCTTTCAGCACCGGCAACTCCCCCCTCTCAATGATGGCATTGGTCTCAATGAGGCGTATCTTTAGGTTGGCCATGCTTTGGGCGATGACGTCGTTCAGTGGGACGTCCATAAACTCCTCTTGCGACTGGTTGATGGTGGAGTAGCGCAGGAGGCCATCCAGCAGGTTGTTCATACGGTTAACGCCATCCCGAACGTACTTGAAGTACTCCTGGTCCGCCTCCGAAAGATGGGGCTTTGCCAACTTGTGGATGACCTGAGAGAACGAGCCGATCATGCGCAGCGGCTCCTTGAGGTCGTGGCTGGCGATGTAGGCGAACTGGCGCAGGTCATCGTTTGCCCGAAGCAGTTCTTCATTCTGCCATGCGATATGCTGGCTTTTTTGAATCAGCTGGGACTGGAATTCATTTTCCTTCGTCAAAAGCTCGATTTCCTTCTGTTTTTCCCGGACGGCATGACGGATTTCCATGTCTAGGTTGTGCCTGCTGCGCTGCAGCTTGGAAAACGATTCTTGAATCTTAGCGTAGCGCTCTTGGTACTCCAAGGCTTTCTCAAAATCAGCTTTTGCCTTAAAAATCTTAGTCAAAAGGGCGTACGCTTTGATTTCGGCGGAGTCGTCTTTCAGCTCTTTAGCAAGCTCAATCGCCTGGAATGCAAGGTCTTGGGCTTCTTGGTAGCATTTTTCTTCAAAAGCTATCCTGCCCAAATTCAGCAAGTTGATTTGCTTGCCGTTCACCAGTCCATTTTCCTCGTACATGGTTTTTGCAAGCAAGGCATCCACCTTTGCTGCCTCTATCCGGTCCAGCAACAGCTTCGAACGGCTCATTTGGGCCAACGAGTAAGCCATTAAGTCGGAGAAGTTGCTTTTACTTGACAAGTTGTAAGCCTTTTCAAAAAAATCTATCGCAGTTTCGGGGTTGTCGTTGGCGAGATGGATGTTGCCAAGATTGTTGTAAACAACCGTTTTTGTCTTGTCATCAATCACATCGGCGTACAAATTGAGCAAGTTCTCGTAGCGCCTGATGGCTTCTTCGTAGTTGTAAAGATGAGCGTACAGTGTACCAATATTGATATGGATTTGCACGGTCATTTCCCGGTAGCCGATGGACTCAGATTTGTCCAGCGCTTCCAAAAAATACAGCATTCCAATCTTGTAATTGGACTTCACGCCGCAGACCACGGCGATATTTCGCAACGCAATCACCTCTTTTTCAACGTCTTTGGTTTGCCGACTGATTTGGAGCAGCGCTTGGCTCATTTCCAATGACTGTGAATATTCTTGCTTCAGAATATAGGCCTGCGAAAACAGCAGGTACATGTCAGACCAAAGCTGCGACTTGGAAGGTTCGTTTGCCCGTTTCAAAACGGTTTCAATCTGCTTGCTTATTTCGATGGTGGCGTCGGGGTCGTTCAGTGCGAGGCAGCGTTGGGCAAGCCCAGCGTATGACTTCACCAAGCATTTTGTATGCCCCAGCTTTGAGGCAATTTCAAGCGCTTCTTCAAAAAGCTGCCTCGACAAATCGAACTCACGGAGGTTGTGGTAAACCCTGCCCCTGGCAATCAACAGGTCTGCTGTAAGTTCGGACAGTTCGGACGAGGGGAGATTATTTTCAACATCGTCGAGCGCTGACAGCGCTTTTGAATAAAAAGCAGGGTCGTTTTTATAAAGTCCGTTGGTGTTGTAAATATTGGAAAGCAGGAGATAGACTTGAAAAAGTCCGGGGTTTTCGGAAAGGTGATTTTTCCCAAACTCAAGGGCAATTTGTGCCGTATTTAATGCCTTTTTAAGTCGCCTCCCCCTGTAATACTGGAAAGAGTCCTCCAAAAGCAAGCTAAGTTGCTTGTTCATAAATCAAGTTTTTTAGAGAAAAACCCAAAAGCTCAGGGTGGTTAAGGCTGTGGCGAGCATTCATGCTAGCAAGACTTTGAAGCTTTATTTAAGCGTAAACTCTACCCTAAAAAACCAAATAACTTGCCAAATCTCACAATGACTTTACAGTAAAATCCAAAGCAAAGAATACAAAGTTGATAATCAACCTATTAACTAGTGGAGCTGCTGACTTTTTGCAATTTAGCATGCAAATACTACCTTGCACACATGTACTGGGAACTTTACCTGTTATTCTTTTTCATCGCAGCTTTGTACGCCTCCGTGGGGTTTGGCGGCGGATCCAGCTACATTGCCGTGATGGCCGTTTTCGGAGTGGAGTTCCTGCTGCTACGTTCAAGTGCATTGCTCTGCAACATCGTGGTCGTTACGTCCGGCACGTTCATTTTCTTCAAAAATGGCCACCTCGACTTGAAAAAGGCATTGCCAATTTCGTTGGCGAGTGTTCCGATGGCCTTCCTCGGCGGCTACCTACCACTGAAGGAGCGGACTTTTTTTCTGCTGCTGGGGTCAGCGCTGTTGTTGGCCGGGCTGCTGACTTGGTGGCAACCCCAAGTAAAACAAGCTACCCAGGCACCGCAAAACCCTGCAAAAAAGATGCTGCTCACAACCAGCATGGGAGCGGGCATTGGGTTCCTTTCTGGCGTCGTGGGCATTGGGGGCGGTATCTTCTTGGCACCGCTGCTCTACCTCACCCGCTGGGCAGAAGCGAAAACCATCGCAGCTACAGCCAGTCTCTTCATCTTGGTCAACTCGTTGGCAGGAATTTTAGGACAAATGGCCAAGCCCAACTTCCAAATTGACTGGAAATTCACACTGCCATTGATGCTTGCCGTATTTTTGGGTGGGCAAATTGGCTCGAGGCTCGGCGCAGTGAAATTGCCCGCAGTTTGGGTGCGGCGGGCTACGGCACTACTCATTTGCTACATCGGCGTCGAGCTTTTGGTTAAAAACATTTGACACAAAAAATGAAAGTTACTTTGCTTGCTTTTGGCATCACCAAGGACATCACCGGGCAGCGGTTCTTGGACTGGGAGCTACCGGAAAATGCGACTGTGGGTAGCCTCCGGGCCGCATTGGTGGATCGTTTTCCCCGGCTGTCCGACTTAGCATCGGTGCGACTGGCCGTCAACAGCGAGTACGCCGCTGAGGAGCTTCTGCTGAAGGAAAACGACGAAATAGCCTTGATTCCGCCCGTGAGTGGTGGGTAAATTACTTTGGAAAAATGGTTGAAATAGAACTGACAACATCTCCGCTCGACGTGCAGCACTGCATCAATTTCGTGAGCAACGACGCCTCCGGGGGCATTGACGTTTTCATCGGCACGGTGCGCAACGCCACCAAGGGCAAGCCCGTGCTGCGGCTGGAATTTGAGGCTTACGAGCCAATGGCCATCGCTGAGATGCGAAAGATTGCGGAGCAGGCCGTTGAAAAATTTTCGGTGCAGAGAATTGCCTTGCACCACCGAATAGGTACACTAGAAATAGGAGCGGCTGCTGTCGTCATAGCAGTGAGTGCCCCGCACCGGGCCGCTGCCTTCGATGCCTGCCGCTACTGCATTGACACGCTGAAAGAAACCGTGCCCATCTGGAAAAAAGAAATCTTCGAGAATGGCGAAATTTGGGTGGCGGCACATCCTTGACCGACTGCCAACTGTCCGCTGTCAAACCACCGAGCTTACTTTTTCGTGTGCGATTTTTACCCGCATCAAAATCACCAGACCTATCAAGAAAAACCCTGCCAGCACCAATACGCTGACCCTTAACCCGCCAGAAACTTGCCCGGTGAAGGCAAAACTGAACGAGCCGAGTGCCGTGGCCGCTTTTTCCAAAACATCATAAAAACTGAAGAACGATGTGGTGTCTTTTACGCCCGGCGGCAGCAGCTTGGAGTACGATGCCCTCGACTGTGACTGCACGCCACCCATCACCAAACCAACAGCAGCGGCCATGATGTAAAATTGGGTTTTCCCATCCACGAAATACCCGAAGACGCAAACGACCGTCCAAAGCAGGAGCATGACCACGAGGCCAGCCTTGTTGCCGATGGCATCCGAGAGTTTTGCGAAAAGCCACGCCCCCACCAGCGCCAGGACTTGCAGCAGCAGAATGACGATGATGAGTTCGTCGGATTCCATCTTCATCTCCAGACCAGCAAAAAGGGAGGCCAACGCCAGCACCGTCTGTACCCCAGCGCTGTAAAAAAAGAAGGAAAGCAGGAAGCGCTTGAGGTTGGGCAGGTGCTTGACTTGCTGCCAGACCTTGCGAAACTCGTCGTAGCCTTTTGACAAAATCTTGAGGTCAAACGGCTTGTCGCTGTCCCTTGGCAGCCGTGCGAAGGCATACTGCGCAAAGCCCAACCACCACAGCCCCACGGTCAGGAACGAGAGTCTGACAGGCAATGTGCCTTCGCCCGATAGCCCAAACCAACTTGGAAAAGTGATGACCAACAAATTGACAATCAGCAAGATAACACTTCCGACATAGCCCATCATGAAGCCTCTGGCGCTCACCCGGTTGTAGTGTTCCTCCGTCACGATGTCCGGCAAATAGGAGTTGTAAAAAACGATGGAACCCCCAAAACCCGATGTAGCTATTAGAAAGCCAGCAATGCCCACGGCCAGCATTGGCCCCGACTCGATATTTTCACCATCGAAAAAAAACAGCGACATGCAGGCCAAGGAACCAACGGTCGTAAAAAACCGCATGAACGCCATGCGCCGACCGCTGCTGTCGGCGATACCAGAGAGGATGGGCGAAATGAAGGCAATGAGCAGGTAAGCTACCGCCACCGTCAGTGAGAACAACGTGGTGTTGTACATCGAAATGCCCCACGGACTTACCTCCCGTGCGGTGATGGCCTCAAAAAAAGCGGGGAAAATGGCAACAGCGATGGTCAGTGAGAAGGCCGAATTGGCCCAGTCAAACATGGCCCAGCCGTTGATGACCCGTGGGTCGTTAAGTTGAAAGTCGGGTTTTGCCTTGGTCATCCGATATTGTTTGGCGAAAGATAGGGGGATTTCGGATTTTGGTTTTATGATTTACAATTTTGAAAAGTGCTTGATTTCTTGGGTTTCGCTTTTTTCAAATATTTTGTGCCCCGAAACAAGTCCTTCGTCAAAATAATCAACCGGACAATTGCTTGCTAAGCTGACGCCAATCCTACATCATAAATCCAAAAACGTAAATGCTAAATATTGCCATTCTCTCCCGAGGCCCAGGCCTTTACTCCACCCAAAGCTTGTTTCAAGCAGCTCGGAGGCGTGGGCATTACGTTCGGGTGGTTGATCACGGGCTATGCAGCTTGGCTATCGAGCAGGGCGCTCCGCAGGTGATTTACGAGGGCAGCCGACTCGTGGGGATGGACGCCGTGATACCCCGAATCGGCGCATCGGTGACGGACTACGGGGCAGCGGTCATCCGGCAGTTCGAGCTGATGGACATCTACACCAGCACTCGTTCCGAGGCACTCATCATGGCTCGTGACAAGCTCAAATGCCTGCAAATCCTGAGCGCCAACGGCATCGCTGTACCCAAGACGGTCATGGCAGGTATGCCGGAGGCATTGCCCCGACTAATTGACATGCTGGGCGGCACACCCGTGGTCGTGAAGATGCTGGAAAGTACGCACGGCGTTGGTGTGATGCTGGCAGAGAGTCGCAACACTGCCTCGTCTTTGGTGGAAGCATTCACGAAACTAGGGCAGCCCGTCATTCTGCAAGAATACATCGAAGAGGCATCGGGCACAGACATCAGGGCTTTCGTGGTGGGCAGGCAGGTGGTAGCCTCCATGCTGCGTCAGGCGCAGGCGGGCGAGTTTCGTTCGAACATGCACTTGGGGGCTTCTGCCAGCGTCGAACTGTTGACGCCCACAGAAGAGAAAATCGTGCTGGAAGCCGCCCGGCTGATGAATCTTGAAATCGCTGGCGTGGACATCTTGCGCTCCAAGCGCGGCCCACTTGTGATGGAGGTGAACGCCTCGCCCGGCCTAGAAGGCATTGAGGGGACGACCAAAGTGGACATCGCAGGTGCAATAATTGAAAACCTGGAGCGGGGGGTTGAGCGTTTTTCAAATCGTCGGAAGTGGCAATAAAGGTTTTCACAAGAATCAAAACACGCTTATCAGCAAACAAACCAATGTGCCTTTGCATGAAAAAAATACCATGACCATCCAAAACAATACAATAGAACCTGGCCAAAATGCCGTCCTCCGCCTCAATGTGGGCCGTCTGCCTTCCGACACGAGGATATACCTCAACGTTCACGTCTTCCGCAGCTCGGAACCAGGCCCAACGGTGCTTTTCATGTCCGGGGTACATGGCGACGAAATCAACAGTGTGGAAATCGTGCGGCGGACACTGGCTGGGCGCATGTTTGAACACCTGCAACGGGGTAGCGTGGTGGCCATCCCCTTGATGAACGTCTATGGTTTCAACAACTTTAGCCGTGATGTACCTGACGGCAAAGACGTCAACCGCAGCTTCCCCGGCTCACCAAACGGCTCGATGGCAGCACGGGTGGCGCATATTTTTACCAAGCACATCATGCCCGTGATTGACTTCGGCGTGGACTTCCACACGGGCGGCAACAGCAACTACAACTACCCACAAATTCGCTATTCGACAGGTGACATCCTCAGCCAAGAACTGGCCGAACAGTTCGGTGCGCCCTACACCGTGGCGAGCAAGCCCATCGCCAAGTCGCTGCGCAAAACAGCCCTCGACCACGGCAAGCAGGTGCTCGTTTTTGAGGGTGGCGAGAACCTCCGTTTCGACCAACTTTCCATTGAAAAAGGGCTGGAAGGCATCCAGCGGCTGCTGCACCGCCAAGAAATGTTGCCAGATGCGCCGCCCTCACCAGCTACACCAGCCATCCACATCGAAAAAATGGACTGGATGCGAGCCGACCGTCCCGGCATTTTCCGTTGGTTAAAGCAATCAGGCGAGCAGGTGAGCCCCGGCGAGGTGCTGGCCGTCATCAACGACCCCTACGGCATGGACGAAATCCCTGTGGTGGCAAAAAAGGCAGGACATATTATCGGGCACAACAACAACCCGGTGGTGGGGATGGGGGATGCGTTGTTTCACATCGGTCAGTGATTTCTCAAATCCACCCCCCAGTTCAACTTCTTCCGCATTGTATCCAAGAAACTATCGTCGAGCAACTGTACCACCTTCACCGGAAAATCGCCCCGGCGAATGGCAATCTTGTTGACCGAGGTGATGATTTCGTGGCGGGAGTCGAGGGTGCAGAGGAAGTTCTCGGCACGGCCCTCCACCTCGAAGGAAATGGTAGCAGAATCGGCAATGACGAGCGGACGAACGTTGAGATTGTGCGGCGCAACGGGCGTCAGCACGAAGTTGTTGGAGTCTGGAAAAACAATCGGGCCACCGCAGCTGAGCGAATAGCCCGTGCTGCCAGTCGGGGTGGCCACTACGAGGCCATCGGCCCAGTAGGTGTTGAGGTAAGCTCCGTTGACGAAGGCGTGGATGGTTATCATCGAAGAGGTGTCCCGTTTCAAGATGGTGAAATCATTGAGGGCAAACGGCATGTCGTTGAACAGCGGTGGGTCGCTCTCCAACCGCAGGGTGCTGCGCTCACCAACCGAGTACTCGCCTCGTGCCACGAGGGAGATTGCCGCAGCAATTTGGTCCTTGCCCACCGTAGCGAGAAATCCGAGCCGCCCCAAGTTGATGCCGAGGATGGGCACGCCCATGTCTCGAACGAGTGTGGCCGCTGCGAGGATGGTTCCATCACCACCCAGCGTGATGACAAAATCCAGCTCCCGAACCCGGAAGTCGAGGTAGCCCTCAAACACCCCCACGTTGGTTTGGAATGCAATCTTGCCTTGAAGTTCCTGCAAATAAGGCGCATTCACGTAAGCGACGATGCCGTTCGCTGCGAGGGCATCGAAAAGGTGCTGCACAAAGGGCAGGTCGCCTTCTTTTAGGTACTGGCTGTAAACGACTACTTGCATTTGTCGAGGATTTGAGGGTTTGAGCGACTAAGGAAATTTGAAAACTTTACCATTAGACCTTCAAAAACTAAATGTCCAGTGAAGGTAGAAACCATACTCCCCAAGCCGATTTCTACTCACCTCAAAGTTAAACACCTTATCGTAATACAAGACTAAATCCAAGCCAAGCGTCGTACCCCAGAGCAGTTCGTTGGCGAGGGAGTTGGACTCATGGTAAAACGGATTGTTGGCATAACCCAGTTCGTTATGCAGCACCACGAAGAGCTTAATGGGCATTTCCCGGAACGATTCGAGGCGCATGTACTGGCCGAGATGCATCGTTCGGTCAAAAAGGCGATAGCGCAGCAGCGACTTGTTGAAAGCGTAGTCGAGGCCGTCCACAACGTAGTATTCGTAGCCACGGATGAAGTCGGGTTCGTAGCCGAGCGCCTGACTGCCGTAATACGGCTGTTTGTTGCGGAGCAAACCCGCCTTGCCCTTCACCACAAAGCCAGCACTCCATCTTTTCCCGAAGGAAAAAAACTGCTGGAAAATGGCCTGTACGCTCAGGGCATCCATTCCCTCGTTGAGCAGCAGTCCGTTCCGTGCGATGCTGGCGTCCACGAGGTAGCCGTTCATCGGGTACGGGCGAATATCCCGTTTGTCCACCACCAGTTCGTAATTGACGGCAAGGTAACGTTGCTCTAAGCCGTTGAGAAAAAAGTCGGGGTTCAGTTCCGTCCGCACCGACTCGTCAATGAGGTTTTGGTGAAAAGTCAAGCTTAGGTGGTGCGTAATGTCGAGCTTGGGGCGGTACTGCAAGCCAGTGCCGATGCGAAAACGTTGGAGCAAAAGCCGGTCGGAGCTGTTAGTGAAAATCAGTTCGTTGTTCTCGGTCGTGTAACCGATTTGCCGTTCACGGGTATGCAGGAAGTTGAGATTCAGCCCCAGCGTTTTACGGCGGTTGACATAGGGCAGCGTGTAAATCAGCTCGTATTTTTTCGTAAAACCTTGTTGCACAACGGCTTTCAGCAAATCTTTTCTGCCTGTCAGGTTGGTGTGGTAAAAACGGATGCCCCAGTTCAGGCGGCGCAGTGAGTGGTTGTAAGTGTCCCACCAGACGTTGAAGTTGCGGTCGGCCAGCTCAAGGATGGGGAACGGGAAAACGTACCAGCCCTCCTGAACTGTGATTAGCAGGCCGACTTCGTTGGTCGCTCCAATCCAATCTTTGAAGGAGATTTTTGCTGTGGTAAAAAGGCCAGTGTTGAGTATTTCCAGCTCGTTTTCTTGCAAACGAGCAGCAAGCGTTGTCAGTGAAATGGTATCGTTTAGCCCAAAATCCAGCTCCCGCAGGATGATATCTGCCTTGGTTCGGCGGTTGCCCTCGATGTAGATGTTTCGTATGGTAACGTGCGGAAGGATTGAGGATGCTGCACTCACAGGAGTTGAATCTTGGGCAAAACCCTGTGTGTTTGCGCCAGCAACAACAAAACAGGCCACGATGAGACAAGCCAAGCATTTGCGAAGCCGTGTAAATAAAAATACGTTGTTTTGGCTTGGTTTCATCGGCGGCGAAGGTACGATGTCGCTCGGTGTTTGAAACGATTGGCCTGATTAGGCGTTAATCATTTTCTGTTTTGTCGCAATACATTTGCTGCCGACGCTGCACTTGACAATTTAACAGTCACCAACTGCCAATTGCCAACTCCCGACTGATGATTCAAGACCCACTCATACGCATCCTGCTCCTGCCCTTCTCGCTGCTTTTCGGGCTGGGGGTGAGCATCCGAGACTTTCTGTACCGACAAAAAGTGCTGCTCAGCGTCCACTTCGACATCCCGGTGATTTCGGTGGGCAACCTGACCGTGGGCGGGGCGGGCAAGACGCCACATATCGAGTACCTAATCCGGCTGCTGATGCCCTACCTGAACGTTTCGACGCTGAGCCGGGGCTACCGTCGAAAAACCGTTGGCCACCAAATCGTGCAGTACTGGAGCAAGGCCGACCAAGTAGGCGACGAGCCACTGATGTTCAAGCGCAAATACCCAGAGATTTTTGCTACTGTGAACGAGAACCGGGCACTTGGCATACCGGAAATGCTGCAACATGCCCCGCAAACGCAAGTCGTGCTACTCGACGACGCCTTCCAACACCGGGGCGTGAAGCCAGGTTTGAACATCCTGCTGACGGAGTTCCGAAGGCCATTTACCCGTGATTTTCTGTTGCCAAGCGGCAGGCTTCGAGAATGGAAAAGTGCTTACCGCAGGGCTGATGTCATCATCGTGAGCAAATGCCCTGATGACCTCCACGACGACGACCGGGAAAAAATGCTGGCAGAGATAAAGCCTTTCCCACACCAACAGGTTTATTTTTCAAGCTACCGCTACCTGCGCCCCTATTACGCCCTCAATGCAAACTATCCCGTTGATTTACAGGAAGATATGTCAGTGTTGCTAGTCAGTGCTATCGCCAATTCTGACTACTTGCAGGACTACCTGGAAACCCGTGTCGGCACGGTGCGGGTACGGGAATATGAAGACCACCATTATTTCACGGAAGATGATTTGACGGAAATCGAGCAGCAGTTCGAGCTGATGCCGGGTGGCAAAAAAATCATCTTGACCACCGAGAAGGACGCCATGCGCCTCGAACTGCACCGGGAGCGCCTCGCCCAAAACCGCCTGCCGTATTTTGTGCTGCCTGTCGAAGTGTTTTTTCATGGACAAGATGGGCAGCGGTTTGACAAGTTGGTGAAGGAGTTTTTGTTGAATTTTAAGGTGTGAATGGTGATTAGTGATTAGTGACTGGTGATTAGCATTGCCGAGTTATGCCAAGTTTTTTTGAATCAAAACAATGCATATCGCCGTTTCAGCCACCCAACCCGCTTACCTTTGCGGCGAAGTTGAGCAAGGAGCATTGTCTTTGTTTTCAATTCTTCATTTTCCATTCTCAATTCTATCCATGTACTACCAAAATATTCTCGAAACCATCGGAAATACCCCCCTCGTCAAGTTGAACAAGGTCGTAGCCGACGTGCCTTGCCTCGTGCTGGGCAAAATCGAAACCTTTAACCCCGGTCACAGCACAAAAGACCGCATGGCGCTCAAAATGCTCGAAGTGGCGGAGGCCGAGGGCAAAATCAAGCCTGGCGGCACCATCATCGAGTGTACGAGCGGCAACACAGGCATGGGTCTCGCCATCGCCGCCTGCGTGAAGGGTTACCGCTGCATTTTTACCACCAGCGACAAGCAATCCAAAGAAAAATTCGACCTGCTGCGGGCCATGGGCGCCGAGGTCATCGTCTGCCCCACCAATGTGGAAGCCACCGACCCCCGCAGCTACTACTCCGTTGCGGAGCGCCTGAGCAAGGAAATCCCGAACAGCTACTGGTTCAACCAATACGACAACCTCGCCAACCGCCAAGCGCATTATGAGACAACTGGGCCGGAAATTTGGGAGCAAACCGAGGGCAAAATCACACACCTCGTCGTGGGTGCTGGCACGGGCGGCACCATCACGGGCGTGGGCAAGTATTTGAAAGAAAAAAATCCGAACATCCAGATTTGGGGGATTGACACTTACGGTTCCACACTGAAAGCCTACCACGAGACGGGCAAAATTGACCCAAAAGAAATCTACTCGTACATCACGGAGGGTATCGGTGAAGACATCATTCCGAAGAACTACGATTTCTCGGTCATTGACCATTTTGAAAAAGTGACGGACAAGGACGCCGCCGTGATGGCAAGACGCATCGCCAAAGAGGAAGGCATCCTGCTCGGCTACTCTGCCGGTAGCGCATTGGGTGGGTTGCTCCAACTCAAAGACCGCCTCAAACCCACCGACGTGGTGGTGGTCATCTTCCACGACCACGGTAGCCGCTACATCGGCAAGCTGTACAACGACGACTGGATGAGGGAGCGAGGCTTCCTCGATACGGAACTGAAAATCAAGGACTTATTGGCGCAAAAAAGCAGTAAAACCTTCTTCAGCGTTAGTCCAACTGACACGGTTCGACATGCCTTCAACTTGATGAAGGAAAACGACATCTCCCAACTGCCTGTCATCCAAGATGGCAAAATGGTGGGCGGCGTGACCGAAACCGAAGTGCTGAAATACCTACTCGACAACCCGTTGCTCCATGCCGAAAAGCATGTGACGAGCGTCATGGGCAGGCCGTTCCCCATTGTCGAGGACGATATGCCGTTCCGGCAGTTGGGCAAGTATTTGACCAAGGAAGTTCAGGCCGTCGTGGTGCGTGACCGGGCAGGGAGCCTGCACATGCTCACGCAATATGACGTGATTCAGGCGGTGTAGTGTAGATCACCGCTCAATCCGCTCGTATTGCGGCGCAGCCGTCAAAAACTCCTGACTGAATCGCAAGGCGTAGCTGTCCATCAATGCCTGCACCCTTGCGGCATCCGGTGAGGCCAAAATTACCCCAGCATGATTCTTTTTATGGACTTTGTAAACGACTTCTGGGTCGTTGTAATTGCTCATATCCGGCCACTCCTGCTTGGCGAGGCAGAGTAAAATCCCAGCATAGTCGTTCTTTTGCTCCGGCACTTTGTATGGTAGCTTCTCCCCAGCGATTTCAATTTTTGCCCACTCCGACCAGAGATTGATGCCTGTGGCATGTTCAATCACTTCGGCAATGTAGGCACCCCCTACCCTAGCTGCGGTTTCCAAAAAATAGAACTTGCCATCGGCATGGCTCTTGATGAACTCCGTGTGCGTGACGCCCCGTCGGAAGTGCAGCGCATCGAGTACTTGTTTGTTCAGTTCCTTCAACGCCAAGGCGTCGAGGCTGTTCCGCGTTTGAATGCTGGTCATGAAAATACCACCGCCTTGGATGATTTCCAGCGGGGGTTTCCCGTATTTGCTCACCTCCACGAATTTCACCTCATTGTTGATGGTGATGGCATCCACGTGGAAGATGTCGCCCGGCACGAAGCGCTCCAGTATGTAGTGCGACTGCTCGTCACCCAATTGGTGGAGGTGCTGCCAAAGCTCATCGGCGCTGTGGATTTTCTTGATACCTGCCGCGCCAGCCTGCGAGCGGGGCTTCAGCACCCACGGCGCTGGCACTTTCTGGGTGTAATGGTGAATGGCCTCGTGGTTCAAAACAGGGACGAAGGCTGGCGACAATACGCCCTTTTCGGAAGTGACCATGCGCATGGCCAGCTTGTCCCGGAAGTTGCGGGCTGTGGTGTCGCCCATGCCAGGGATGCGCAGGTGCTCCCGCAATGCCGATGCGATTTCAACGTCGAAGTCGTCGAGCGGAACAATGCGGTCAATCGTCTCCGTGCGGGAGAGGTAGCTCACCGCATTGATGACCTCCTCCTTTTTGGTGAGCGAGGGCATATAAAAAAACTCATCCACATCGGCGGCGGGCCAGTCGGGGTCGCCTTTGAGGGCTTGGCGGGTAAGCACGAACACTCGGCAGCCTTCCCGTTTGCATTCCGTGATGAGGCGCTGGCCTTTTACATCGCCAGCTAGGATGAGGACGGTGAGTTGGTTAGACATTTTATCAGGATTGTATTTTCTAAACTGTTTTGGTTTTAAGTTCTGCTAGCCCAGAACCACACGAACATCCGAAACGACACGGCTCAAAGCTTCCTTCACCACCGCCGTTTCAGGGTGTCGAAGGATGATATAGCCTTCGCCTTCGTAACTTTTTGCCTTATCTTGACCTAGTTTCGGAATTTTCACATCGGTGAAGAGGTGGCCAAACTCGGCATTTATTTGCTGAAGCCCAAGCACCTGCTGCACCCTGCCCACGCCCATGCCCCGCAAGTATGCCGCACCCACAGCGTACTTCCGCTCAGGCACCGGGAACTCGCCAAAAATCATCAGCTTGCCCCAAGCGGCCACACAGTCGAAGTCGTTGGCTCGACTGATGAGCGTCGTGATTTGAGCCCCCGGCGGGCGGGCGGCCACTTCCGACACAGCAATGCTACCGTCCTGCCGACGGAACCACTCCAAATGGCTCATGCCCGTGGACATGCCCAGCGTGTCGAGGGTCTTGAAGGCAGCTGCCTTGATGTCATCGTAAATGGGGGATTCCACTTCACGGGGCAGCACAACTTGCCACTGAATCCAAGCCTCCCGCATGACTTCGAGCGGGTTGGGGAAATATTGCGTGAGCGAATGAAAGACGGGTTTGCCGTTGAGCGAAAAAGTATCGAACGAATGCTCGTCGCCCAAGATGAACTCCTCCAGCAGCACCACATGATCGGGCGTGGGCGGGTTCAACGAAAGGGCATGGGCCAGCTCTGCCTCGTTGTTGGCACGGTAGGTGGATTGTGAGGCCGCCCCATCTGGCGGCTTTACCACCAACGGAAATCCATATTCGTGTGCAAAAGCAAATGCCTCCCGGTTGCTGGTCACTTTCTTGTGGCGGGCACAGGGCAGACCCGCTTCCCGAAGGAGGTTTTTCATGCGGCCTTTGTCTCGAAAATTGTGTGCTGCCTCCACGCCCATGCCCTCGATGCCTAGCACTTCACGCACCTGCGCAACCGGCACTTGCGCCTGCTCCACGGCACCTAGAATTCGATGGATTTTGCCTTGCCTGCCCATCAGCACACGTGCAGCAGCTTCGATTTGGGCGGCATCGAACACGTCGTCCACTCGGTGAAAATCGGTGATTCGAGCCTGAACATCACCGGGCAGCCACTCTTTCGGCTCTTGGCTGACGAGGCCGAAGCGCACACCATCCAGCGCCGACAAAGTGCCGATGAATCGGACTGCATTTTCCGTATAATTAGGTGCGATGTAGATTACAAATGGCATAGCGCAGTGTTTTGGCAAGGTCGGTCA
>CAYTZS010000032.1:26196-35126 GCA_964442355.1 uncultured Saprospiraceae bacterium | reverse complement strand
GAGCAGTTCGAGGATGGATTTGCAAAGGTTCGAATCAAGGGTTTTAACGGTCTGACCAACTTGCAGGGTGAGCTTATCGTCCAACCAAGTTACGAGTACATCAGCTACGCAGGAGAGGGGCTTTTCCGAGTTGAACAGGGGGACAAGGTAGGCTACTTCGACATGGAAGGAAAATGGATTTGGGGATTGCAGGAGTAATCTCAATTGCGTTTTTTGCAAATTTCTTCCTAATTCGATTTCAATGCACAATGCCAGCAAATCAAGGTGCTTTCAATAGTTTCAGCCAAGATTTTTCCGTTTTCAATTTCTATTTTTCCAGTTTTTTTAATTTTTTTTGAAAATGACTTGCATGTTTTTTCAAAAGTGTGATACCTTTGCGCTCGCCTTTTGAAAATGGCAAGCTTGAAGAACGATTCAAGTCAATAATTGCCTCCTTAGCTCAGTCGGTTAGAGCGCCGGACTGTTAATCCGTAGGTCCTTGGTTCGAGTCCAAGAGGGGGCGCAAAAGCCTCGCAGCAATGCGGGGCTTTTCTGTTTTCCATTACAACCGTTTTCCATTTTTATAATTTCCAACTTCATAAAATGAGCCTACTCACTGTCGGTACCGTCGCATTCGATGACATTGAAACACCGCTAGGAAAAGCCAACAATATCGTTGGTGGTGCTTGTACCTATATTTCCCTCGCAGCATCTTATTTTGTCAAAGAAATAAATCTAGTCTCTGTCATTGGCGATGATTTTCCACAGGAGACCTTGGATTTGCTGTCTTCAAAAGGTGTGGACCTCAAGGGCCTGCAAGTGAAGCACGGTGAGAAATCCTTCTTTTGGGCTGGTCGCTACCATGCTGACTTGAACAGCCGTGACACACTGGACACACAACTCAACGTGTTGGCTGACTTCGACCCAGTGCTACCGGAAAGCTACAAAACCAGTGAATTTGTGATGCTCGGCAATCTCACGCCTGATGTTCAGATGCAGGTCATCGAGCAGATGACGGTTCGCCCGAAATTGATAGCAATGGACACCATGAACTTCTGGATGAATATTGCAATGGAGCGGCTGCTGGAAGTTTTGAAAAAGATTGATTGCCTCATCATCAACGATGAAGAAGCTCGTCAACTCTCAGGTGAAAACAGCCTCGTGAAAGCTGCCGAAAAGATTCTGCAACTGGGCCCTAAGTACTTGGTTATCAAAAAGGGCGAGCACGGCGCACTGCTTTTTTACGAAGACAAGATTTTCTTTGCGCCTGCCTTGCCATTAGCGGAGGTTTTCGACCCTACAGGCGCTGGCGATACTTTTGCGGGGGGCTTTATTGGCTACTTGGCTCAAAGCGGCGACCTTTCCTTCGAAAATATGAAGCGAGCAGTTATTTTTGGCTCCGCCATGGCTTCATTTTGCGTCGAGAAATTTGGGATAGAACGTTTAACTGAATTGACCCAACTGGACGTCAAAAAACGGGTCTCTAAGTTTGTTGACCTTGTGAATTTCGACGCAATGCTTTGATAGATACCTTGCAATTGGTGTTAAATTCTTGGCCTTGGGAAGTTTTATCACGAAATAGGACGTATTTCGTTAGTCAATAAAATCCCGTTATGCGCTTTTTAACTACGCTCGTCTTTCTCGCCATCTCATCAATATTGCCGTGCATTGGCCAAGTGACAGTACTTGGTAAGTTTTTGGTCGGTGATACGTCCAAATTGCACCTGCTCAAAACGGAAAATGACCACCAGTTTATCGGCACCGTAACGGCTTGGACTTCAGATTCGGTTTTGTTCCAAACCACCAGTGGTGTTGACATTTCTTTTTCGGCCTATGCCATTCAATCCATTGAAGTCACTGAAGAAACAGCTAACCTAACCACTCAAATTTCCACAGTATTTGTGCTTGAGACCAGAGATGGGGAAAGGTATTACGGTCACCCCGAGAGCATCGCCAAATACCGGATTATATTTAATGCGGGTTCAGCCGGCACACTGCGCCTAAAACCAGAAGACGTACGCTCAATTACCCAAGAATCTGCTTTGTTTTTTGATAGAAATTCGTTTGAAAACCAATATTTGCTCAAAAACAGCAAAGGCAAGAGTTCATCAGGAGAACTTAGGAGGTATCAAGATGGACATATTTATCATTTGGATCAACGTGGCAATGAAACTAGGTATTCAGTGAAGGCGCTGAAAAAATTTGAGCTGAAAAAAAGCCGCATGCCAGCTTTGGGACATGGCCGTTCCTTGATGTTTATGCCAACGGGGTTTGGCATGAATAAATCAGAAAAGGAGTACCGTAACGTAGCGCTTGGGTTGAATTTCTTTGCATTTGGCCTTTCAAAACACTCATCAATAGGCACTGGATTTATTAGTTTCTTGCCGTATGGAGATTACAAATTCGCTGTCAGTTTATCGGACAAACTACACTGGAGCATTGGAGGATACACTGTAATTCCCCTAGCTTATGGCTTTCACTCTTCGCTTTCGATTGGCACACCAGACTATTTCCTCAACTTGGGCTTTCTTAAAAACAAGGAATTCAATGCATTGGATTCTGAATCAGACTTCGAAAATGTGAGCTTAGGCGCATCCGTGAGAATCGGGAATAGAACAAGGTTGGTAGCTGAATATAACATCATTACCACTAGTGTAAGCGAGTTCGGGAGTAATTATGACCTCTTCTACGAAAAGGGGTTTTTCAACGCATTTACTTGGTGCTACGGCTATTTCACTAAGCGATTTAGGGTGGAAGCTGGGTTCATTGGCATGGGGCCAATCGAGACCTTTTGCTTCCCCAATGATTGCCCAGACATCTATTTGCCCATCCCAGTTTTTTCAATTGGTGTAAAAATCTAGGCAGTTATTTCAACGCCTTGTCAGCTTCAGCGCGGGTTTTAAGCCATTTTTGGTTTTCGCCAGCCAGTATTTTCTCCGTGTTTTCGACAAACAAATTAAAGCTGTTTTGTGCCGTATATGGTGCTGTATGGGTAGCATACATGATTTTTTCCCGCTTCAAAGCCTCCGCAGTCGAACGATATTCCATCCAATTTTCATGGTAACGATTCAGTGCCAGCAACCCTTGGCAAACGGCAACTATTGCCCCCAAAACCCCAACGACAATGGTAACGCTGATTCCGAATTTTTCACTGTAACCTGACAGTAATGGCACCAATACAGAGGCGAAAAGGCTCATGGTTCTGAGCGATTTGTATTTTTTCTGGTTTGAGGCCGCCTTGCTTTCCAACCAATTGGTTTGGTCGTCAACCCGGCTGCTGAGATATGTTTTTTCGTCCATTGGAAATGTATTTTGGTGAATTGATTTATTTTGGTAAAAATAGACTTGGTTACAGGAT
The DNA here is from genome assembly GCA_964442355.1 of uncultured Saprospiraceae bacterium. Taxonomy (GTDB): domain Bacteria; phylum Bacteroidota; class Bacteroidia; order Chitinophagales; family Saprospiraceae; genus UBA6168. Next base: position 31,789 of record CAYTZS010000032.1, on the reverse strand, counting down.
TTTTGGATTTTTTGCAAAAAATAAGTTTGAAAGGATGCATTAATGCCAATTGCGCAAAATCGTTGCTACATTTGGCCTGTTTAGGACAATTCACTTATTCAAAATCATTCAACAATGAAAACACTTACTGAACATTTACAGCAAGACTCATCAAGTCCAACGCCTAAGCGAATACTGGCACTTGATGGGGGGGGCATACGTGGAGCCTTGACCCTCGGCATCTTAAAAAGCATTGAAGACAAGCTGAGAAAACGGCACGGGGACAACCCAGAATTCAGGCTTTGCGACTATTTCGACCTCATGGGTGGTACTAGCACAGGCTCCATTATCGCTTCATTATTGGCCATTGGCAAAAGCATTGACGAAATCCAAGAGATGTACCAAAACTTGGGAGCGAGGGTGTTTAGTAAATCAAAAATTCTTTCGCTTTTGAGGGCTGGCAAGTTTGATGAGTTAGAACTCGAAAAACTACTAGAGGAACACTTGGGCCAAGAAACCCTTGGCAGTGCAAAGCTTCGTACTGGCTTGTGCATCGTCGCAAAAAGAGCGGACACAGGTGGTACTTGGGCCTTTCTCAACCATCCTGGAGGCAAGTACTTTGATTCAAACAAAGGTATTTTGCTGCGCAATGCCGTGAGGGCGAGTTCAGCGGCTCCTACCTACTTCGATGCAGAAGCGTTTGATGTGGGCAACGGGGAGATTGGCGCTTTTGTAGATGGGGGGGTGAGCATGCACAACAATCCATCCATGCTGCTTTTTTTGATGGCCACGACCAAAGGCTTCCCCTTCAAGTGGCAAACTGGAGCCGACAAACTTGAGCTGGTCTCCGTGGGAACGGGTTTCGCAAAAATCCGGCGGAAGGTAGAAGAATGCGTCGGAATCGCAGGGGTTAAATGGGCGCCAGTCGTTCCTGCCATGCTTATGGATGATGCCGACATTCACAACCAGTTGCTCTTGCAGTACATGTCAAATTCGCCAACAGCAAGAACCATCAATTCCGAGTTTGGCGATTTGAGCGGCGATTTGTTGTGTTCTCAACCATTGCTGCATTACATCAGGTATGATGTTAAACTTGAGCAAAATGAGTTGAATGAACTAGGGTTCTCAAAAGTAATAGCAGAGAAAATCAGGGAAATGTCTGATGCCAAGAATAAAGAAGTGCTGCGTGATATTGGACTGGCAGCAGGCAAAATAATCGTGAAAGACGAACATTTTCCGAAGGTATTTGACCTATAATTTAGAAGGCCACGAATTGCACAAATTCACCTGAATATTCTTCATGATTTCCGTGCAATTCGTGGCTAAATATTCAACCTTCCTGCGCAGAAAATTAAATCCAATACGCTCAAGTTTTTAAGAAATCCCAATCTGTCTTCAAATACTTGTGGGTATTTAATGGCCTCGTATTCAGTGTTTTGTGTCATCGATTTTTCGTCGAACGCCGCCCTTAAATTAAGCTTGTCTTTTGGTTGGAACTCATATATTTCCGTTAAAAGCAATGGCTTTTTTATCTTCAGTATTTTCATAGACAGCAATAAAAAATCATTGTTCCAGTCCCACAAGAACTCATAATTTTTATCCTTAAAAACAGGTTGAAATAAATCGGCATAATGTTCAAAAAAAGGTGAATTGCCGTATGCCGAACTAATGGCCCGCCAATGCTGTACCTGCCATGGCTCATCATAGGCAATGCGTACTTCTCGTATTGGCTGCTGTTGGTTTTTGCCTTTGCGCAGTGGGATTGTCAATCGTTGAACGCCGTTCACGGCAGCGATATGGCAACGGTTCCGGTAGCTGCCTTTCACGTAATGCTCGTGCTGTTCTAATATTACCGTTTCGTTTTTGGCAAAAGCCACGAACCAACTAACGGGCGGCAAGTAGCCGAGCGTTAGTAGCACTGGTTTTCTTTGTTCGAAATTAGCTTCCACCTCCCTTTTTTATACTGTTTGCAGAGTTGACTCAGGCCTTTTCACCACAGCTTGTCCATTGAGGTGAAAAGCACCGTAATACCGAGCCCCCATGATAGTGCCGTCCGCACCAATCGAGTGCAGTGCGAAGTGGCCTTCTTGCGGGAAAACAGCATGATGCCTGTGGTGGTGATGGAGTTGCTCGTAGGTCTCATAATCGAGCGCATGGCGATCGGCTAGTTTGGATGTTAGTGAAAAATTGACAGCCACCGATTTCCAGCCATTTTGGACAATGCCCTCGAAAACTTTGGACTTGGACCCACTGCCGTATGCCACGAAGCCGATTTTTTTACCGGTTAATTTGCTGTTTTCGGTGGCATCAGCGTCCAATGTACTCATCAATGCCATGAAAACTGAACCCGTGTAAAGGTTTCCAATATGGCTGCTTGCCCGTTGGGCTTTTTCGAGTTTCTTTTTGACAAAAGATTGGTATTCAGGTGTTTGTGAAACAGATTTTGCATCTGGTGCTGATGCCCATTTGCCTTTCGCCATCATATCTTTGGTGAATTCCTCCACAAAAATTCGCTTGGCATGAAAGGCGTAGGGAAGGTGGAAGGCCATGCGCTCCCAGCGGTCGGAAAGTGCCGTCTCTGTTGCTCCAGATACGGTACGAAAATGGGCCATAGCCTCTGTCATCCGGTCTTGGTAGCATTGGTTGGAGTAGGGGCCATCAAAAATGGGCGTCTCCACAAATTGCTTCCGTCGAGGCTTGTAAAAATCATGCACGCTGTCCATCGACACGCCAAAATTGCGAGGGATGACCAGCAGCCGAGGGTTCCATTTTACCAAAACAGCCACTGCACCAGCGCCCTGCGTGTACTCGCCCGTGGAGTCGCTTTCGTATTTCGCAAAATCGGAGGCCACGACAATGGCCGTGCGCTCCCGGTCGCCAGCTACCCAGTCAAGGCAGTTCTGGAGGGCATCCGTGGCTGCGATGCAGGCAAAGGTCATGTCCACCACATCGCAGTGGCGAAAACTGCCACCAAGTCGCTGTTGCACCATCTCCACGGCGTACGTGGCTGTCGGTTTTGCTCCGTCCAAAGCACTTTCGGTGCCGAGATAGACCCGGCCAATCTGCTCGGGCCGGAGCCCATTTTTCTCCATTAATTCTGAAATCGCCTCTGCGGCCATCGTTGCTGCGTCCTCGTGGACATCTGGAAAAGCCATTTTCAAGAGGCCAAGGCCATTGGCCAGTTTTTCGTACTGGATGCCACGGGCCGCTGCCAAGTCACGAATATCGAGGTAAAGGGATGGAATGTAAGCGGCCATGTCGTCAATGCCGACAGGTAAGTGTCGTTTTGCCATTTTCTGAAATGATAAGTGGTTAGTGAAAAAATCAGGCAACGCTAATACAACGGAATACAAATCTGGTTCAATTCAATTAGGCAAGGGCGCAAATGTAGCGAATTAGTGAGTTTAACAAAGTGGTGGTAAAAGGGTTTTGAAAAAACAAAAAAGCCCCACCGAAAAACGGTGGAGGCTTCGTGTCTTAAACATTTCACAGTTCAATGTCATTTGCAAACTAGCAATCAATGACTGCCAACTACCAACTTACGAACTGCCAATTATTACATCATGCCGCCCATGCCGCCGCCCGGAGGCATGTGGCCATGTGGGGCGTCCTTCTCTGGCTTGTCGTTGATGACGCATTCGGTCATCAATACCATACCTGCGATAGAAGCAGCATTTTCAAGTGCCACACGGGTCACTTTCGTTGGGTCAATGACGCCGGCTTTCTTCAAGTCTTCGTAAACATCCGTGCGGGCGTTGTAGCCAGTTGCACCTTTGCTTTCCAATACTTTTTGGAAAACCACGCTACCTTCTTGGCCTGCGTTTTCAGCAATTACACGCACTGGAGCTTCCAACGACTTGCGCACGATGGCGATGCCGATGGTTTCGTCGTCGTTTTTGCCTTTCAGACCATCAATTGATTTAATGGCACGTACCAGTGCCACACCACCACCAGCTACAATGCCTTCCTCAATGGCTGCACGGGTAGCGTGGAGTGCGTCGTCAACACGGTCTTTTTTCTCCTTCATTTCCACCTCGGTAGGTGCACCTACGTTCAGTACGGCTACACCACCTGCCAATTTGGCAAGGCGTTCTTGCAGCTTTTCTTTGTCGTAGTCTGAAGTGGTAGTCTCGATTTGAGACTTAATCATGGAAATGCGGGCATCAATGTCCTTCTTCTTGCCCTTGCCGTTCACGATGGTCGTGTTGTCTTTGTCCACCACGATTTTCTCGCAGGTGCCGAGGTCGGTCATCTGTGCTTTCTCCAAAGTGAAACCTTTCTCTTCGGAAATCACCTGACCACCAGTCAGGATGGCGATGTCTTCCAGCATGGCCTTGCGGCGGTCGCCAAAGCCAGGGGCTTTCACGGCTACTACCTTCAAGCCACCACGCAGGCGGTTCACCACGAGTACACCAAGCGCTTGGCTTTCAAGGTCTTCCGAGATAATGAGCAGCGGACGGCCTGAGCCGGCAGCTTTCTCCAAAATCGGAAGCATCTCCTGCAAGTTGCTAATTTTCTTGTCGTGGATGAGGATGAGCGGATTATCGTACTCCGTCGTCATGTTCTCCGTGTTGGTCACGAAGTATGGAGACAAGTAGCCACGGTCGAACTGCATACCGAGCACTTCCTCCACGTAGGTATCTGTGCCTTTTGCCTCTTCAACGGTGATAACGCCATCTTTGCTAACACGCTTCATGGCGTCAGCGATGAGCGTGCCGATTTCGTCGTCGTTGTTGGCAGAAATTGCAGCTACCTGCTGGATTTTCTTGAAGTCGTCGCCGATTTTCTCGGACTGCTTCTTGAGGTCTTCCACAACAACCTTCACAGCTTGGTCAATGCCACGCTTGAGGTCCATCGGGTTTGCGCCAGCAGCAACGTTCTTCAAGCCAGCAGTAATCATGGCCTGAGCCAAAACAGTTGCAGTCGTTGTGCCATCACCTGCGAGGTCGCTGGTTTTGGAAGCTACTTCCTTCACCATTTGTGCGCCCATGTTTTCTACGGCGTCTTCGAGTTCGATTTCCTTGGCCACAGAAACACCGTCTTTGGTCACTTGCGGCGCACCAAAGCTTTTCTGGATGACCACGTTGCGACCACGTGGGCCGAGGGTTACTTTCACGGCATTTGCCAAAGCGTCAACACCCGTTTTGAGTTTCTCACGGGCGTCCCTATTAAAAGAAATTTCCTTTGCCATAACTTTTGATTGTTGAATTGCTTTATTGTTTGATTGACTGGTTTAGAGTAGGTTAAATCGTTTTCTTGAAACCATTGACGATGGAACTTACTTGTCCAAAATCACCATAATATCGTCCTCACGCATGATGAGGTAGTCCTCGCCATCGTAGTTCATCTCTTGGCCGGCATATTTGCCGTAGAGCACGATGTCGCCTTTTTTGACAGTCATTTTTTTGTCGTCTTTACCGGGGCCAACTGCAACGACTTCGCCACGCTGTGGCTTTTCTTTGGCGGTGTCAGGGATGATGATGCCTCCCTTAGTTTTTTCTTCTGCGGGTGCTGGTTTTACAACTACCCTGTCATTGATAGGCTTGAACTTCATAGTAATCTACTGTTTTGTTATTAATTGATTGTTGTATTGTTTGATTGTTATATTGTTTGA
>CAYTZS010000032.1:0-26186 GCA_964442355.1 uncultured Saprospiraceae bacterium | reverse complement strand
TTTGATGCTTACCAATGCCAGTAACGACAATTCAGCAATTTCAACAATTTTACAATCATTCTGTCCTGACGGACACCCGCTCCTATCACCTTTCGTGCCATTGGAAAAAATGTGACTTCCTGTCATTTTTTTGGATAAAATGGCGCAAAATGGCGTGTCAAAATGGCAAAACCCGAAACCATCCTATCTTTGCAAAATGGTAGAAACAACAACCAAGCAAGACATACGGCAATTGGGCAAAACTGACCTCGTTGCTGCCTTCGGCGAAAAAGGTGAGCCGAAGTTTCGGGCGAACCAAGTTTGGGAATGGCTCTGGAAGAAAGGGGCACATTCATTTGCTGAAATGACCAACCTTTCCAAGCCGCTGCGGGAGTGGCTCGACGAGCAATTTGCCATCAACCACATCGTGGAAGACAAGGTGCAGCACAGCAACGACGGCACCATCAAGACCCGTTTCCGCCTCCACGATGGCCACCTTATCGAGTCCGTGCTAATACCAGTGCCAGACGACCGCCGATTCACGGTCTGCGTCTCGTGTCAAGTTGGCTGTAGCCTGACCTGCGCCTTTTGCGCCACGGGCCAAATGAAGCGGGTGCGCAATCTCGATGCTGCCGAAATCTACGACCAAGTGCTGCTCGTGAACCGTCAATGTGAGGCTACCTTCGGCCACCCACTCACGAACATCGTTTACATGGGCATGGGCGAACCGCTTTTGGCCTACCGCCCTGTGCTGGAAAGCATCGAGAAAATCACCTCACCGGAGGGGTTGGGCATGTCGCCGAAGCGCATCACCGTGAGCACGGCGGGCATTGCGAAGATGATAAAACAGTTGGCCGACGACAACGCCAAAGTCAATCTTGCTCTTTCGCTTCATGCCCCAACCGATGAAAAGCGCAACGAAATCATGCCCATCAACGAGCAGAACAACCTCGAAGTGCTGATGGATTCACTAACGTATTTCTACCAAAAAACAGGCAACCGCCTCAGCTACGAATACATCGCCTTCAACAATTTCAACGAAAGTTACGAGGACGCCGTGGCACTGCTCCGACTCTGCCAGCGGTTCCCGGTGCGGGTAAACATCATTGAATACAACCCTGTGGCAGGGCTGGATTTCGTGAAGGCGGGCGAAGACAAGATTGACCGCTTCGCAAGGTTTTTGAGCGAAAATGGCGTGATGACCACCGTGCGGCGCAGCCGAGGTAAAGACATTGATGCGGCTTGCGGACAGTTGGCGAACAAGGAATAGCTGGGAATAGTGACTTGAAAATTGAAAATGATTTTAAAGGACAGTTATTTTGATGATTTTGAAAATAGGCTGAATAAATTGGCCGCAGGTGACCAGTTGTATTAAATTTGGCTTCTGTTTAATGGGTTTGTTTCATTTTCCCTGCCACCGAAAAGGCAGGCATTTTCAATTTTCCATTCTCAATGCTGCCATGAAAACTTTGCAGACCATTCAAAATGAGCTTCGTGACCTGGTTCCACAGGGCACTGACCTTGTGCTTGCCGCCTTTAAAAAGACCCTTAAGCCTGGGTCTGACAAATACAACGATTATCTGGCGCTAGAAGGCCGTTACCAGGATGTTAGCAGACAACTTTTGCAGGGCATCATCTCGAACGAAGACGCTACCTTGGAATTCAACCGGATTCGGCAAGCGCTGATTGATTTTATTGACAGCATTCGGGAGTCCGACATCCCAGAATTGGCCACAGCCACCAACACGGAGGGCGGAATAGCCGATGTGTACAACGGCGAAGTGCTGTACCGAATCCCGAAAAAGATGCAATTGGGCGTCGAAGAGGAATGCATAGTACGGCTGTCATTTGACCGTAAAAAACTCCTCCACGACTTTCAAGTGGAGGTTGGTGATGTGATGAAGGACCTGCGCATCTCCGACGTGATGGGCGTCGAACTTCTCGACCCCAATTCCGAAAAAGCTTTCACGATTACGACCCTGCACGACACGGTGCAGTTTGTGGAAAAAGACCTCGTGACCGAGTGGATTTTCTGTGTGACACCGTTGAAGGAGGGCCAATTTCCACTGGTGCTCAAGATTTCCATCATCGAAATCATCAACGGTATTGAGCGCAAGCGCAACGAAGTGTTGAAGGAGCAGGTGGAGATTTTGACGCAAAAACCAACGGACGCAGCGACGGATTTCATCAGTGCTGGGTACAGTTGGCAGTTGACAGATACGGACGAGCAACGTGCTGTCCCAGGCGGTGGAGGCAAGGGGATTGATACTGCTTTCGAGCCACTAGCTCCCCCTCCATCAGCACCAAAACCAGCGCCAGCACCAATGCCACAGGCACCCTCACCATCCAAATCCGGTGGGTTTCGAAAAATAGCGACCGTTTTGGGCGCTGTTTTGGCGCTGGTAATCTCTGTTTGGGCCGTTATTGGCAACATGGGCAACAATTCATCAGATGTACCATTGCCATCCGATGTCGTAAAAGCTGACACTTTGTCGGCTTGGGACAAAACCCGTATTGGACGAGACAGGGGAGAATTGGAGGCATTTGTTTCCAACAATCCTGGTACCGCAGAGGCTCAAATGGCCCAGCAAATACTGGACACCCTAGAGATGGAAGCATGGGAAACGGCCCTTGCATCCAACGATGCTGCTGCTATGTCTAACTATCTCGCCAGCTACCCGGAAGGCAAATATGTTGATGCCGCTTCCATCCGTATGTGGGAAATTGAGCAAGAGGTACTGGCCAATGAGCAAATTACCTTGCCGGATGATGGGGCTCCGGAAACCCAAGATATCGCCAAGGATGCAACGAATAAGGGTACAGGTACAACAGGCCAGAAACCAAAGAAACCCACTAAGCAGCCTCCAAAAAAAACACCTATTCCTAGTAAAACACCAACAAAACCTGCCCCAACACCGGAAAAGGAAAAATTGCCATCGATTGAGGCGGAAAAGCCAAAACCAGTTGACCCAAATAAACCTGTGACCGTGATGTCAACGTCTCGGAAGCCCGTGTTCAAAGGATGCGACAACAAGGACAGGAACAAAGAAGAAAAATGCACAGCTGACAAGATTTACAAATACCTCCGTAATGGGTTTCGATACCCTCAAAAAGCACTCGACAATTCAATCGAAGGAACGGTAAATGTCAGCTTCATCATCGAGCGAGATGGTTCGGTTACTGACGTTCATGCCACCAACGATATCGGTGGGGGCTGTGCTGCCGAAGCGATTCGCTTGGTGAAAAAGCTGCCGAAGTTCAAGCCGGGACAGAATGCCAAAGGCCAACCTGTCAGGGTGCTTTACAACCAACCAGTCCGCTTCCAGTTGGAGTGAATTAAAGGTTTATCGAGTTTAGTAGGTTTAGAAGATTTAGTTTTGAGGCTTGTCTAAACCTACTAAACTTTCTTAACCACCTAAACCTCACCATGGTAAAAATACTCGACGACAAACTCCAAACACTGCGGGCGCATATTGACGAAATAGCGAAAGACCTCCACGACCTGACAGTGGACATTGGTCACGAACAACTGCGCCAAACCGTCAGTGAGTTGCGAAACCGCATCAATGAACCGTTCATGTTCGTCATCGTGGGTGAGGTGAAGGCAGGCAAGAGCAGCTTCGTGAACGCCTTGCTTTCAACCGGGAAGGAGGTCTGCAAGGTGGCTCCACAGCCCATGACCGACACCATTCAGCAGGTAATTTGGGGCGAAACAGAGCAGGTAATCAGCATCAACCCGCACCTGAAAAAAATCACCCACCCCGTCGAAATCCTCAAGGAAATCGCGATAGTGGATACCCCCGGTACGAACACAATTGTCGAGCACCACCAAGAAATCACTGAGCGCTTCATCCCGTCCAGCGACCTAATCGTTTTTGTTTTTGAGGCAAAAAATCCCTACCGCCAGTCGGCTTGGGACTTCTTCGACTACATCCACGCCGAGTGGCGGCGCAAGGTCATTTTCGTGTTGCAACAAAAAGACCTGATGGCCCCGGAAGACCTGCCCATCAACGTGCAGGGCGTCGTGCAACATGCCCAAAAAAAGGGGATTGATGCACCGCATGTCTTCGCTGTCTCAGCCAAGTTGGAGCAGGAGGGCAATTACCTCGAAAGCGGTTTTTTGTCCCTGCGGGAATACATTCGGGAGCACATCACAGGGGGCAAGGCGCCCGTGCTCAAATTGGCAAATAACATCAGTACCTGTCGCAACCTCAACGAACGCATCGGGAAGGGCATCTCCGACCGCCGGGCACAGTGGCAGGCCGACCTGAAGTTCCGTCAAGATGTGACGGAAACCCTTGAAAAACAGGAACTTAAGTCGCTGCGGCAAGTGGACATGCTGGTGGAAAACCTGCTCGCAGGCTACGACCGCATCACACTCCAAAAGGAGGAGGAACTGACGGAGGGGCTGTCCTTTTTCAGCTTGCTTCGGCGTACGATTGCGGGCATTTTTACTAAAAAAGCCAGTGCCCAGGAATGGCTGGAGGCGCTCGCCAAGGACCTCGACCAGCAGCTTCACCTTGAACTCCAGAACAAGCTCAACGATAACGTGGCTGACCTCGCCGACAGCATTCAGCAGATGGCCAAGATGATTGACTTGAAAATCCACCAAAGCGAAACTATCCTTCGCAACAACCACGAAATTTTCAGCGACATCGCCGAGCGGCGGGCCACGGTGATGCAGGACTTGCAGGAGACTTTCACTAAATTCCTAAACCGCCCGGAGAATTTCAGTGCTGACCAGCTTTTCCCCGACAAAAAGCCCGGCTCGGCCAGCATTGCCACTGGCAGTGGCTTGGCAGTGGTGGGTATCATTCTCGCCGCAGTGACCAAGTTGGCGGTCTTTGATGTGACGGGCGGAATCCTGACGGCGGTGGGCGTGCTGTTCGCAGGGTTCACTTCTGCGGCCAAGAAGCGCAAAATCGTGGAGGGTTTTCAGCAAGAAATCGCAAAAGGTCGAGGCTTGTTGCAGAACGAACTTTCCACGAAACTGCACACCTACGTCACCAGCATCAAGCAGAAGATTGACGCCAATTTTGAAGATTTTGATGCGATGTTGGAGAAAGAGGAGGTGCAGGTGGCAAAACTGGAAGAGCGACATGGGGGGATTGAGGGGAGGTTGACTAAGATTGAGCTTGAATTAAATTGAAAAATGATGGCTCATCACGTTTTCAACACAATTATTGGAACTGACGTCCACCAAGCAGCCGACCTACTCAAATCCGGCCATCCCGTAGCCATACCCACTGAAACCGTGTACGGCCTCGCTGCCAATGCCCTCGACCCCGACGCTGTCCTCAAAATCTTCAAGGCCAAGAACCGCCCGCATTTCAACCCGCTCATCATTCATTTGCCAAGTTGGGAAGCCGTCAGAAAATACGTGACAGAAATCCCCGACGATGCTGCCACTTTGGCGCAAAAGTTTTCGCCAGGCCCGCTTACCTGTTTGCTGGAAAAAAGGGCCATCATTCCTGACCTAGTTACGGCTGGTAGCCCAAAGGTCGCTGTGCGCATCCCGGCGCACCCGCTGACGAGGGAACTGCTGCGATTGCTCGACTTCCCGGTCGCAGCACCCAGTGCTAATCCGTTCGGCTACGTCAGCCCGACCACAGCGCAGCATGTTTTCGAGGGGCTGAACGGCAAAATACCGTACATCTTGGATGGTGGCCCGTGCCAAATCGGACTGGAGAGCACCATCGTTGACTTTGATAATCAACAAGTTATCATTAGAAGGAAGGGTGGGGTAGCGGTGGAAGCCATCGAAAAAGCCTCGGGCAAGAAAGTGTTTGTTCAAACGGGCGTGGAGGAGCACCCTGTGGCTCCAGGCCAGTTAAAAAGTCATTACGCTACTTCGACCCCACTTTTTGTAGTTGAGGCTGACACATTGGCCACCCATTTTCCGAAGGAAAAAACCTGTGTGATTGCTTTTGGAAACAACATGGACGTGGTGCCGGCCAAGTTTCGGTTTCAGCTCTCTGCCACCGGAAATTTGGACGAGGCAGCCAAAAACCTGTTCTCCACCATGCGGGAGGCAGATAGCTGTGGTGCCGCTGTGATTTTGACGAAGTTCTTGCCTGACGAGGGGCTTGGCCAAGCCATCAACGACCGACTTAGACGGGCCATGCACGACCAAAAAGCCTGATTTTTGATGGATAAATCAACTATTTAGATGCTCTGGCACAACTCCACCAATACGCCGTTGGCCGATTTTGGATGGATAAAGCAGACCAGTTTATTGTCGGCACCCCGTTTTGGCTCCTTGTTCAAGAGCGTAAATCCCTCATTTTCAAGACGTTGCATTTCAGCGTGAATGTCTTCCACCTCGAAAGCGATGTGGTGGATTCCCTCCCCCCGTTTTTCGATGAACTTGGCGATGGCACTATCTGACGAAGTAGCTTCGAGCAGCTCCACTTTGGCCTCACCTGTTTTGAAAAATGAAGTGATGACGTTTTCCGATGCCACGGCCTCTTGTTTGTACGGCCCTGTGCCCAGCAGCTTTTCGTAAAGCGAGTTGGCGGTTTCGAGGTTTTTCACGGCAATGCCGATATGTTCCACTTGTTTCAGCATGTTCGATAAGTTTGGTGGCCAAGTTAGGTAGGATTGAAAAATAATCAGCAGATGGGCTGGGACGATTGAATCCTAGTTTCAACTTTTCACAAAATGATTCCAAATATGCAATAGCCAACGATTTTTTTCTTGGCACTGCTATTGCCTTACGCCCTTCGTTCTTCTTGAATTTTAGGCGACTTACTTCCGGGTTTATAGGCTAGAATCGGGGTTGTCACGAGCTTGGTAAAAAAAATAAGAGCCTGACTAGCAGGCTCTCAACTGTTTGAAATTCAATGGTATATGAAGATTCGTGGGAATAAAATCGTGACAATCCCAATTCCCGGAGACACTCCAATTACGACTTGATGCGTTTTTTCTCGTCATCCAATCCAGTGTTCCTGTTCCTGGCTCCTTTCACTTGGTCGTTCCCAAAATTATAGGAAAAGTTGACCCTGAACCTGCGGCTGTCGCCACGGCCATTCACCACCATGTGCAATGCGCCAAAGTTGCTGGTGCCGTTCCATTTTTGGCTGTAGAAAATATCGTTGACCGATATTTTCAAATTGGCCTTGCCCTTTAGCAAACGCTTTTGGATGCCAGCGTCCAAGCCCCACATTTCCTCCATTTTGAAGGTGCCGCCCCAAACGGAGGGCGAACTGTACCAGCCCGAAATCTCGGCGCTCATGTCGAAAGGTAAGTTGAAAGTGTGCTGCATGTAGCCGTTGAAAGCGTACACCGTAACGTCCACGATTTTACCGTCGCCAAAATCTGCCTCATTGTGCGTGCGGTAGCCGTTCAGGTTCACGTAGCCGTTCCACCATTTTGCGATGGGCACCGGCGAACCGATGTTCAGGCTGGTGTTGTCTTGCTCCGCAATATTGCGCCAGGTGATGAAACTGGCCGTGCTGTTTTGGTCGTCCACATCCACGATGCGCTCGATGAGGTCGGTGGTACGGTTGTGGCTCAGCGAGGTGGTCATCATCTGCATGAAAGTGTGGCTGATTTGGAAGTTGTTGGAGTACTGCGGCTTCAGGAACGGGTTGCCTTTCTGGAAGGTCAGCTCGTCGAGGCGGTACTCAAACGGGTTGAGGTCTTGGTAGCTCGGTCTGTCCAAACGGCGGGAGTAGTTCAGTTGGAAGCTGTGCTTCTCGTTCATGGTGTAGGTTACGCCACCAGACGGGAACAGGTTGAAATAGTCCCGCTTCACGTTTTGGTCGTTCACGGGTTTGAGCGCTGTCAGATCGCCCTCGGAAATGGTCTGCTCGCCACGCAGGCCGAGCTGCATACCCCATTTGCCAAATTGGCGGTTGTAGGTCGTGTAGGCGGCGTTCACGTTTTCGGTGTAGGTGTAAAAATTGGTGCGGTCAATGTCCACCACATCTTCACCCTCCACCACGTTGTAGAAGTTGAAATCGTTGTCGGTTTTGACGTACGACAATTTGATGCCAGCTCCCAACTGTCCCTTCAGCAATGGGCGTTCATGATCAATTTTCAGGGTGTAAATGTCGATTTTGGTGGGTGAAACGGTGTGGTAGTTGCGCTCTTGCAACAGTTGGCTGCCCTCGCTGCCGTCGCCTACGTAGTAGCGATTGGGCTGGAGCTGGTCATTTTCATTTTTGAAGAAACCATAGTCGCCATCGAAGTTCCAAACTTTGCCTTTTGAGTCGTCAAAGCGGTAGTTGAGGTTGAAGTTGTAGTTGCGGCGCTTACCATCGGTTTGGGTTTCAGCAATCAGCGTACTGTCAGGCAGGTTGGCACCGATGGCACTGATTGGGGTGCGGATGTGGCTGTCATCGTCGTACTTGCTCTCGTAGCCGTTCACGAGGAAGCCTATCGTATTTTTGTCGTTGATGAAAAAATCGTTGCCGAGCTTAAAGTTGTTGCTCTGCCAGTGGTTGTCGTTGCGGCCATTTTGGTCGAGCATCGCACCATTTTGTTCCCGGTAAAAATGCATGATTTCCAGCCATTCGCCATCGTTGAAGTTGTAACTGCCGAAAGTGTTCATGCGCTTGTTGCGGAAGTTGCCACTGAATCCGGCTTCGTAATTTTCACGCATCCCAACACCGTAGCCGAGATTCACATTGCCGTTTGAGCCGAGCCGTTTGTCCTTCTTCATGCGGATGTTGATGATGCCCGCATTGCCCTCAGCATCCCATTTTGCACTGGGGTTGCTTATGATTTCAATGGTGGCAATGTCGCTTGATTGCACCGTTTTCAAGAAGGCGGCCAAGTCCTGCGTGGTCAGTTGCGAGGGCTTCCCATCAATGTAGATGCGGGCAGCGCCTTTTCCTGCCATGATGATGTTGTCGTTGTTGTCCACCACCACGCCCGGTGATTTGCGAAGCAGGTCGAGGGCGTTGTTTCCCGTGGCATTGATGCTGCCCTCCACGTTGAACACGGTTTTGTCGGGGTGAACTTCCACCAACGGCTTCTTGGCTGTGACCGTCACTTCGGCAAGTTCAACGCTTTTGGCCTGCATCTTTATTTCTGCCATGTTCAATGCCTGGCCAGTCGTTATCTCAAACACTGCTGAATTGTATTCGGGAAGGCCCACGAAGCTGATGTTGAGCCAATACCTGCCCGCTGCGATGTTCTGAAGTTCGAAGCTGCCATCCTCGGACGTGTACTCGGCTTTGACCAAGCTGCTGTCGGCAACGGCATAAAGCAGCACGTTTGCGAAGCTCAAAGGTTGGCTGTCGTGGCTAATGACTTTACCGGAAATCTTACCTGTTTCTTTGTTGGCTAGGCTGGCTGAGGTAAATACAAAAGAGAATAATAGGACTAAAAGTCCAGCATACTTTTTCATGATCGGGTGATTTTTTACAACAACCAATAGCCTGACAGTCAAACAGTTGCGAAGCTGTTTGGCCAAATAGCCAATGGCTGTTTACAGTCGGTGAATAAAAATTAACTAATTAATCTGGTGATGCTGCAAATGTGGGCCTACCCCCGTGCGAGTGCATTATTTTTTCGATGAAAGTCAAAATTTTCAGGGGCGAAGGCACTGATTGGTTGATATTGGATAGCTATTTTCAATCATCTCATGCTTATTTGACCTTGCCCAACATCTCTTTTTCTACTCGCTCCTTGCTTTCGATGATGTTGAAAAAACCTTCCACATAGTCCCTCATCATCGAGCGAGTATCCCAATCGAGTTCGTCAAAGTTGTCAATGATTTCAAACAAGTCAGCTTTTTTGGTTTTGAAGTAGCTAAAAATGCTGTGAAGCTCCTCGTAGGATTTTGCATTGCCGAGATATACCCGATCAAGCACCGTTTTTTGCCCCAAAGCTGCATTGGCACGGGCGTAGGGCGCCATGACCAAGCCTGCATAATCAAAATCGTATGGCACAGGGATGATTTGGCCGTCCGATTGTTGAATCAGCTCCATGTTTCTGGCCATCATGTAGCTCCAGTCGGCATTGCCTATCATGTACTGAAAAACAGAAGTCGTTTTCTCTTGATTTTGGTGGAGCGAGTCGAGGGCAATAACCTTCTGCTCCATGGTCTGGCAATAATTGCGGTGTGCCAAGCTCTCAGCGTCCTCAATGATGATACCCAAATGGGTGTTTTTTTTGAAGGATTTACCCGTGTTCTTGTAGTTGATATTTGCCAGACTAGCCTTGAAGCTGTACGGAGTTAGGCAATTGAAAAGCTGATAAATCAAAAACTCACGCTTGATGACGGCTTCAATTTGAGGGTTTTTCTCCAGGCAATGTGTCACCAATTTGAAATCATTGTAAGTTTCAAGACCCTGAGCTTTCAAACTTGATTTTTCAAACTTTAACTTCAGTGGTGGAAAATCACACATCATTCGCCTTGATTTGCCCCGTGGCCGCAGTTTTACATTGATTTTTGTGATTGATTTCTTGCTGTGAACAACTTCAAAACTGCCATTTACGTACTCCTTGTTTTTTACATTGGCTTTGATGGAGTCGAAATTGGCTGTGATAGTTATTTCAGGCATTTCATCCTTTTTAAAAAGGTCGAAAAGTGAAATTTTCGCTTTGGGTTGACTGGTTGAGTCGGATTGGCCAGTTGCCATAAGCGGCAGTATCAAGTAGGTGGCAACGCTCAAAATGTACCCAAATGACTGTTTGTTTTTCATACTAATTGGCTTTCGTTTTGACCGGATTTAAAAGCATCCACTATCAACTTTTGCTGGATGCAGCTCCAATTGTAAAGGTGGCAGTTTTTAAGAAATTGACATTGCCATTTTTTTTGTTTTTGAAAAAGGCGATGACTTGGTCAAACACGAAATTGTCAATTGATTTGGACGAACGAAGGACGGAGCAGAAAGGAGGATTGTTACAGTCGTCAACTATTGGAAAGAAACAAATTTGGACTTGTTTGGCATAAAAGACAGCTCCATTGCCAATCATCGGCAACGGAGCTGTCTTTTCTATTGTCAGACTTTCCAAAAACGAAGCAGCAAGACCTCCAAGGCCAAGGCGAGCAATGCGATGATGACGCACCATTTCCAGAGGATGACACCTTTGCTTCTGTCGGCTACCACAGACTCGAAATTTGCGGCGGCACTCCCAGTCAACACGCTGACGTTTGCGCCAGCCTTTTCCTTTAGCTCATCCTCGTTGAAATAGGTTAGGTCAGACTCTCGGCGGTCGAAATTGAACGCAAACTTGGCTAGGGTCGAGTCGGTGTTCAGAAAAAGGTCGTAGTAGCCTGCCTCGATAAGCTGACCTTGCAGCCCGATGAAAACCTTGGAAGCCACAATTCGCTGTTGAGGAATGAACTCTTCTGAGACTTGGCCTTCTTTGGCGCCGCCCTTCATTTTGTAAACGGTTTCACCGCCCTTCACCAAATTGTCGGACTCAATGGTCTCGTCACGGCCAATGGTGTAGGCGATTGGGCGTTTTCTGGCGCTTGAAATTGCCATTTTGTACAGCATCGGTATGAAAATCTCGCCGCTGTTTGCAAGGTTGCTCACCTCTGTATTCAATGGTGCGGCACAGAGGTAAAGTATGCCTTGTCCACTCTTAAACTTGCCGAGGAAGGTGTTCCCATCACGGTAGGTAAGCAGTTTTTCCTCGCCACGGCTGGCCATCTTGCTCAGTTGGTAGTTGCCTTTTGTAACTGGCAGCTTGAGGTTGGCCGATTTGTTCTCGAACACGTCCTTGAACACAAACTCCTCCGTGTTCACATCTGCCACACTGCGTTCTTGCTGCTCGAAGGCTTGCAGTTCGTTGGCGGGGATGGAGGCCAAAAAGCTGTTGTAGGTAGCCGTATTTGCTGTGGCGGAAGGGAAGACGAGCACATTGCCCCCGTTGTCCACATACTGCTTGAGTTCTTGGGCGAGGCCGCTCGAAACATTGGTTAACCCATTGACAACAATCAATTGATGCTTTGGAAAATCAGAGTAGGTGATTTGGCTGGCGGATTGGTTCGTGACCTTGAAATAGCTGATGCCCTTGAATGCCGCTTCGAGGTAAGAGCTGGGTGTCAACTCGTTGATGACCAGCACGTTGATGACCTCGGCAACGTTGTAGGTGAAATAATAATGGTCGTCGAATTGTACGGGATAGTCCGTCAACGCTAGTTCGGCCTCGTGCCAGCCTGGCTTTTGGATGGTCACCACTACCGTGTCGAGGATGGAGCTATTGCCGGGTATGCTCAGCTCACCGACGGGCTTGCTTTCGCCATCGTATTTTACGGTCAACCGCACATTTTCGGCGGTTTCGCTGCTCCAGTTTTTCACTTTTACGATGAGCGGATTCGGTTGGCTCATCATCTGCACTGGCGCTTCAAACCAAGCACTGTCGATGCTGACGTTTTTTTCCTGCACCGCTTGCAGTGGTACGAGGTTCACTTCGAGCAAGCTGTCCTTATATTGCTCAAGGTCAGTAATGTTTTTTTGAAAGTCCGAGATGACGTAGCTCACCTTGTTCGCGACCTTGCCACTTCCAAGTGCTTGGTTTTGTCTGGTCAAAATTTGCGTGAGCGACTGCACTGCTGGCGAGACTTTGATTTCTTCGACCAAGGCAATGGCTTCTTCCTTGCTAACGAGGCGCTGGTGTTTGCCATCAAAGTCGTTTGTGAGGACCTGGAAGCGATCGTCAACGGCATAGGCGGTTATGATTTCCTTCGCCCTTTGTTTTGCTTTTTCGAGCAGGGGGGCTTCTTCGCTCAAGGCACTCATGCTGAACGAGTTGTCCACAAACACGCTGACGGCATTCTCACCTTGTTTTACTTCGACATCTTGCGGGATAAACGGCTGCGCAAACGCCAAGACCAGCATGATGACAGCCAAACAGCGGGCCAACAGTACCAACAGGTTGCGGAGCTTGCGACGTGAACTGGTCTCGTCCTTTACTTCTTTTAGGAACCGGACGTTGGTGAAATAGACTTTTTTGAACCGCCTAAAATAAAATAGGTGGATGATGATGGGGATGGCCAAGGCGGCCAATGCGAACAAAAAACCCGGATATAAAAATTGCATGATAGAAGCTTGATTCTTGGTCAGATTGCGGTTTGAGCTTTGGCTAGAAGGTCAAAGTAACATTTACGCTTGAAAGTCGAAATTGTTGTACCAGCCAGTAACCAGCTATTTTTATTCAAACCTAAAAAATAGGCGGCCCGAAAATATACGCATTCAATCGTTTGAGTTAACTTGGAGGCTATTCTTTTCACGTTCCATAAATTTTCCTCGCCTATGAAAAAGCACTACTTACTACTGTCAGCATTTGCAGTACTCCTGTTTTGCCAATGTGCCCCGTCCAAAGCGTTGAGGCAGGCGGAGGTCAACAAAGAAACCATCCGAATCTGGTTCGAAGAGGGTTGGAACAAGAACAACAATGAAAAGTTGATACCCACCGTTTTCCACCCTGAATGGAGCGATGGCAACCCGATTCGTCCTGAATCGGAAGGGCTGGAAGGCATGTACGAGTTGGTTAGGTTTTACAAGGAAGCCTTTCACGAGGCACATTTCAAGATTACCCATTTGTTTGCCGATGAAAAAAATGCTGCCGTGCGCTACGAAGTAGAGGCCATTCACATGGGCGAAGCGTTTGGAATGCCTGCCACTGGAAAAAAATTCACTTCGACGGGGCTTGTGATTTACGAGATGCGGGATGGCAAAATCTACAGAAGCTGGCAAGAGCTTGACCTGATGGGCATCGTCAACCAGCTGAAAAACTGAGCCTGTCAGTAGCTGTTTTTTGAAAAAACAGCTCGAACTACTATCCTGACGTGGTTGATCAGATTGGGAAAAAATCCGTAGTGTTTTTTGAGTACTTCGTACCTGTCCTTCAGGGACTGGCGGTGCCGCTGTTTGGAGACACCCCCAGTCAGGTAATTGGCGAGTACCATTTTGGTGTTGACAGTCAACCTGCTTTTTTTCAAAACTTCAATCACCCAGTCAATGTCGGCAGCCAAATTGCTTTCGATGAACTGAGGTGAGATTCCCCGACGTGCAACGAAGGATTGGTGACAAACCACCATGCCCAATCGGAGACTTTCCCAAGTCAATTTGGCAGGCAGTTTTTGGGTGGTCAGCTGCGAGCGAGTCCCCAGCGGGTAGCGGGTGAAGGTTACGAGCGTTGTTTCCCCATAAAAAACATCGGTTTCGGGAGTGTACTTTAGCATCATTTGCTCGACCGTATTGGCACTAGGCAATTCATCTCCCGCATTTAAAAACCAAATAAAATCGCCCGTGGCCATGCGCAGGCCCTTGTTCATGGCGTCGTAGAGGCCGTTGTCCCGCTCACTTACCCACCTAAGTATCTTGGCGTTCAGTAGTTTTTCATTGGCTATTTCAGTAAGCTTGATGGCCGTTAGCGTATGGTCGGTTGAGCCGCCGTCCACAATAATGTACTCGATATGTGGGTAAGTCTGCGCAAGTACACTGCGTGCTGTGCCGTTGAGGTAGTATGCGCCATTGAAAACAACGGTGATGATGCTGAGAAGTGGTGGACGTGCAATCATGATGGGCGAAGGTAAAGCGAATCGCCAAAAACCAAGGCTGACTTTTGAGCATAGTTGGCAGCGATAGTTTCCCCATTTACGTTTGTTTTAAGCACAAAACTCACCAGTTTGGGGTGATTTTATTTAATTAGGGCAAAAACGATAGAAGTTAGATATTTGCCAAGTTTTGAAGCTGGCCTCATCGAGAATTGAAGAAGGAGAACACCAAGTTCACACTTAAAGGAATTTTCTCATTTCTAACTATAAGATTGTATGAAACTATTTATTCACAACACTTTCCTACTCCTAGCGATGGTTGTGTTGCCAAGCTTGGCTATTGGTCAGCGGACCATTTCGGGCACGGTGACAGATGCCAACTCTGGGGAGACACTTATCGGTGCCAGTATCCTTGTGGTCGGCACATCCACGGGCACCGTGTCGGACATTGATGGCACTTACAGCCTCGAAGTTCCGGCTGGCGCCCAATCGCTCCAATTTAGTTACACGGGTTACGAGACGCAGACCATCGCAATCGGTGCATCCAACGTGATTGACGTGAGAATGGTCGCTGGCACCCTACTTGGCGAGGTCGTGGTTATCGGTTACGGTGAAGTCAAGAAGGAAGATGCGACTGGTTCTGTTGCGCAAGTCAACTCGGACGTTTTCAACCGAGGCGCCATCACAGCACCACAAGAACTGCTAGCGGGCAAAGTTGCAGGTGTGCAAATCACGCCCAGCTCTGACCCCGGTGGTGGTGCGCAAATCCGCATCCGTGGTGGTTCTTCGCTCAGTGCCTCCAACGACCCACTCATTGTCATTGACGGTATCCCGCTCGACAACGGCGGTATCTCCGGTGCGAGGAACGTCTTCGACTTCGTGAACCCGAACGACATCGAAACTTTCACGGTGTTGAAAGATGCCTCCGCAACTGCCATCTACGGTAGCCGGGCCTCAAATGGCGTCATCCTCATCACCACCAAGACGGGGAAACTCGGCCAAAAACTGAAAGTGGAGTACAACGGCAACGTGTCGTTCAGCAATTCGCTCAATACGCCTGACGTGTTGAACAGCAGCGAGTATCAAGACCTGATTCACAGCCACTTTCCAGAGGGACACCCAGCACATGAATTGGTGAGCACTGGCAATACCAACTGGAATGACCAGATTTACGAGACTGGCATCGGCCACGACCACAACCTGAACTTTGCAGGTGGCATTGGTGCTGTGCCATACCGTGCGTCAGTTGGTTACACCAATAAAAAAGGTGTCCTGAAAACAGACGAATACGAACGTTGGACCGGTTCTGTCAACTTGACGCCAAAGTTGATTGACAACCGCTTGCAGATTAACATCGGTCTGAAGGGCATGACCACTGCCAATACTTTTGCCAACCGTGGAGCCATTGGTGGCGCTTCTTTCTTCGACCCCACCAAGCCGGTGCGTGATGAGGCAAGTCCTTATGGCGGCTACTTCACTTGGGTGCAAGCCAACGGCGAGCCCAATACCCTTTCGCCTGCCAATCCAGTAGCTCAGTTGATGATGCGCACCGATGAGTCAACCGTCAATCGCTTTGTGGCAAGCTCGTCGTTTGACTACCGTTTTGGCTTTTTGCCGGAATTGAGGGCGAACCTGAACCTCGCTTATGACAAATCGAACGGTGAGGGCAATATTGATGTGCCAGCTGAGGCTTCATTTGCCTACTTCGACCAGGGGGTAAAAAACACTTACAGCCAATCGAAGGAGAACAGCCTGCTTGATTTTTACCTGAACTACGTCAAGGAAATTGGCCGCACTAAATTGGATGTGATGGGCGGTTACTCTTGGCAACGTTTCAACTTCGAAGACGACTTCTTTAATTCAAATATCCCCGGAACAGAAGTGGCTGAGGGCGACAACTCTGGCGAGCTTTTCTTGCTTTCCTTGTTCGGCCGTGTCAACCTTTCCTTGTTCGATAGATTGTTGTTGACTGGAACATTCCGTCGTGACGGCACGTCAAGGTTCTCCGAAGACTCCCGATGGGGCGTGTTCCCAGCAGCGGCTGTGGCCTACAAAGTGGTGGATGGTAACGGCAAAGGTTCACTTTCCTCCCTCAAGGTTCGCCTCGGATGGGGTGTAACGGGCCAGCAGGGAATTGGAGACTACTACGTTCACCTGCCTCGCTACCTCGCCAGCTTTGAAAATGCAGGCTACCAATTCGGCAACACCTTCGTGCAAACACTTCGCCCTGGCGGCTACGACAGCAAAATCAAGTGGGAAGAAACAACCACCTACAACGCTGGCGTTGACTTCGGCTTGATGGATGAGCGCATTTACGGTTCGGTTGAACTTTACAAGCGTGAAACCCAGGACCTCCTCAACTTCATTCCAGTACCCGCAGGCTCCAACCTTTCCAACTTCATCAACACCAACGTGGGTGACTTGGAGAATACCGGCGTTGAGTTCTCATTGAACCTCAACCCTGTTCGCACAGAAAAAATAAATTGGGATTTTGGCTTCAACGTGACTGCCAACAAGAACAAAATCACGAAGCTCACAGCTTCCGATGACCCAGATTACAACGGTGTATTGACTGGCAATATCTCTGGTGGCGTAGGTAACACTGCCCAAATTCACAGCGTAGGGTATGCTGCCAATTCATTTTACGTGTACGAGCAAGTGTATGACGAAAACGGCGTGCCCATCGAAGGACTTTACGTGGACCGCAACGAAGACGGCATCGTGAACGCTGACGACCTCTACCGCTACGAAAAAGCTGCACCAGATTATTTCTTCGGTCTGACTTCAACCTTGAACTACGGCAATTTCGACTTCTCGTTTGCAGGCCGTGCCAACGTCGGCAACTACGTTTACAACAACTTGCAGTCTGGCACGAGCTATGCCAACCTTTATCACCCAACAGGCTACTTGGGCAACGTAAACGCCATTGCGACTTACTTGGATTTCAACAACCCACAGTACCTGAGCGATTATTTCGTGCAGAATGCATCGTTCTTCCGACTTGACCACGTGACTTTGGGCTACAACTTCAGCAGCATGATAGAGAAGGTTGACTTCCTCAAGCTCTTCGTCACCATTCAAAATCCGTTGCTCATTACCGACTACGAAGGCATTGACCCGGAGATTGACAATGGTATTGACAACAACTTTTACCCACGTTCACGCACCATGTTGTTCGGCTTGAACGCAAGGTTCTAACCATTAAAATTTGCAACACATGAAGATTAATTCTTTTTTCAAAATATTCCTCATGACGGGCTTCCTTGTGGTGTTCTCGTCATGCTTCAAGGACCTCGACACCGTGCCTACGGACAAAGACGAGCTGACCTCGGCAGCGGTGTACGACAATCCTGATAACTACAAAAAGGTGTTGGCGAGGCTTTATGCTGGCCTCTCCGTCACCGGCCAACAAGGCCCCGCTGGCCAACCTGACATCAGCGGCATTGACGAGGGCTTCGGCCAGTACCTGCGCATGTATTGGTACTTGCAGGAGCTTTCCACCGACGAGGCCGTCATCGGCTGGAACGACGCCACCATCAAGGACTTTCACGAGCAAGATTGGAATGCCGACGATGGTTTTATCTACGCCTGCTACAGCCGTATTTTCTACCAAGTCGCCATTTGCAATGAATTCCTCCGGGAAACGACGGATGACAAACTCAACAGCCGTGGCGTTGACGAGGCGTTGAAAGCTGAAATCAAGACTTTCCGTGCCGAGGCTCGCTTCCTCCGTGCCCTGAGCTACTACCACGCTTTGGACTTGTTCCGCACCGTACCTTTCGTGACGGAGGAGGATGCCGTTGGGGCTTTCTTCCCGGAGCAAATCAGCGGTGACGACCTGTACAATTGGTTGGAGACAGAAATCAAAGCCTTCGAGCCAGACCTAGCTGCGCCACGCACCAATGAGTATGGCCGTGCCGACCAAGCTGCTGCTTGGATGTTGCTGGCAAAGCTCTACCTCAATGCTGAGGTGTACGTCGGCAAAAACGCTTACGCCGATGCTGCGACTTACTCAAAGAAAGTGATTGACGAGGGTGGTTTCGACTTGGAGGCCAATTTCTCGCACCTTTTCCTCGCTGACAACAACAATTCAGATGAAATCATCTTCCCAGTAACTTTTGACGGTGTCCATACCCGCACTTACGGCGGCATGACCTTCTTGGTGCATGCGCCCGTTGGCGGCAGCATGGCAGCTTCCGATTATGGCATTGACGGTGGCTGGGGAGGTCTTCGCACGACCAGTGCCATCGTGAACAAGTTTCCCGCACCGGGCAGCGGCGGCAGCGTGATTGTTTCACCAAACCAGGGCAACACGGGCTATCCAGTCGTCAACGTGCCGGGCAGCTTTCAGGGTTGGGATCCAACACTGAACACCACCGTACTTTCTTCGCCCAACAGCGACGACAAGTACGAGGGCTATTTCTGGTTCGATGCAGGCACGGAGTTCAAGTTTGCACTCGGTGGCTGGGACACCAACTGGGGTGACGATGGTGTGGACGGCACGCTCGACGCAGGTGGCGCAAACCTCCTTGTAGCTGAGTCTGGTTTCTACAAGCTCGATGTTGACCTCACAGCGCTGACCTACACGATGCTGAAAACAGATTGGGGCCTCATTGGCTCTTCAGCTCCGAACGGTTGGGACAGCGATGTGGACATGACTTACGACACCCTTGAGAACGCTTGGACCATCACCGCTGACCTCGTAGCTGGTGAAGTGAAGTTCCGTGCCAACGACGGCTGGGACCTCAACTATGGCGACGATGGCGCAGATGCCATTCTGAATGCGGGTGGTGCCAATATTGCCATTCCAGAGAACGGTACGTACCTGATTAAACTGTATCTGGACAGCCCAGACCACACTTACTACGTCGAGAAGTTTGCCTCCGAGTCCGACAACCGCTATCAGTTCTACTCCAATGGCCAGACCCTGGAGATTGCAGATATCTCTCAGTTCACAGAAGGCTACGCAGTGGGCAAGTACAAAAACGTTACTTCCACTGGTGCTACTGGTTCCGACCTTACCTTCGTGGACACCGACTTTCCGATGTTCCGTTTGGCGGATGCCTACTTAATGTTCGCAGAGGCAACGCTCCGTGCGGGCGGCGACGCTGGTGCCGCACTTGCTGCCGTAAACGCCGTGCGTGAGCGTGCTTATGGCGGCACAACTGGCCATATCGGCAGTGCCGACCTGACGCTCGACTTTATCCTTGACGAGCGGGCCAGGGAGCTGCTCTGGGAAGGCCACCGTCGTACCGATTTGGTTCGTTACGGCAAGTTTAGCGAATCAAGCTACCTCTGGCCTTGGAAGGGCGGTGTTGCAGAAGGCATCTCTGTGGATGCTTGCAGGGACATTTACCCGATTCCATCACCAGACCTGAACGCAAACAACAAGCTTGAGCAAAATTCAGATTGCTATTAAAAAAGTTGGTTCTCATTGAAAACCACGGCGAAGTGGCAGCCATGCTGCTACTTCGCCATCAAAAATCACAATAAAATGATTCGTAAATATTTCACTCTACTGCTCGCTGCGGCTTTCCTTTTTCAGGCTTGCAGCGACGACAGCCTCGACCCGGTTCTCACCTTGACCAAGGCGCAGGAAATCACCAATCCTGCTTCCAGCACCAGTTTTGTGCTGACCAGCGCTGCTCAGGACGATGTCCTTGCAGACATCACCTGGACCGCAGCTGAATTCAGCTTGAGCAATGTGCCTAAAACCACCTACACCCTCCAGATGGACCTTGCAGGCAATGGTTTCACGGCTCCTGCCAACCTTACGACGACCAACGAATTGAGCTACTCAATCACGGTCGGGGAAATGAACAGTAAACTCATCCTCAAAGGAGCAGCGCCAGATGTGCCAGTGGATGTTGAGTTGAGAGTCGTTGCCAATAAAGACCAAAAGTTGGACAACATCTACTCTGAGGTGGTGACGATTACGGTGACGCCTTACGGGGCCGTCGTGAACGTTAAACCCGTTTACTTACTCGGCGACGCTACACTCGCAGGTTGGGATAACAACGCCGCCTTGCCTTTTACTTACCTGGATGGAGGCCGTTACGAAATCGTGACCACGCTGTCGGCCGGGCTTAACTGGAAGTTCATTTCCAATCTTGGTGCTTGGGCACCACAATGGGGTACAGATGGCACCGGTACGCCTGAAAGCGGCCCACTGGTTTATCGCCCGACTGAGTCTGAGCCTGACCCTTCTGCGATTGTTGCGCCAGCCATCACCAGCCAATACAAGATAATCGTGGACACCGCTTTGTTGACCTACGAAGTCTTTGAATACGGCGATGTTTACCTGCTTGGCGATGCCACCATCCCCGGTTGGGACAACACCGCTGCCTTGCCTTTCACAAAAGTCGCTGAGGGCAAGTACGCCATCACTACGACGCTGGCAGGCGCTGGCAAGTTTTGGAAAATCATTGACGAGCGGGGCGCTTGGGCACCGCAGTGGGGCACCGACGGAACAGGTACAGCCGACGCAGGCACGCTTGCTTACCGTCCAACGGAAGCAGACCCAGACCCAGCAGCTGTCCCCGCTCCCGACGCTGCTGGAACCTACAAGATTGAAATTGATATCGTAAACTTGACTTACACCGTTACCCTTCAATAAGGGGTTTCCGGTGATACAAAAAGATGCGCTGGTATTTGACCAGTCGTGTCAAACGTCGGCAAGGATAATTCCCTGCCGACGTTATTTTTTTGCACCTTCATCTCCAACCATTCACAAATACCGAACATGAACGCATTGGAAACCATCCAACATTATTACAACTGCTTCAACAATAAGGACTACCAAGGAATGCTCGACCTCCTCGACGATGACGTTCGGCATGAACCCAACCAGGGCGAGCCACGCATCGGCAAAGCGCTGTTCACCGAGTCCATTCAGCGCATGGAGGAATGCTACGATGAACGGCTGACCGACCTGGTTTTCTACACCGAAGCAGGGGGCGAGCGGGTAGCCTGCGAGTTTACCGTCAACGGCACATACAAAAAAGGCGAAGAAGACCTGCCGCCTGCGCACGGCCAAACCTACGTGCTGCCTGCCGCCAGTTTTTTGGCGGTGAAAAACGGCAAAATCACACGGGTCGCCACGTTTTACAACCTGCCACTTTGGATAAAACTAGTGTCCTGATATGGCCGAGCTGACCTTTCATTCCTTCCGTGGTGCTTCGATTGCGACCGTTTTCGAGCCGTTGGCAAAACTGCGGATTGCCGTCTTTAGGGCCTACCCCTACCTTTACGAGGGCAGCCTGGACTACGAGCTTCAGTACCTTCAGACCTACGCCGACGCACCCCGTTCGTTGCTCTTTGCCGCTTTTGATGGTGCGGAGATGATTGGCGCCACGACCTGCATCCCCCTCTCCGATGAGACGAGCGAGGTGCAGGAGCCGTTTATCAAGGCGGGGCTTGACCTAGCCAGCATTTTCTATTTCGGCGAGAGCATTTTGCTGCCGCAATACCGTAGCCTCGGCCTCGGCCATCGCTTTTTTGACGAACGGGAGGCCCACGCCCGGTCGTTTGGCACTTACCGGTTTACCTGTTTCTGCGGCGTGCTTCGCCCCGATAACCATCCTGCCCGCCCCGCCGATTACCGCCCGCTCAACGACTTTTGGCAAAGAAGAGGCTACCAACCCCACCCAGAACTGCAAAGCCAGTTCGAGTGGTTGGACATTGGCGAAGCCGCCCCTACCGCCAAGCCCATGATGTATTGGATGAGGGAACTTTGAACGCTGTTTGACCAAAACATTCAATCAAAAAATGGCAAAAATTGCTGCCGCTCAATCCCCAATCACCTACCACGAAGCTTGGTTATCGCAAAGCTTCGACTTCCAACGAAACAATTCAGTCAGCCAAGACTGGCCAAGTGCTGAATTCCAGCCATCTCACCTCCCTCCCTCTAATCACGACTCGCCAATCACGACTCACGACTCACCAATCACGACTCACCAATCACCACTCACGCCAACACCCCCCGCACCACCTCCCCCGACACATCCGTCAGGCGGTAGCGGCGACCTTGGTGCTTGTAGGTCAGTTTAGCGTGGTCAAGGCCCAACTGGTGCAGAATCGTCGCATGGAGGTCGTGGATATGCACCGGGTCTTTCGTGATGTTGTAGCCAAACTCGTCCGTCTCGCCATACACGATGCCCGGCTTGATGCCACCGCCCGCCATCCAAATCGAAAAACTGCGGGGGTGGTGGTCACGGCCGTAGAGCTTGGCGTCAAGCGGGCCTTGGCAGTAGTTCGTCCTTCCGAACTCGCCCCCAAAAATGACCAGCGTATCGTCCAAAAGCCCCCGCTGCTTCAAGTCCATGATAAGCGCCGCCGATGGCTGGTCGGTCTGCTTCGCCTGCATCCCCATCTCGTCCACCAGGTTGGAGTGTTGGTCCCAACCTTGGTGGTACAATTGAATAAAACGGACGCCTTTTTCCGCCAGTTTTCTCGCCAATAAACAATTGGCGGCATAGCTGCCCGGCGTCACGACGTCCGGGCCGTACATTTTCAGGATATGGTTCGGCTCGCCGTTGATGTCCATCACCTCCGGCACGGAAGTCTGCATCCGATAGGCCATCTCGTACTGTTTGATGCGGCTCAGTATCTCCGGGTCGGCCAGCTTGTCGTAGCTGTTTTGGTTGAGTTCGGCCAAATGGTCGAGGAAGCGCCGACGGTCGGCAGGCTCCATGCCAGCCGGGTCTTTAAGGTAGAGCACCGGGTCTTTGCCGCCCCGCAGCAAAACGCCTTGGTGCGCCGAGTCGAGGAACCCCGCCGACCACAGGTGGGCGTACAATCCCTGCGAGTTGCCGCCGCCCCGGCTTGTCAGCACCACGAAGGCAGGCAAGTTCTCATTTTCGCTACCCAAACCGTAGCTCAACCAAGCACCCATGCTCGGCCTGCCCCCTTGCTGGTGGCCCGTCTGGAAGAAGGTGATGGCCGGGTCGTGGTTGATGGCCTCCGTGAACACACTTCGCACGATGCAAATATCGTCGGCCACCTGCCCGGTAAATTTGAAGAAGTCGCTCACCCAAGCGCCATGCTGCCCATATTGTTGGAAGTCCACCGCCGACCCCACCAGCGGCAAGGTCGTCTGCCCGCTGGTCATCGTCGTCAGCCTTTGCCCCATGCGGATGCTGGCGGGCAGGTCTTGCCCATGCATTTTGCGCAGCAACGGCTTGTAGTCAAACGACTCCAACTGCGAGGGCGCCCCGCTTTGAAACAAGTAGATGACCCGCTTCGCCTTCGGCGCAAAGTGTGGCAGTCCGGCCATCAGCGCTTCTTCGTCAACGCCCTTGTTGCACGAAAAAAGCGACGGCATCAGCAGCGAGCCAAGTGCCACCGACCCTATGCCCGTGCTCATGCGTGACAAGAAGGTGCGGCGATTGATGTTTAAGCGGGATTCGAGTAGTGGGTTCATGAATGGAGAATTGAAAATGGAGAATGGAGAATTGAAAATTGAAAATGGAGAAGTGAGGCAAGGCGCTCCATTCTCCATTCTCCATTTTCAATTCTCCATTCAAAACTACCGATACAAATAACTCGTCATGTCCTCAATAATGTCCTTCTGTTGACCAATGTATAAAGACACCACGTCGCCAATGGACACCAGGCCGAGCAGCTGGCCGTTCTCCAAGACGGGCAAGTGCCGCACCTTATTATTGGTCATGATTTGCATACAACTTTCGATGGAGTCGTCGGGCTTTACGGTGTACAAGCCCGGATGCGGGGTCATGATTTCATGCACGAAGGTGTTAGCGCTGAACTTGCCCTGCAAAACGACCTTACGGGCGTAGTCCCGTTCGGTAAGAATGCCCACCATCTGCTCGCCCTCCATCACCAGCACCGAGCCGATGTTGTTCTCGCCCATCACCCGGATTGCCTCGTACACCCGCATTTCAGGGTTGACCGTGAAAATCCGCCTGCCTTTTTGTTCCAAGATGTGTTTTACTTTTTTCATGCTTGATATTTCGTTTAAAATATGTGTAGCGCTACCAGCAACGAAGCCTCGCTGCCCTCATTTTATCCGTAGAGAACTCCATCCGCCCCAAAATCCCAAGCCCCCCCAACCAATCACGAATTCCGAATCACCACTCCCGAATCACTAATCACTAGTCACTAATCACCGCTCACTCATTTACAAATCACCTCATCCATATTAAACACCAGCGCCACCGTCTCCATCAGCGCCGCCGACTCCACAGGGTCGAGCTTGTCGTCCGGAGCACTCTCGCCGACCTTGAGCAGCATTTTGGCAGCATCCGGCTTCCCGTTTAACTGCTTTTTACGCTCCGCAAAATGCTGCTCCAACACCTTCAACTCCCGCTCCGTCGGCTGCCGCAACGCCACTTGCCGGAAAGCAGCTTCCAGCCGCTCCGGCCATGCTTGCCCCGTTTTCTTCAACAGGTGCTGCGCAATAGTGCGGCTGGCCTCCAGCATCATCGGGTCGTTCATCAAGTTCAAGGCTTGCAGCGGGGTGTTCGTGCGCTGCCGTTTCACAGCGCAAACGTCCCTGTAACTCGCATCAAACGTCGTAAGGAACGGGTGCGGCAGCGTACGCTTAAAGATGGTGTACATCGTACGGCGGTAAAGTTTCTGGTCCTTGTCCTGTACGTATTTGGTCAACGTGCCCCGGCCATCGCCAGCGTTCGTTTCCTCCCAAAGCCCGGCTGGTTGGTAAGGTCGCACCGGCGGCCCACCGATGGTCGGGTTAAGCAGGCCACTGGCAGCCAGCCAAGTATCACGCAGCATCTCCGGCGTCATGCGGAAACGGGGCCCCCGGCTCACGAGGCGGTTCTCCGGGTCGAGTTCCAGCTTCTTTTCGTTGGCTTCCGCCGATTGCCGGTAGGCTGCCGAAGTCACTATCTTCTTCATCAAATGCCGCAAGTCCCATTCATGCTCTCGGAAGTCCACGGCCAGCCAGTCAAGCAGTTCTGGATGCGAAGGCAACTCGCCTTGATTGCCAAAGTTGTCCGAACTTTTTACCAAGCCAGTCCCGAAGAACTGCTGCCAGATGCGGTTGACCGTCACCCGTGCCGTCAGCGGATTTTTTTCGTCAAACAACCACTTCGAGAGGCCAAGCCGATTCTTTGGCAAGATCTCCGGAAACGGCATTACCGCCTTGGGCGTTGCGAAGCTCACTTCTTGGTCAGGATGGTCGTACTGCCCCCGTTTCAGCGTGAAGGTTTTGCGGAGCGAATCAGATTCCTGCATGACCATGCTCACCACCGTATCGGCCTCCGAGTCGTTGATGAAGCTGAGAATGCCGTTGAGTTCTTCCTTGCTCGGCACGAGCACAGGCTCCTCCGCAATGCTCACATTGCTCACGTCGCCGTAAAAGCCCTTTTCGGCATTTTGGTTAAAAAAGGCGTAGGTGCCAAAATATTCCGCCTGCGGTATCGGGTCGTATTTGTGGTCGTGGCATTTGGCGCACTCCATCGTGAGGCCGAGGAAGGCCATGCCAAACAGGTTGGTCTTGTCGGCGATGTACTCCGTGCGGTACTCCGCTTCGATGACGCCGCCTTCCTGCGTGATTTTGTGGTTGCGGCAAAAGCCCGTGGCCAGTATTTGCTCCTTGGTCGCCTGCGGCAACAGGTCGCCTGCCAATTGCCAAGTGACGAACTGGTCGTAGGGCAGGTTCTTGTTGAATGCATGGATGACCCAATCACGCCATGGCCATTGGGAGCGATAGCTGTCGTCTTGGTAGCCGTGCGAGTCGGCGTAGCGGGCCAGGTCGAGCCAG
>CAYTZS010000031.1:0-35320 GCA_964442355.1 uncultured Saprospiraceae bacterium | reverse complement strand
AGGAGCTAAACGTTTACCCAAATCCTGCCAAATCGCAGGTTAATTTTGAACTGCCAAATGCTGCTACGGCTGATATGGTAGAGCTGCTTTCGGTAGAGGGCAAGTTGTTGCTCTCGACAAAATCAGGTGCTAATAGTTTGAACATCAGTAGTTTAGGTGAAGGTGTCTATATTCTGAGGGTAAAATCTGGCGATAGGGTTTACCAACGAAAAATTGTTAAATAATCCATTTATACCCGAGTTTAGGGCAAATACATTTTGACCACAAGTCGCCGGAACACAATTCCGGCGACTTTTTTTTGTAAAAAGCATCCACCTAGCTGCCAGGGACTGATTTTTGTCCCCGACCTTTAAATCTTCAACTACTTCCCTCATGCAAAATCCTTGGCAGACCCTCGATGTTCAAGTCATTTATGACAACCCCTGGATTCAGGTCACGCACCGCAATGTGCTGACCCCGAACGGCAACCCCGGTATTTATGGTGTCGTGCATTTCAAGAACTTGGCCATCGCCATCGTGCCGCTCGATGAGGAAGGCTACACTTGGCTGGTCGGGCAGTACCGCTACACGCTGGAATGCTACAGCTGGGAGGTGCCGGAGGGCGGTGGCAGTTTCGAAGACACCCCGCTCGTGTCTGCCCAGCGGGAACTCCACGAAGAGACGGGCATCACTGCCCGCACTTGGCTGGAAATCGGCGAAATACACACCTCCAATTCCGTCACCGACGAACGGGGCCTGATATTCGTGGCAAAAGACCTTTCTTTTGGCGAGGCAAACCCTGAAGATACCGAACAGCTTGAAGTCCGGCGGGTCCATCTCGACGAGGCTGTGGAGATGGTGCTGCGGGGCGATATCACAGATGGATTGGCACAAGTGGCTATTTTAAAAACCAAAATGTTGAGAGACAGGGGTGTGCTTTGATTTTTGGGTTCAATCTAGGTTCATGAAAATTCTTCCGATGGAAAATCAAAAATTGGTCATTCCGCTCATTTGCTTTTTCACTTTGCTGATTGGCGCCAGTGCCGTTCAAATAGAGACAAGTAAAACCACCTGGAACCCACATGCCGGCTACATCCCCTCCTACACCGAAGGTGCTACCGTCACCGCCACCTCCAATCCAACCGACGCTTGGAAAGTGCTCGACGGCGACCCGAACACCCACTGGCAGTCGGGTGGGGTAGTGCCGGACAAGGCGGATGGTACTACGGAAAACGTGACCATTGATTTCGGGCAGGTGCGGCCCGTCGGGCAAATCCACTCCCGGCACTGGGCCGGGGAAGCTGGAACGGCCACAGCCACAGAGCTTTACCTCAGTACGGATGGGAAAAACTGGCAAAACGTCGCCGCACTTGAACCCACTGCATTACATACCGTCGTTACGGTCTTGCCGAAGGAAATCATGGCTCGTTACCTCCGGTTGGAGCACCAACTGGTGAAGAAGGACTGGAACAAAGCCTTCGTCTGGGAAATAAAAGCCTACGACCGCTTCGGGCCGTATGGCCAAATGGAACCTCCTATGCAAGGCCATACCACCATCAAGGAACTGCTCGGCGTGAACGGCTACTGGAGCTTTGGCACCGACAAGTATTCCGACGAATTGGGGCCAGAAGGCGGGCCGTACCGCTTCAAGCCCGTGGCCTCCCACCTACGCAACTACCACGACATGACATGGGATTTGAAGTCGCCCAGCGACCCCATTGATTTCGAGAAAATGGCCAAGGGGGGCGGCACTCCCGCCACCGAATGGCTCAACTGGGACCGGGAGTACAAGGCTTGGCACGATGGCGCAGGCATGAATGTGCAGGCGAGCCTCCAGTTTTACAAGTTCAAACCGGATGACTGGAAAAACCCACGGCAAGACGGCTATCGCTACGCCGAGGCATTTACCCGTCATTTTGGCCAAAAAAAAGGCAACGGCCTCATCTGCTCCATTGAAGCGGGAAATGAACCGTGGCATTACCCAGCCGAGGTTTATCGTAAAATCCTGCTGGGCATGGCCGAAGGCGCTGAGGCTAGCGACCCAACGGTGGAGGTGTTTCCGTGTGCCTTGCAAGCCGTTGACCCGCTCGCCGAGAAGCACGGCCCTTGGAAGAACTACATCGGCGACCGCATCACCGAACAGGCCGCCAAGCTGCTGGATGGCATCAACATCCATTGTTACAGCTATGTAAATGGTGGTTATGGCAGGCGGAAGGCCGTGCATCCAGAACATCCAGGCAGCAGTTTTTGGGAAATGCTGAACGCCATTCGCTGGCGCAACCAGAACATGCCCGGCAAGAAAATCTACCTCTCGGAATGGGGCTGGGACAGCGACGGGGCAGGGGAGGACTGTACCCACGATGAGTGCGTGAGCGAAAAAGCTGCCGCCAACTACGCCGTTCGAGGAGCGCTCATCGCTGCCAGGCTGGGCATTGACCGAGCAACTTGGTTTTTCCACGCCAACGACAAAACACCGTCGTCTTTGTACGGCCGAAGCGGGTTGCTTGGCTCTTTGAACACGGGCTTCAAGCAGAAGCAAGCATTTCTTGCACTTCAGTTTTTGGTGGAAAAACTAGGTGACAAGTACTTTCACTCAGTGCTTCGGGAGGATGAGACAGCTTGGGTTTATCGTTTTGGCAACGCTGAAGGAAAGGTGACGCACTTGGTTGCTTGGCTCCCTGTCAACACCGACAACGCCTCAAAGGCAGTCTCATCCATTAAGCTGCCGATTGACCCGAAAGCTGCGTGGTTGCTGGATGGGACGGGATTGCCGTTTCCACAGTTGAACCCAAGACAAGGCATTAAACTACCTTCTGATGGGACACCAGTGTTTTTTGAATTGAAATAATTTCAGCCTTGCGCATAAGTTTTTAAAATCAGCTCACGCAAGGCCGTTTTTTTCTCGTCCGTGGTAAAAGCATGTTCAATTGCCTCCAAATTGCAGCGCAAAAAATGTGCTTTTTCCCAATCAAAAAGGTCTCGTAAAATATGATACTCCTTGGCCAAGCTCGTATTGGCAATGGTGCGACCGTCGGTATTTACGCTCATGGAAATGCCTGAACGGTAGATGAAATCGGCGGGATGGTTTTCCAGTTTGTCCACTACATTGGTCTGTACGTTGCTGGTGGGGCAGACTTCCAAATGGATGCCATTAGTTTTCAAGTGCTCCATGAGTTTGGGGTCTTCAATGCTCCGAACCCCGTGGCCAATGCGAGCCGGATGGAAGTGTTCAAGCGTTTCCCAAACACTTTCGGGGCCTTTGGCTTCCCCGGCGTGGCAAGTGATGTTCAGTCCTCTTTCTTTGGCGTAGGCAAAAGCTTTCAGGTGCTTGCCAATCGGATAGCCAGCTTCATCCGAAGCGATGTCGAAGCCGACGACGTTTTTGTCTCGAAATTGCTCCACCAGCCGAACGGTCTCCATACTCTGCGCTTCCTCAAAATGCCGTAGCGTGCAGAGGATAATGCCAGCTTCCACGCCTGTTGTTTCCATTCCTTCGTTGGCTGCTTCGGTCACAGTATCAACTACTTCAATGGCCGTCAAGCCTTTTTGCAAATGCAGCAGTGGGGCAAAGCGGATTTCAGCATAAATCACGTGGTCGGTTTTCAGTTGCTGAAACAAGTCGAGTGTTGCCAATTGCAGGGCTTCTTTGGTTTGCAGCAATTCGATGGCATGTGCTGTGCGGACCAAAAAATCGTTCAAGTCCATGCATTTGACCGGCCCGACAAATGACTGAAGATAAGTTTCTAGTGTTATCAAAGGGTTGATTTGCTGCACCACGGTAAAGCTCAAAGAACAGTCAAGGTGCAGGTGCAACTCTACTTTTGGATATTCTGAAAAGTCTATTTTCACCAAAAATGATTGAAATTAAGCGATGCCAGCGTTTTGAATTGGCAAGATAGCGAGCTTTTGTATGTCTTCAACGCAAGGGCGCAAAGACGCCAAGGCGCAAAGCGCTGAAAAACAATACTTTGCGCCTTTGCGTCTTTGCGCCCTTGCGTTAAAAGCTCATTTTTGTGAGTAGTCTCGAAAAAACTACAAATTTGCGACAACAACTTTGTGGCGCAGCTGCAAAATGTCAATGCCCATAAAGTTATCAAAA
This sequence comes from uncultured Saprospiraceae bacterium, assembly GCA_964442355.1. GTDB lineage: Bacteria > Bacteroidota > Bacteroidia > Chitinophagales > Saprospiraceae > UBA6168. Next base: position 31,242 of record CAYTZS010000031.1, on the reverse strand, counting down.
GCAACATAAAACTTTGGCTAAAGAACATACCTCTACCCAAATACTTTCGCCGCAAGCAGCGAAATACCTGCAAGACATCCGCTCTGGATGGAAGCTTCGGCTTTACTTTTTCAAAAACCTGCCATCAGCGCTTTGGTGGGGGCTCAAGGTAAAAAATGCCAATACCACACGGACAGAAGTTACCATTCCTTACAACTGGCGTACCCGAAACCCATTCAAGTCCATCTATTTTGCGGCTTTGGCGGGAGCAGGCGAGCTTTCGACAGGCGTCATGGCCAACCTCGCCCGCATGTCCGGCGGCGATGTTTCGATGTTGGTCTTGGAGCAGCGGGCTGAGTTTTTGAAGAAAGCCACGACAGCCATCACGTTCACCTGCGAGGACGGCGAGAAAGTTTTTGAAGCAGTCAAAGCAGCTGTCGAGACGCTTCAACCACAGACCTTAACGATGCTTGGGACGGGTCGTAATACACAAGGCGAGGTGGTGGCAAGGGTTTATATCACTTGGACGTTTAAGTTGCGGAAATAATAGGGGCATTTTTACCAACTTTAGGCGTCCATCCGCACGATTTTTGGCGAGAACGTCCCGATAACTTCCACCAAATCCTTTTGGAAGTCCATCACTTTCTGAATGTCCTTGTAGGCCATCGGAGCCTCGTCGAGTCCGCCCCCGATGAGTTCCACTCCATGCGATTTTAGCACTTTTTTCAGTTCATGCTCGGTGAAGGAGTTCCTCGCCTTCGTCCTTGAAAACAACCTCCCCGCCCCGTGCGAGGCAGAGTTAAGGGAAAGCGGGCTGCCTTTTCCCCGAACGATGTACCCAGGATGAACCATCGACCCTGGAATGACGCCCAAAACGCCTTTTCCGGCTGGGGTCGCACCTTTTCGATGCACGATGACCTCCCGACCGTCTGCCAGTTTTTCTTTCCAAGCGAAGTTGTGGTGGTTTTCGACCATTGCCAATGGCTGCTCTCCAAGCGCCTTCGCCATCCGAGCATGGATGTGGTGGTGACAAGCCGAGGCGTAATCACCAGCCAACGTCATGGCCAACCAGTACTCCTGCCCGGCCTCGGTATCGAGACCAAGCCAAGCGAGGTGTTTGGCTTCCTTCGGCAATGGCGTGGTTTTGGTGGCCAATTTGGTGTAGTAATCCGCAATGTTTGCACCCAATCCCCGTGAGCCTGAGTGTGAGAGCACCGCCAAGTAAGTTCCCAGTGGCATCCCAAATTCGTTTGCTGCGTCGAGGATTTCGACGAGCCCAAATTCCACGAAGTGGTTGCCGGAACCCGATGAGCCAATCTGCCGGAAAGCCTTGTCCTTCAAGGGTTTGACAACGGAAAGCGCTGTAAATTCTGGCCGCTCAAAAATGGCATCGTCCATCGGCTTTTTGAGTTCTTGATAACCAAAGGCTGTGTTTTCTTGCAATATCAGGTTGAGTTTTGAGCGGTTCTTTTCCAAGAACTCAGGTTTGATGTCGTAGAAAGTTAGGCACATCCGGCAACCAATGTCCACGCCAACGCCATAAGGAATGACGGCGTTTTCTGTCGCCAAAACACCACCAATGGGCAGTCCGTAACCTTGGTGTGCATCGGGCATGAGGGCGGCTTCTACCGAAATTGGCAAACGTACCGCTACATCCATCTGGTCAATGGCACCTTTTTCAATGGCTTCGAGGCCGTAAGCTTTGTAGTTTTTTGGGGTTGGGTTCAGCGGAATCTCGGCGACCTGCTCCGGGACGTCGGGGATTAGTTCACCCACGATTCGTCCCAAAACCTCGTCACTGGCGTAGTTCTCAGGGTTTTCAAGCACATGCTGGAGCATTTCTAGCACCTTTTCTTTCTTCTCTTTTTTGAAATGCTGGTGAACGACGTTGATGGCCATGCCGATGGCTCGCCCTTCTGGGTAGCCAATTTTGATAAGTTCTTTTCCCGAAATTTTGATTTTTGCCATAAAAACTGATTGACACCGCACAAAATGCGGATAATGAGCGACCAAACCAACCCTGTCAAAATTTAGTTCGCTTAAACCGAACTAGGTCTGTTCTGTTATCGAATATTACCTTCGCAAAAGATAAAATCACTTAGAAATGGGATACCGAAGTTTGCGTGAATGTGTCAACGACCTTGAGAAGCATGGTCATTTGCTCCGAATCAAAACCGAGACGGACCCCAACCTCGAAATGGCGGAAATTCACCGTCGGGTGTACGATGCACAAGGCCCTGCCATCTTGTTTGAAAAGGTCAAAGGCAGTCCATTTCAGGCCGTTTCCAACCTCTACGGCACGACGGAGCGGACAGCGTTCATTTTTCGGGATTCACTGGACAAGGTGCGTCGGGTGATGGAACTCAAAGCCGACCCGATGCGGGCCTTGAAAAACCCCATGCGATACCTAGCTGCACCTTTCACAGCACTGACTGCTTTGCCCAAAAAAAGCTGGTCGGCCCCCGTGCTGTACGGCAAAACGACCATTGACCAATTGCCGCAAATCAAATCCTGGCCGATGGATGGGGGTGCGTTTATCACGCTGCCGCAGGTGCTCACCCTGCCACCGAAGGACAAGAACATCATGCATACCAACATTGGTATGTATCGCATACAACTCTCTGGAAATGAGTACATTGCAAACAAAGAAATAGGGCTTCACTACCAGCTTCACAGAGGCATCGGCATCCACCATACCCAATACAACCAGAGCGATGAGCCATTCCGCTGCGCAATTTTTGTTGGAGGGCCTCCATCACATGCATTTGCAGCCATCATGCCCATGCCAGAAGGTTTGAGCGAGCTAACTTTCGCAGGGCTGCTCGGTGGCAGGCGATTCCGTTACAAATGGGAAGGTGGTCATGTCATCTCCGCCGATGCCGATTTTGTCATCACAGGCACCATCCGAAAAGAGTTCAAGAAGCCAGAAGGCCCTTTTGGCGACCACTTGGGCTATTACTCGTTGACACACGATTTCCCGGTGATGGAGGTCGAAAATGTTTACCACCGCAAGGATGCCATCTGGCATTTTACGGTAGTGGGCAGGCCACCGCAAGAAGATTCGTCGTTTGGTTGGCTCATCCATGAAATCGTCGAACCGTTGACAACGCAGGAGTTTCCGGGCATTCGGGAGGTACATGCAGTGGATGCGTCAGGTGTGCATCCATTGCTGCTGGCCATTGGCAGTGAGCGATACATGCCCTTCCGTGAACCGAAGCCAGAAGAGATTTTGACGCAGGCAAACCACCTATTGGGTAAGGGACAGACCACGCTGGCGAAGTTTCTCATCATTGCCAACGGAGACGATGACCCAAAGTTGAGCACCCATGACATGCCGCATTTTTTCCAACATGTGCTGGAGCGGATTGACCTTGGGCGTGACCTGCATTTTCAAACCAAAACCACTATTGACACACTGGACTATTCCGGCTCAGGCTGGAACGAGGGTAGTAAGGTGGTCATCGCTGCTTGTGGAGCAAAAAGGCGGGAACTCAAGGCTGAATTGCCACCCGACTTTACCCTGCCTGTTGGTTTTTCCAATCCCATATTCGTGCAGCCGGGCATTCTCGCTATTCAGGCACCCAAGTATGGGGTTGATGGAGCAGCTGACAATCAACGATTTACGCAAGAAATGGAGCGGTATGCCAGTTACTTTGAGCAGCACATCCCGATGATTTTGCTGGTGGACGATTCGAGCTTCACCGCTGCTACACTCAACAATTTCCTGTGGGTTACATTCACTCGTGTCAATCCATCACACGACATTCAAGGCATTCAAGCTTTCGTGGAAAACAAGCACTGGGGTTGTCGAGGCGGCTTAGTGATGGATGCCCGCAAGAAGCCCCACCATGCACCGGAGTTGGTGACCGATGAATCGGTCAGCCGACGAGTTGACCAGCTGATGGCTGGCTTGAAGTGGAAATAAAAAAGGCCGCAGGGTTGCTGCGGCCTAAAAGCGTTTAAAGTAGTCTTTTCGTTTTGATTGATGCTGTATTACTTAAGGTGCTGCACCTCCCACCTCGTCGGTAGCGCCTTCCGTTGAATGTAACTTGAATTGACTGTTGTCAATTATGCCTTCATTTTCAAGCATCATGAGGTAATTGTCCCTCACTTTGTAGAAGTCGTTCAGTTTGCTGGCAGGCATTTTCTTTGACTGCGGCGGCAGTTTCTCCCGCAAGTGATTTACTTGTCTACCGTTTTTCCAGAATCGGAAGCAAACATGGGGGCCAGTGGCAAGCCCTGTGCTGCCGACATATCCGATGACTTGACCCTGTGATACTTTCGTGCCCCTGCGGATGCCTTTTGCAAAACGAGACATGTGCAGATACTGGGTTTGGTAGGTTTTGTCGTGCTTGATTTTGACGTACTTGCCGTTGCCCTTGCCGTAGGCTGCTTCTTCTACCACGCCGTCACCGATGGCGTAGATTGGCGTACCATGTGGAGCGGCATAGTCGGTGCCGAGGTGTGGGCGAACTGTTTTGAGGATTGGGTGAAGCCTACGGGTGTTGAATTTCGAGGAAATCCGGGTGAACTTCAATGGTGACTTCAAAAAGCCCTTTTTCGAAGAAGCGCCTTCGTAATCGTAAAAGCCTTTGATGTCGCCGTCATCGTACCAAAAGGCGTAGTAATCTTTACCATCCCGCTGGTAGCTTACAGCATAAACTTGTCCTGACCCCACCGATTTTCCTGAAATAAATCGGTCTTCGTAAAGCAGCCTGAACTTGTCGCCTTCTTGCGTGTGGCTGAAGTCAACGAAGCACTCCAAAGCATCTTCCATTTTGGCAGCTGCCTCTGGGTCAACTTTGTTTTCGGTTAATGCTTCCCAAAGCGTGCTGTTGATTTCGCCCGTGACGGCCTTCAGTTGCGTTTCAACTTCACGTTCAATTTTCTGTACGTTCAATTCTCCTTGCAAGTTGAACACAATGTATTCAAATGCATTTGGCTCGAATACAAGGTGCCTAGGTTTTCCCGTCAGTTGGTCCGAGAGTAGGATGTAATCCTGTCCAACCCGGAAGTTGCGGTTGATGTTGAAAACACCGGTTGAGTTTTTCACCAAAGTTTCGATAGAAAGCATGTCCATTCCACGTTTCGACAGCATGGTGCCGAGCGTTTGGTTTTTCTGAACTTTGCCTTCTTCAACTTGGAAAGTATCCAATACGAAACCGTATTTGATAGTGGGAACAATGATGGGGAAGGCACCAATTTGCTCTTCCGCAAGCACGTCACTTGGAACCAGAGAGGCTCCCATCAAGTTGTTGTCCTTTTTGACGGACGGATAAAATATGGCAGCGGCTAGGCCGATTGCAGTTCCGAGTTTAACAAGCTTCTTTTTTTTATTTCGCAAACCCAAAATACCATACTTTAACTTGCTTCCAGAATTCTTGTAATCCACTGTTCTCTTTTTAAGTTAGAAAATCGGGTGCTACGTTAGTTTTGAAAAAAAAGTCCCTACAGCTTTTCATTCGCATGAAAAACAGTGTTTTTCGTAGCATCCAGTAATCAGGGAAATTGAATTTGAGCCTCCTGTGTGTTGGTTCGGGGTGTTTTAGTGTTGGATATGGTGGGTTGGTAGTCTTCGTTTTCTTCTGACGTCGTTCGTAAGCCGGGGCAAATATAGAGCTACATTCCAATCTGCAAAAACTACAAGTATTAAAAGTTTGTTCCGGCTTAAATTTCGATACAAAAGAAATGTTTTTATTAAAATTACTTTTTTATTAGTTCGAGAAACAGCTCATTATTAGCTCTTGGCAGAATAGAATTTTTTGCTGTTTTTAGCTGTTTGATGTGAAAATCAGGTGAAAAAAGTTCTCTGTACTCATTTTCGGTACCTCCAAACGGTGGGCCATCCTTCTCAAAGGGGCTTGCGAACAACACCCCAACCAATGTACCTCCATCAGCAAGCAATGTGCTAGCTTTGGAAGCATAACGACCTCGTAATGAAGGGTTTATGGCGCAGAAAAATGTTTGTTCCAAAATAAGGTCGAACTCTCCTTCCAATTTGAAGAAATCCTCACAAATGAGTTGATGCCTTGGAAAGTCCGGCGCTTCGGCCAGCAAATGTTGGAAGGCATCCATTGCCCAATCGCAAACAAAAACCTGCTTGAATCCCAGCCAGTGCAAGTAAATGGCCTCATAAGCCCTGCCTGCTCCCGGAATGAGAATTCGGAGGTCTTTGTTTGTCAAACCGTCAATGTATGATTTCAGCGGAGGCGACACTTGCCCAATGTCCCAAGGTGTGTTGCCTTCTAGGTATCTGCTTTGCCAATATTGTTGGTCAAGTTCCATGTTGTTTGATTTTTGCGAGACAGAATTCATCGAAAAAAAAATTCCAGCACAAGTGCCGGAATTTAAAAATAAGCTACTGCTCACTATGTTTTACAAATGCAATTACTGAACGTAAATGCGTTGGTCTGTACTCAATTTGTCGTCTTTGGTCATCCCGTTCAGTTCCAGAATCCGCTCGACGGTAGTGTTGTACTGCTTCGCAATGCTGTACCAAGTGTCGGTAGCTTTGACCAAATGGACCGTTATTGGACGATAGTACACGTCCTTGTTGTCAATGGCTTTTGGTGTTGTTTCCGTTGGTGCGGTAGTTTCAGAAGGTTGCTCGTAAGGCAGTGGGGTATCTTTAGTCGCTGTCTCCAAAGTGGGGCAATTGCAGTCGTTGGTGCGAAGCCTTTGACCTTGCCTGATGGTTTCTGTGGCAGAAAGGCCATTCATTTTGCGGAAGCGCTCTTCCGTGTAGCCATACATTTTGGCAAGGCTAGCTACAGTCTCTCCAGAGCGGACTTGGTGTTCGGCAGCTGTTTTTGTCCAATATCCGTCTGAAGGGGTAGTCGTTTCTGCTGTCGTGGTAGTTGTCGTTGTTTCTGTGGTTGTGCTAGTACTGCTACTAGATGGTTGTTTCACCCAGAGTCGCTGGCAAAGGCCAATCACGTTGCCATCGGCCAAGTTGTTCCAGCTAAGAAGTTGGGCAACGGGGACGCCATATTTTCTAGAAATAGCATACAGGGTTTCACCTTTTTGCACGACGTGAACGCCTGGTTCCTGAGAAGGGCTACAGGGATCGCCATTACCGTAGTTGGTTGGGGTGCCAGATTTAGGTTGCAATTTGTCATTGGTGGTGGCCACACCATCGTAGTAGTTGGCTTGTACCTTGTCACAGACTTCCGCCAAAATCGCCTTAAATGACTTGTCGTCAATTTTGTTCAATCTGTAAACATTGTCTCGAAGCAAATCATCAACAAAGCCTGTTTTTGCGACTGATGATCGCTCGACCATGCCAATTTCCGGCACCATTACATATTCTTTGAAAGCCCTGCTGTTGGAGCTTTCCTTCTTTTGCAAGATAAAACCCTTTAAGCATTGATAGTTGATGGTGCCTTCCAGATAAAGCTCATTTTTGGAGCCCGGCAAAGCAAGGTTGATGCCTGAAACGGGATTTTCCAAGCTTAGCGAAAATGCCACGTCGTCACCCATGTAGTCCATTGAGCCGCCCAAGGTTTCCAAAAGACTTGCCTTGTCAACAGCTGCAACATGGTAGTTCGCCTGTCCTGTTCTTACAACATGGAGCTTAATCCTGCCATCATTCACTTTCTGAACAAATGCTTTGTCAATCTTCAGCGCACTGCAACTAGTGACTTTGCCAGGCAGGTCGTTCACCCAATTTTTTGACTCCATGCCAATGTCGAAAGTGGCAAACTGCTTGTCACCCAACTTGAAGGAATAGGAAACATAAGGGTTTTCAGAATCGCCAGTTGAGTACTCAAGACGATCCATGCAAGTTTCATCCATTTTGAGGTAGATGGTCTGTGCACCGATTGTTGCAACTATGCACAAGCTGAGGATTAAAGGCAAAATATTTCTGAACATCTTGAACTTGTTTTAAAGTATTGATTTAGAATGGTTTAGCAAAGGAAAGCAATTGTGGCCTTATTTTCAAAAAAGTCGCCATTTCCTTCATTTGTTCGGTTTGTTCAGCAAAAATTCCTCCATTTTGGATGTTGGCAGAAAATGCAGCAATGTGTTACCAAACTCTTTTTCAATCTTAACACTTCATTAATCCAGTTTTCACAACACAACCCAACTGCCGATAGTTTTATGTTCGTCTATATGACAAACACGAATTCCCAATACAATCTATCGAATTATGAGCATCCGAGAAATGAAAATAGCACTTACAGTTGACTTGATGAACCTGCCGGGTTCGCCGTCAACAATTACTGTCATTCAAAACGCAATGAATCGTTACCGCAATGAAGCTGGTTCTTTTCAGGGCTACACTGAGTTGGGCGGCACTTACCTTGGCAATGGTTTGGAAGGAAAATCCATTTCCATGCACTTTGAAAACGTCACACTCGACCTAGACTTAATCACCAACCAGCATTCAAGTGAGCAAATGATAAATGGTTTTGACCTGAAAGGAAATTATGCCTAGTTGGCGCTGAAATACTTTTTCGTGTGTCTAAATAGCCGAACCTACTCCCTCCAGGTTCGGCTTTTTTAATGACAAAGCCCAAACTTCCGTGTAACGGAAGTTTGGGCTTTGTTTTTTAATCAGCTGATTATCTGTGATTTGCGCTATTTGATAATAGTGACGTCACCTCTGATGATTTCGCCATCGCCGATATTCAGCCGCAAAATGTAGTAGTAGGTGGCTTGCGGCAAATCATCGCCGTTTTTGTTCGTGCCTCGCCAGTCGTTGTTGTACGGTTTGGCTTTGTAAACCTCATCGCCCCAGCGGTTGAAAATGATGATTTCGTTGTCTGGGAAGTTCTGCGAAATGTCCAACAGGATGTCGAAGACCAAGGCATCATTCACGCCATCACCGTTGGGTGTGATGCCGTTAGGAATGTCGCCGCAGCCATCAGCGGCGTCTGGAAGGACATCAATTGTGAGCGTTGCCTGGTCGCAAAGATCAGGGCAGACGATGTCGCAAATTTCATATTGAATATCCACTTTGCCCACGAAGCATTTTTCCTTGAGGAAGACCACCGAGCCTGAGTCACTGGCTGTCACCGAGCCAAAGCCATTGTACGGCAACAAATTGAAAGTAGAATTGGCTGCGTCAAAATCATCGTTTTCCAAGACATTGAACGTAACCTGACCACCAACACCTGGCTGTAAGGTCGTATTGTCATCCACCGCATTTGGAGTAGCGTTATCAACGAGAATGGTCACTGTGTCAGACGAGTAGTCCAAACAATCACCAAGCGAAAGTGTCCAGACGAACACATTTTCGTCAGCCATAAGGTTGCTGGCTGAAGTCGTTGCCGCAGTCGGGTCAGTGATGCTGGCACCTGTTGGTGAGGTCCAAAGGCCAGTTGTGTTTGGGGGCAAATTGCCGATTAGCATGGCATCCGTTTCGCAAACTGCATAATCCACTTGTGCATTGGCTGCCACAAGGTTGGAGTCGTTTTGTTCAACCGTTACTTGCGCTGTGCCAGTGCAACCAGTTTGGCTGTCAGAGACTGTCCATGTGTAAATGCCGGGCGCACTCACAGTGGCATTCGGGCCATTGTCGATGATGAGGCCATCGGCATTTGTCCAAACATAGCTGATGGTTGGGCCAGAGACAGAACTGTTGCCAGTAAGCACAACGGATGCGCTTTCGCAAGAAATATCTCCGCTAGCAGTGGCCGTTGCATCAATGACAATTGCAAGATTAGTGACTGTGACAGTATCCGTGTCCTGACAGCCTCCAGCTCCAACGATGGTAAGTTGGTAAACGCCTGCTGGAACTTCCACGCTCACTTGGTCTGAGCTGAAAACCCCGCCGACAATTTGCAGCCATTGGTAAGTAACGTTTGGCGTAGAGCCACTTGCATCCAAAGTTGCCAAGGTGTTTTGGCAATCAACGGTTGTGTCTGTACCTGCATTGGCAACCCAATTTTGTGGCCCAACGGTCACGGTAACTAGGTCGGCAGCAGAGGTGCAACCGTTAGAAGTGTTGGTCACAACCAGCGAGTAAGTGCCAGCCAGCGTAACTGTTGGTGTCAAAATGCTTGGGTCACTGATGGGCAAATTGCCTGTCACAGGCGACCAAAGTACCGTGAAATTGCTGGCGTCTGTGCTTCCTTGCAACTGAACGCTGCTACCAGCACATGGCAACTGGAGGTCAACCCCAGCATTAGCCGTTGGTGGAGTCAAGTCGTTGCCGACCAAAACGCTGTCAATACCAACGCATCCTGTCAGGTTGTCAACAACCAACAAATTGTACCAACCCGGGCATGAAACAGTTGGGTTGGGTATGTTGCCATTTGGAATGCAACCTTGTCCGGGGCCTGTCCATTGTATGTCTAGGTTAGGATTGCTAGAATCGTACTGGCCTTCGAGTGTTGGGTCGCCGAAGCAGTTGATGGATTTTGCGGGGCCAGCCTCTGAGTTGGGCAGGGTAGTTTGGTTTTCGACCATGACATCCAATGTCGAAACGCAGGATGTCTGGTTATTGGTCACTTGCAACTGATAGGTGCCGGGTTGATTTACGGTTACTTGCAGTGCTGCACCGACGGAAATTCCAATTCCATCCAACCATTCGTAAGTGATTTCAGGGCCAGTGGCAGAACCAGTACCGTCAAGTGTTGATGAGGTAATAGCACAAGTAATTGGGTTGGAGGCAGCTGCCATGATGATAGGAAGTGTGCTGTCGTCCATCACTTCCACCTCAGAAAATGCACTGCAACCATTGCTGGTATCGACAACTTCCAACTGATAAATGCCTGGTTGTGAAACCAAAGGCGTCAAGGTGTTTTGAGCTACTACCGTATTTGTGGATAAAAGCGTCCAAGTGTAGGTGTAGTCACCGTTGGTGGAGGAGCCAGTACCGTCCAATTCCACCTCATTATTTACGCAATCCAGCGTTTGCTGGTCACCGGCATCTGAAATGGGTTTCAAGGTATCGCCAGTGATGACCACTTCGTCCATTGCGGAGCAACCGTTCAAGGTGTCGGTTACTGTCAATTGAAAAGTGCCAGCCGAGCAGGCACTTATGTTCAAGGCTTGCGGGTTGCCACAGATTTGGCCTCCATCAACGGGTACCCAATCATAAATAAAACTTGGGCCTGAACTCGATGCCCCACCAAGCGGGATGGAGGTGTCGTTGCAACCTAGCAAGTCGTCATTTCCAGCGTCAGCGGTTGGCAAATCAAGATTCGCTTCAACCACGACAGAATCTGTACCAGCGCAACCCGTTATCGGACTGCTCATGGTGAGTACATACATGCCAGGAGCTGTCACCTTTGGCGTAAGGTAAGTTTCGGTGCCAGGTACTACAGCCGGGCCGGTCCACATTGCGTCGAATCCGAAAGGGGAAAGGCTACCGTCAAGAATAACCGTATCCATGCTACAAGTTATCTTGTCGGGCAGACTGTCAATATATGGCACTGGTATTTGCGCAGCAGCAATGTTTACTGTGTCAATGTCAATGCAACCAGGGCCTGTCACGGTGAGCTTGTACATGCTTCCTCCAATAATTTGCGGGGTAATCGTGTCTTGCTGGCCAGGTAGTACCAGCCCGCTTCCAATGCTTTGCCACAAATAGGTAGTGTTGGGGCCAGTGGAGGAGCCCGTGCCGTTCAGCGTCATGAAGAAGCTGCCGCAAGAGAAAGTAGTATCCTGACCAGCGTTTGCGTAGGTTGCATCTGGTGTATAAACAACGTTGAATGGTTGTATAATTTTGAGCGAAGGGTTGAGCGCATCTGTTACAGTTACTGCATAACTACCAACATTCAAGTTGATTTGGTCGGCAGCCGTTGGGCTTACGCCTGGCCCTACCCACTGATAGGTGTACTGCCCAGAACCACCAGAAATCGTAATGTCAATGGCTCCATTTGGCGAACCTCCACAGCTTACGTCTGTGACGGTATAGTCGACAAGGTTCATGCTGCCGCTCACACAAATGCTGCCGTTGTCAGTGCCAAGCGTCAAGTTTGAATTGCCAGTAGTTGCACTGGTGATGAGTGTAGCCTGGGGAAAGTTGGTGAATGCAATTGGGCTACATTCTCCTGAAAAGCCAACCACTTCAAAACAGAGCTGAAAAATACTGGTGCCATTTGGAACAGAAGTGCCCAAGACCTGATTGAGCGATGCCCAATCAATAGTCAGGTTGCCGTCAGAAGCGTCACTTATGTCATAACTGGAGGTAGTGAAATTAGGCAGTAAGCCAGTGTTCATCAACCCAGTGAAACTCAGCACATCTGGGTCCCAATTGATAGAGTATTCTGTGTTGGTCAATTGGTTGAAATTCTCGACCGTAACATCCACACAGATGTTGGAAAATTGGCCTGAGTAAACCTCTGGTGCTGTCAGCTGGAAGAGGAAGGGATTTTCAATGCAAACCTGACCAGGTTGGCCATTTAAGCCAACATTGGTTGCATTGGAAACCGTGGTTTCAATGTTGATGGGCCACGGTGAGTCGGTAAACTCAATCGTCGAACATTCGTTGGGGTCGCCCAACAATTGGAAGCAAGCAGAAAAAATGGAGACACCATCTGGCACGCTAACGCCAGCGACGTTTGACCAATCCACACTCATTACGCCAAGGTTGCCAGCTTGTGTGGTGTTGAAGTTGGATTGGCTTAATCCCGCAAGGTTAAATCCTTGAAGACCAGTGAATTGCATCACACCAGGCTCCCAAGCGAGCGTATAACCCATGCTGGTGATGTTGTCAAAATCCTGTACCGTGAAGTCCACGCAGACTGTTGAGCCGGGGTTGCCGTTTTCGGAGGATGCAACGATGGTCGGATTGCTGAGCTGGCAGAGTGTCACCAAGCTGTTGTTGTTGTTGATGCCGATATTGACTGGTTGACCTCCGAATTTGTCCACAAAAATGGGGTCAACCACAGCGATGGTCGTATTCGAACCACTTGGGCCAATGGCCTTGAAATGAAGCCTGAAAATGATATAACCGTCGGCTTTGTTGCAGCCTTGTCCCTGTGTCGCCCAGTCCATTTCGAAAATGCCTTGCGAAACGGCCTGTGAATCGTCAACGCCATTGGCAAAGGGCAGGCAGTTGGCACTCCCAGACTGAACTGGGTAGGAGACAGATTGGTATTCAATGATGGAAGGATTCCACTTTAGGTTGAAAGTTAGCTGAGCAATTTGGCTGAAGTCTTCCACTTTAACGTCTACCGTGAAAGTCTCTCCCGGACAGACGTTTTCGTCGTCCATGTTGATGGTGATGGAATTCGGGTCAAAACAATTCACGGAAACTTGGCCCTCGGTGTGCAAGAGGCCGATGTTTACGCCTGTTTGGTTCCCGCCTGTTACGGCGTCTATGATTTCGATGGGGCCAGGCGGGTCAATACTATTGTCAATGTCAATGTAAATGGGGGAACTTTGGCCGCAATTGCCTTTTATCCTAAAACAAGCCTGCAAAATTTGTGTGCCGTCTGGAACTGAATACCCCGTTGTCACACTTTGCGCATAATAGGTAGAGATAATCCTGCCCAAAGCTTGGCTGCCGTTTACGACATAGTTTTGGCTAGGTTGTAAGTTCATTGGCATAGCGCTCATGAACTCCAATATGGAAGTATCCCAAAAAATATAGTACTGTGTTGAAACGATGTTTGTAAAATCTTCGACCTTGAAATCCACACATACCACATCGTTAGTGTAGCCATCAGCAGAGCCGATGTTGATTTTTAGTGGCGATGTGCCAATTGAAATGAACCCATCTTCAGTAAATTCTCCGATGTCTATGCAATTGGCGGAAAGGCGCCTTGTAATTCGGTCAATAGGGGCGCTGGCAAAACTCACAGGAGTATGAAATCCGTAATCGCCAGTGGCAAGAAAACAGAGCGAAAAAAGCAACGAACCGTCAGGTAAGGTAACGCCACTCGTAGCACTTTGGCAAGGCTGCCCATTCGACCAAATGAAAGTGATATAGCCAAGGTTGGCGGTAGCGATGCCAAAATCCGCCACATCAAGCCCCGTCACCATTGAGTTGAGGTTGGTTGGTGGGCCTTGGAACTGCAAAACTCCTGGGTCGAAAGTTACTGTGAACTGGACGCTGAGGATGTCAGTGAAGTCTTCAACCACCAAGTCGAGGCATACTTGGTCCCCTTCATCTACTTGAACCTGGGCCGGGGTAAAGCTGAATGTTGGCTGTGCAAATGATTTTTGCGCCAAAAGGGCCACAAAAAAGGAAAGCAGGAAAATTATTTTTTTCATGAGTAACTTGAAATTGGGACGAATGATGAGAGATGGGTGTCGGTCACAACTAGTTGACTAGGTCAACGCTCCAGTGCATACGAAATATTGATTTCGTGAGAGCCGCCAGTGTAAGGGCCAAAGCTGCTGAACGAATAATCGTAACCGTATCCGATTCGCACCGTGTTGTCGAATCCGAGGTTTTCACCCAGCAAGAAGCCAGCCTCCACGTGCATTGCCTTTGAGGTGGCGGCGCCTGCGCCAATCCAAAAGTTTTGGGCCATTTGGTAGCGAAGGTTGAAGTCAACGTTGACAGGCACGTTGGGGGCGGCTTTTACCCAAATGGAGGGTTCGATGAAACCCTCGTTTTTGAAGAACTTATAGAACCCAATCATCCCGTAATAATGCTGAACACGGGTAGTGTAAACCTCGCCATTGTCATTTTCAAAAGTAAGGTCAAGGCCGATGACCTGCGGCACGGAGATGCCACCGTAAACATAGTCGCCATCGAAAGCGCCGCCGTCCAGCATTTTGTAAGCAAAGACACCGACGCCAACGTCAGGGTAGAGTTTGTTCAAATCTTCCCCCTCAAGGATGTCTCCCTGTTGGCGAAGTCGGATTTCAGAGCCGTTCACCCGGTACTGTACCATGCCGAAAGAAAGTCCCAGCGAAATGCCACCGTAGTAGGGGTCGTCGGAGAGCAAACCACCAACACGGCCATACAAACCAGTGAACCCAGTTGGGCCAGTTTGGTCGTTTAGCAAGTAGGCGCCGCCCATGATGCTGACTGGGCTGCCTTCCGTGTATAGAAAATCGCCACGAAGATTGGCAGTGGTAGGGGCATTCTCAAAACCTTGCCACTGCACCCGATAAGACGCCCCAATGGTCATGTTTTGACCGTAGCCTAGGTAGCTGCTGCCGGGTGCCGCTGGATTGACAATGGTTTGATTTTCCCGGTACTGGGAAAAAAGGGAAAGCTGTTGTGAAAAGGAGTTTCCGGCAATGCACATGAATAGGCATGCCAGACAGTAATGTAATCTGCTCATGGGAAATGTATAGTTTTGGCGGCTCAAAGGTAGGGAAAAAACCTTTTGCCAACCACCTCACAGCGTATTTTTAATAATTTATGCAAAAAAATTATCAAACTGCCATTTACTTAATAGTTGGCAGTCTGTGTTGTGCGTAGGGTGAGAATGCTTACTCGACTAATTAGCTTTTTTCTTCATGCCATCTTCGTGCCAATTTCGGTTTGCAGATGGCAGTTTTAGCCTGCCATCTGCAAACTACCTCAGAACCATCCAGAACGCTTCGTCGTGCGGCGGCTGGTAGATTTTATGCCCAATGCACCCAAAAGCCCACGGGTAAGCTCTCGAACGATGGTGTTGCCGATTTGACGGGTCGTGGGATTGCTCACGACTTTTTCAAAAGTGCTTTTTTCCTGCCGCCTTGGCACCGATTTTTCCGCTTCTTCACGTTGTTTCCTGATTTCTGCTTGGTGTTCCTCGGTGCGCACTTCTTCGATTTTTTCGTTCAAAATCTCGTAAGCGCTGTCACGGTCTATCACCTCGTTGTACTTGCGGATGATGGTGGATTTTTGCAAAATATCGTCAATCTCGTCTGGTGTAAGCACATCCATCCTAGATTGCGGAGCCCGAAGCAAGGTATGCGCCAGTGGGGTAGGGATGCCCTTTTCGTTCAGCGCCGTCACAAATGCCTCACCGATGCCCAGTTCTGTCAACAGGCTTTCAACATCGTAGTGTTCGGTCAGTGGGTAGTTCTGAGCAGCCAACTTGATGGCTTGGCGGTCTTTGGCGGTGAATGCACGCAGGGCATGTTGCACCTTGAGGCCCAATTGGCCGAGCACCGCTTCAGGGATGTCAGCCGGATTTTGCGTTACGAAGAAAATGCCCACGCCCTTTGAGCGAATCAGCTTGATGATGGCTTCGATTTGGTCGAGCAATGCTTCGGAGGCTTCTTCAAAAACCAAGTGTGCTTCATCAATGAAAATCACCAACTTGGGGGCATCCATGTCGCCTTCTTCTGGGAAGTTGGCGTAAATCTCGGCCAGCATTTGGAGCATGAAAGTCGAAAACAACTTTGGCTTGTCTTGGATATCGGTCAGGCGAACGATGCTGATAATGCCCTTTCCGTCCTCGTCCAATCGGCAAAGGTCGTCCACCTCGAACGAGCGCTCACCGAAGAACACGTCTGCACCCTGTTGTTCCAGTTCCACGATTTTGCGCATGATGGAACCAACCGTTGAGGTGGAAACCATGCCGTATTGCTTCTGAAAATCTTCTTTGCCCTCGTCGCCCAAGAATTGCAGCACTTTCTTTAGGTCTTTCAAATCAAGCAGGGGCAAGTTGTTGTCGTCGCAATACTTGAAAACAACTGCGACCACGCCACCTTGCGTATCGTTTAGCCCCAAGATTTTGGAGAAAAGCACGGGGCCGAATTCGGTGACCGTAGCCCGCAGACGAGCGCCTTTTTCATTGGAAAGCGTCAAGAACTCCACCGGGCTGCCAGCTGCTTTGAAGGGCACGCCGATTTTCTCGTGCCGCTCCTCGATTTTTGGATTGTTTTGCCCAGGCATTGCCACACCGCTTAGGTCGCCCTTGATGTCCATGAGCAGGACGGGCACACTCAGGGAGGAGAGCTGCTCCGCAATGATTTGAAGGGTCTTCGTCTTGCCAGAACCGGTGGCCCCAGCGATGAGGCCGTGGCGGTTCATCATTTTCATGGGCACCTTGACTTGTAGGCCTGGGATGCTCTCTTTGTCTATCATGGCGCCACCAAGCACTATGAACTCGCCTTTGAATGTATAGCCTGCCGTGATGTCTGCGATGAATTTTTCCTTGCTCATTTTTTATGTGTTTGAGTATTTGTGTGCCTGTGTGTTTTAGCAACAATGAACGAACCCACTCTGGTCAATAAACACGCTCCACCCACAAATACACTACTGAAAATTCCATTCTTGCACCCGCCGCTGAAACTTCTTCTCGTTGGTGCGCCAAAGTTTTACGTCGAAATCGGCTTCCAGTTCCTTTTCCAGCGCTGGTTCCATCAGGTTTTGGAAAAAATTGATGCCTGTCAATGCTTCTACTTCATCCACTGAAACGGCGAACGACTCGATGCGCTCGGTACTGGTTTCGTTAGGAACCAGAAAGCCGATGGCCTTTACTTCCGGTTCGCTCAAATCGAGCAGCACCTTGTAGTAGGTAGGTGCAACGGCCACTTGGCTCTCCCCAATCCAAAATTGGATGGGCTGCGTGAGCACAGGCCCTGTTACGACGTACAAATGCTTGAAACGTTTCGCCCAATCACGGGTGAGTTCTTCCAACTCCCGCCAGACGCCTTTGTTGAAGCCCGGCTCTTGGGGTGAAATATTGCTCATGAAAAACGTCTCGGACATGGCCTCTGCCGAAAAAGCCATGTCAGCCGCTGGCACGATGTGCCCACGGTCGTAGCGGCTGCGGCGGTAGTCGTTGAGGGTCGAACTGCCGGTTTCCACCTTGGGGTCTGGACGGAAATCATTGCTGCGTTCCACCCACGGTTGCTTCAAGCGCTCTGCGGTCAGCTCGTAAGCGCACCATTCTGGCAGTTCATATTTTTCAACGTAGGAAAGTGCGTAGTATTTGTGCTGAACGACGACGCCAGCAGGATTGGTGGGCAAGTAAAATATGCTGTCCGGGGCAGTCGCTTCGACATTTTCAACATCTTCTTTCACCACCTCCTCGGTAGTGGGTGGCTTTTCCCCCAAGAAATTTTCAAAGCCCCAATATATTAAGCCCATGAGTGCGGCAAAAAGGCCGACTTTGGTGATGAGTCCCATGCTTTGCGTTTTGCTCGACTTTTGGTGGTTCTTTCGAAATTTCGCCATCCTAATTTACTGGTAGCAATTGTTTGGCGACAAAGATAGGAATTGACTTTATAAACTATTCATGGAGCATAGAAGCGTCAAAAGCCCCTGCCATTTTGTCACTTTTCCCACCGAAGTTTTTTACCTTTGTCGCCTCAAATTTCAAAAGCAACTGCATGTACGACAACAATCCAACCCTGGTTGGTATCAAAAAAGAGATAGACGAGGCAAAGCAGGGACAGGTTTTTTTCGAAGAAAAACCGAATGCTGAAACCCTAACGGCTGGCAATGGCAAGCATTTCTACATTGAGAGTTATGGGTGCCAGATGAACTTCAGCGATAGCGAAATCGTGGCCAGCATCCTCTCCGATGTGGGTTATCGGCCTACCCGTGCCTTGGAAGAGGCGGACCTCATTCTCGTAAATACCTGCTCCATTCGGGAGAAAGCCGAGGAAACCGTACGCCAGCGGCTGCGCATTTTTGACAAAATGAAGCGACAGCGTCCCGGCACGATGGTAGGTGTGTTGGGCTGCATGGCCGAAAGGTTGAAGAGCAAATTCCTCGAAGAAGAAAAACTCGTGGACATGGTCATCGGCCCCGACGCCTACCGTGACCTGCCGAACCTCGTGGCAGGAGCAGAGGAAGGCGAACGGGGCGTCAACGTCTTGCTTTCGAGGGAGGAAACCTACGCCGACATTAGCCCAATGCGCTTGGACAGCAATGGCGTCTCCGCCTTCATCTCCATCATGCGGGGCTGCAACAACATGTGCTCTTTCTGCGTCGTACCGTTCACCCGTGGGCGGGAGCGCAGCCGTGACTGTTTTAGCATCGTATCGGAAGCGCAAGACCTGTACCATCGTGGCTATCGGGAGGTGACGCTCCTTGGCCAAAACGTGGACAGTTACCGCTGGGAAAATCCTGAAAATCAAGAAGTTGTGAACTTCGCCAACCTCTTGGAAATGGTTGCCCAAGTTCATCCTGACCTCCGGGTGCGCTTCTCCACTTCGCACCCCAAAGACATCACCGACGAGGTGCTGCACACGATAGCCCGTTACGAAAACATTTGCAAGTACATTCACCTGCCTGTTCAAAGCGGCAACTCTGTCGTTTTGGAGCGCATGAACCGCACCTACGACCGGGAGTGGTACATGGATAGGGTGAAGGCCATTTATCGCATCATCCCAGAATGTGCCATCAGCTCGGACATCATTGCTGGCTTCTGTGGCGAGCAGGAGCACGAGCACCAAGACACGTTGAGCATGGTGGAATGGGCCAATTACAGCATGTCTTACATGTTCTTTTATTCTGAAAGGCCCGGCACGTTGGCTGCCCGCAAGTACCCCGACGATGTACCGCAGGAGGTGAAAAAGCGCCGTTTGCAGGAAATTGTGGACAAGCAAAGCGAAGTGTCGCTGCGCCACAACAAAGCGGACATCGGCAAGACCTTCAAGGTGCTAATCGAGGGCGACTCCAAGAAGTCGGACAAGCAGTTCAAAGGCCGCAACTCGCAGAATAAAATGATTGTTTTTCCGAAGGTAAACGGCTTAAAACCAGGCGACTACGCTTGGGTGAAGGTAACTGGCGCTACGAGTGCGACGCTGATGGGGGAAGTGAGCTTTCCGTGACTTACGATTTACGAAGGGTGTAGCAGACCCCACCGTAAGTCGTCAATCGTAAATAAATACGCTTAAACAAACGACCAACTCAAGAAGCGATTTAAGGATTTTGCGATAGCAATAAACTCTGGAAAGAGGCAGATGAACTACTTGCAATTGTGGTTTCAGCAATCAAAACCAAGAGAGCATCCAACTCAAAAATTGACCCTAAAGCATAGAATTGACGAATCAAAACGGTCTTATCGTAAGTCGTAAATCGTCAATCGTAATTCAAAAACATGAGCACAACACAATCCATAAAACAGCGATTTGGTATCATCGGCACCTCGCCGCTGCTCGACCGGGCGTTGGACACGGCGGCAAGGGTCGCCAACTCAGAACTGACCGTGCTCATCACCGGAGAAAGTGGAGTTGGTAAAGAAAACATTGCCAAAATCATCCACCACCTCAGTTCCCGCAAACACAACCAATTCATTGCCGTCAACTGTGGGGCTATCCCAGCCGGCACCATTAATTCCGAGCTTTTTGGCCATGAGAAAGGGGCCTTCACAGGGGCTGTCAACGACCGTAAGGGTTATTTCGAAACAGCTGACAAGGGCACTATTTTTTTGGATGAAATAGCAGAGCTGCCCACCGATACGCAGGCTTTTTTGCTACGGGTGTTGGAGCAAGGGGAGTTCATTCGGGTTGGTTCATCCAAGGTTGAAAAAACCGATGTGCGGGTGGTTGCTGCCACCAACGTTGACCTCGAAGAACGGGTGCGAAAGGGTAAGTTTCGGGAAGACCTTTTTTACCGCCTCAACACGGTGCCCATTCGCATTCCTGCGCTGAAAGATAGGCGAGAAGACATCAACCTGTTGTTCCGCAAGTTTGCGATGGACATGGCCGAGCGCTACCACACTGACCCAGTCCGGCTCGACGAACAGGCCCGCCAGCTGCTCGAAAACTATCGCTGGCCCGGCAATGTGCGGGAACTCAAAAACGTTGCGGAGCAAATCAGCGTCCTCTCTGAAAACAGGCTGCTCACCGCCGAGGAGTTGGTGCAGTTTGTTCCCAATATTGCGAAGCGAAACCTACCAATCGTAGCACCAGACACTGAAGGTCGAAGCGGTGAGGGCTTTCAAGAACGAGAGATATTGTACAAGTTTCTTTTCGAGATGAAAAGCGACTTGAACGACCTGAAGAGCTTGGTGTTTGAGCTGGTTCGCCAAAATGACCTTACCATGCCAGACACCAGTAGCTACCGAGGTTTGCAGGCACCTTCATACCCAATGCCGCAGGGTTTTGGCAGGCATGATTATGATGGGACTGAACCCGCCTTTTCGCCTGTCCCTGACGAAAAGTCTGACAGTTACCGGCCCATAATCATCGAAAAACAGGAGAAGGATTACCAGCGTGCCGAGGTGGTGGAAGCTAGTTTGAACCTCTTCGACATGGAAAAAGACCTCATCCTCAAGGCACTGAAAAAACACGGCAACCGTCGCAAAGAAGCCGCCAACGATTTGGGTATTTCTGAAAGAACGCTCTACCGAAAAATCAAGGAATACGAATTGGATTGATGCCAACTACGGCAACGCAGGTAGGTTCACAACTTTACCTGCGTTTATTATTTACCGAGTAACCAACTATGAACAAGCACTTCCACATCAGCATTTGCTGTCTGCTTCTGCCCATTTTTCTTGCTGCACAAGTCATGCCCACTCCCGCTTCCGAGCGGCTGGCAAGTATTGAAAAACGCAAAGCCCTTCTCGAAAAATCGTTGGTTTCCAAAGTGCCATTCAAGTCCATTGGCCCTACTATCCACAGCGGACGTGTCGCTGATTTGGACGTTTGGGAGCGTGACCCCAGCCATTTTTACGTGGCCTATGCCTCTGGCGGTCTTTGGAAAACGGAAAACAACGGACAATCCTTTGACCCCATTTTTGATAACGAAGCAGTGATGACCATCGGCGATATTGCTGTGGATTGGCAGCGAAACACCATCTGGGTCGGCACTGGCGAGGTCAATTCAAGCCGAAGCAGCTACTCGGGGGTGGGCATGTTCCGCAGCGATGACGGGGGTAAGACCTGGCAGCATCGGGGTCTGGAGGAAAGCCACCACATTGGTAGGGTAGTGCTGCACCCCACCGACCCGAATACGGTTTGGGTCGCAGTGCTCGGGCATTTGTACTCGCCCAACCCTGAGCGGGGCGTTTACAAAACCACCGATGGTGGCAGTACGTGGCGGAAAGTCCTTTTTGTCAATGAAAACAGTGGCGCAGTTGACCTCGTCATTGACCCAAAAGACCCGAACACGCTCTACGCAACCACTTGGTATCGGGAGCGCCGGGCATGGAATTTCGTAGAAGCGGGCGCTGGTTCCGGCATTTACAAAAGCACCGACGGCGGTGAGACCTGGGCCAAAATCTCAGCAAACGGCAGTGGTTTCCCAGATGGAGAGGGTGCTGGCCGAATCGGGTTGGCAGTTGGGTCGAAGGATAGCCAGACGTTCGTTTATGCCATAATTGACAACCAAAACCGCAGACCTGTCGATGCTGCCGAAAAGCAGGAGGGATTGACCAAAGACGAACTGCGCATCATGTCAAAGGATTCATTTTTGAAACTTGACAAGGATAAGGTGAAAGAATACCTCCGCAGCAATGGGTTCCCCGAAAAATACGGTGTGGACAAGGTGTTTGAGATGGTGAAAAAAGACGAAATCACTCCGCTGGCCCTTGTCGAGTACACCGAGGACGCCAATTCTCTGCTGTTCGACACCCCTGTGGTCGGTGCAGAAGTTTACGCCAGTACTGATGGAGGAGCGACTTGGAAGAAGACGCATGATGGCTACTTGGACGACCTATTTTACAGTTATGGGTACTATTTTGGGCAAATCCGGGTGGCACCGCAAGACGCCGACAAGCTCTACATTTTTGGCGTGCCAGTTGTGAAGTCGAGCGATGGTGGCAAAACCTGGAAATCCATTGACGGCGACAACGTGCATGCCGATCACCATGCCCTTTGGGCCAACCCAAACCGCCCCGGCCACCTCGTGCTAGGCAACGACGGCGGTATCAACATCAGCTACGACGACGGCAAACATTGGGTCAAGTGCAACACCCCACCCGTTGGCCAATTCTATGCCGTGGCAGTTGACATGGCCAAGGATTACAACGTGTACGGTGGCTTGCAAGACAACGGCGTTTGGACGGGCCCAAGCAATTACCGCTTAGGAGTTGCCTGGCACGACACGGGGCGATACCCCTACAAGTCACTACTCGGCGGCGATGGGATGCAGGTGGCCATTGACTCCCGTGACAACGAGACGGTGTACACGGGCTACCAATTTGGCAACTATTTTAGGATAAAAAAGAACACGGGAGAGTCTGAAAGCATCACGCCAGAACACAACCTCGGTGAGCGTCCGCTTCGCTGGAATTGGCAGACCCCCATCCACCTAAGCCAACATAATCAGGACATCCTCTACATCGGCTCCAACAAGCTGCATCGCTCATTCAACCAGGGCAAGGATTGGGAGGCCATATCGCACGATCTGACAAAGGGCGGTGTGAAGGGCGACGTAACATTCGGCACCCTCACTACCATCCACGAAAGCCCGAAAAAGTTTGGCTTGATTTACACCGGCTCTGACGACGACTTGGTGTACGTGACCAAGGACGGCGGCAATAATTGGTCGAATATCTCCGCCAACCTTCCTAGCGGGTACTGGGTGACCAAAGTGCAGGCCTCTTCTGCAGAAGTTGGCAGGGTGTACGTGTCCCTCAACGGCTACCGCAACGACAACTTTGAGTCGCTGGTTTTTGTTTCCGAAAATTATGGCGAGACATGGAAACATATCGGTGTTGACCTGCCGGCCGAGCCTGTGAACGTTGTGCGGGAAGACCCCCAGAACCCCGATTTGATTTATGTGGGTACCGATCACGGGTTGTATGTTTCGTTGAACAGGGGGCAAAGCTTCATGTTGATGAACCACGAATTGCCAGCCGTAGCGATTCACGACCTAGTTGTTCATCCAAGGGAAAATGAACTTTTGGTAGGCACACATGGCAGGTCTTTGTACCTTGCCGATGTGAAAGAGGTACAGCAGTTGCGGGACAGCATTTTGCAGAAAAACCTGTTTGTTTTTGATATTCCAAAGTTGAGGTACCGAAGCAATTGGGGCAACGCTTGGAGCACTTGGAGCGAAGAAGCGCCCGAACCTGATGTAAAGCTGGCCATTTTCACAAAAACCAGCGGTAAGTTGAAAATCACGGTGATGTTGGGCGACTTAAAGTTGAAAAATTGGGAAGTTGACGTGACGCAGGGACTAAACTACCCTGAATATCACGCAGAAATTGAAGAAAATGCGGTCACAGCTTTTGCGAAGCAACTGAACGAAAAAAAGAAAAAAGAAGAAAAGCACGTCGAGGTCAAGAAGGCGAAAAACGGGAAATTTTACCTCCAAAAAGGCAGTTATAAAATGGTTTTTGAAAAGGACGGTCAAAAAATAGAAACGAAGTTAGTTTTGGAGTAATCGTTAGCTTTAAATGCAAAATTTAAGTTTACCCACGCAGAAGTGATTTTATAAAGTGTATTAGTTTACCTGGGTTGGTAGTTGGTGTATAAAGTGTTAATAGTTAGGCGTTTATGTAAGTGCTGCCAGCCCGCAAAACAACAAGTATGGCGAAGGTTATGGTGTTCATTGATGGCACTTGGTTGTACTCCAACCTGCGTAGCCTCGGTGAGGATTTCCAAGTAGATTATGGCAAACTACCCCATGTGGTAGGCGACAAGATTGCCAAAAAACTTGGTGACAAAAGCGTTGACATCGTCCGCATTTTCATGTTCGGCTCCAATGCCACTAACTTCGTTGAAGCGGACAAGGAAATGGTGAAGCGACGCCGCATTTTCTACGATGTCTTGCGAGAAGAGTACAACTACGAAGTGGAAGTTTACCTTGTGGATTACCGTGGGCGCCGCCTCAAAAAGAAGGACCGTCACCCCGACGACGATTTTTCACCTGAAGAAAAATGTGTGGACATTGCCCTTGCCTCCTCCATGCTTTATTTCGCTGCCTTGCCGCTTGCCTACGATATCGCCATTGTGATTGGTGGCGACCGTGATTACGTGCCCGTGTTGCAAAAAGTGCGACTGTTGGGCAAACGAACTGCCATCGCCAGCATCCACGGGGCATGTTCCTACGAGCTTTACGAAGGCAAAAACTTGAAAGGCGTCAGGGATTTTGACGTGATTTGGTTGAACGACTTGATGGAGGAAATCCGAATGTCGCCGGAGATGCGAGAGGTAATGTGCAAAGCTCCGTTCCACACCGGACTAAACCCGATAATGACGGATGAGTTCGTGCGCAAAAACCGGGCATTTTACTGCAAGGATTGCCGAGAGAAAATGTGGACACAGCGTGGTGAGTTTGACGAAGATTTCGAAGATGAAAAATATGCCGAAAATCCAGGCTTGATTGACCACACAAGGCCACGTGACATAGACCCCGTGGTGAATGGCAGCAAAAGCAACTTGCAAATGGGCGACAGCTACCATGGAAACGTTAAGCGATTAATGGAATTTTGCGGCTTCATCGAAACAGACGCAGGCGACTTCTACTTCGGCATGGACGATTGTGTGGGCAACACGGAGTTTTCCAGGTTGAGGGCAGGCGACCGGGTGGAGTTCATTGTGTCGAAAGCTCCAAGGCGGGAGTTCCGTGGCCGTGAGGGCAATGGCAACGCCGAAGATGTGACGCTGGTCGTTTGACGCCAGCATTTCTAAAAAAGATTGTCCATGAAAATCCGAGTAGCGTTCTCAATCCTTTCCATTTTTTGCTCCGCAATGAGCTTGGCACAGCCAATCGAAAGATGTGCTGCAAAGCGAGTTTCAACTACTCCAACTGCTTCGGTTTCCTTTCAGAAAAAAGGCATGGCAACAACCCCACGTGCTGCGGTCAACATCCCAATGGTAGTGCATGTGGTCTGGAACAAGGACGAGGAGAACATTTCTGACGAGCAAATCCTGTCGCAAATCGAGGTGTTGAACAAGGACTTCAATGCTGAGAACGAGGAGGTTCCCTCGGTACCAAATATGTTTGCCGACTTGGTTGCTGACGTGGATTTTCGTTTCTGTTTGGCTTCAAAAGACCCCGACGGCAATCCCACCAACGGCATCACACGCACATTTACCAATAACAACCAAGGCATTGGCGGCACGTCCTCCATTCACCACACCAGCCAAGGTGGCCAAGATGCTTGGGACACGGACAAGTATCTCAACATCTGGGTCGGAAAGTTTGCAGGCGCAGTGGGCGGCGTTGCTTCATTTCCCGATGAAGGCCCCGACGACGAACAAGGCGTTGAAATCAACTACAAGCATTTCGGGACAACAGGCACTGCTACCAGTCCCCCGTACAATTTGGGGCGTACCTGCACCCACGAGATTGGCCACTATTTCAACTTGGAACACCTCTGGGGACCAAATATCAACAGCTGCTGCAATGAAGATGACGGTGTAGCCGACACGCCCGTCTCCTGCGAGGACTACCTGCACGAGTGTCCCACTGGCAACACCTTCTCCTGCACGGCCCCCGACATGTGGATGAACTTCATGAACTACACCGACGATGCCTGCATGGCCATGTTCTCCAAGGGGCAGAAGCTGCGCATGTACGATGCCCTCAATACTTTTAGGCCCGGTTTGTTGGAGTCGGATGGGTGTGGAGCCGTGGCGACGAACGAAACTGAGGCAGCACAATCCCTTGTTGTCATTGGAAACTTGGCCAGTGACGAGCTGAGGTTTGAGGTGAAGTCGCCATTGAATGCAGTCTGGAAAGTGAGCTTGATCAATGCGTTCGGGCAAAACGTTTACGACGGGAATTTCCCGTCAAACACAGTGGCCACTATTGATGCCACTGGACTTTCAAATGGCTTTTACATTCTTATTGCTACCCACGAAAGAACTCGACTAACGCAACGAATTGTGCTCAATTAACCTACCGAGCATATTTCTCTCCGGCTTTCGTCCATTCAATCTTACCTTTTTTGTCCGCAACCAGCTTGGCCGCCTGCGTGTATGCTTGGCAGAACTTGAACAAATAATCGTAGTCGATGGAGTCTGCATTGTCTGCTGCTTGGTGGTAGTATTTGAAAACATCCTCATTCATCTCCGTGATACCGGGTGCAAAGTCAACGGCTGGGATACCCAAATTGGCGAACGAAAAATTGTCAGACCGCTCGTAAAGGTTTTGCTCAGGTGCAGGGTCGCCGAGCATCGTGAGGCCTGTCATCTTTCCTGCTTTTTCCAAATCTTCGTCCACGTTGGTGAGGCCCTTGCCGATGACGTTGAAATGGCCGGTGGAGTTGTACCCGGCACCATCTGTGTTGAGGTTGAAAACCACCTGAGCTGTGGGCACAAGCGGGTGGTCTGCGTACCACTGGCTGCCCAACAAGCCCATTTCCTCGGCGGTGCAGGCCAGCAGGATGACCGAGCGCTTGGGTGGGTTGGCGGCGAGGTATTTGGCTGCCGCCATGAGTGCCACAGTGCCAATGCCATTGTCACGGGTGCCGTTGAAGATGCTATCTTGAGGCGTGTAGGCTGCGCCGCCTTCTTTTCCAACACCAACGTGGTCGTAGTGGGCACTGAGCAGCACGTACTCGTTGCGGAGCGACTCATCGGTGCCGTTGATGATGCCAACTAGGTTGCTGGCTGTCAACTGTTGCGTTTCGCCTGCCACTATTTTCAAGGTGGCCGTTGTGTTCGGTTGGTTTTTGGCAATGGACAAAATGCTGGGGCTGGCGTCTTGCACCCAACCATAAACCAAGCCTTCGCCAGCGTTGGGTTTGCTGATTTCCATGCGGTCTTTGCCGAAGTAGTTCTGTGCAAAAGGCCAGGGAAGTGCCATGCGGTATGATTCGAAGAGCGCAATCGCTCCACGTTCTGCGGCCAGTTCCCGTTTGCGCTCCATCGAGCGGAAAACATCCATCGGGCTATTGGCATCGGGCAGGCCGGTGATGGTGACGACGATTTTGCCTTTTACATCGAGGCCCTTGTAGTCATCAATGCCTTTGGCTTCGTCCACCCAGCCATTGCCTGCGAAGACGATTTCGGCTTTGGTGTCAATGCTTTTGCTATTGATAATCAGCAGGTTGTTGCCAATTTTGAAGTTGCTCTCCCCAACGGTCAGTTCGGCGGATGCGACTGGCTTGATGTTGGCGAACGGTATTTGTTGCACAAAGCCAGACTGGCCGGGCACAGGCTTCACGCCATATTCTTCCAAGTGTTTGACGAGGTACGCTGCAGCCAATTGCTCGCCCTTGGAGGCCGTTCGCCTACCGCCAAGCTCGTCGGAGGCAATGTACTTCAGGTGAGTTTCGAGTTCTTGCTTCGTGAAATTGTATATTGGATTTTGGCCAAAGATGGGGAGCCATCCCAACAACAGGAAGGCAACTAGACAGGTGATTTTCATGCAAGTTTTTTTTGAATGGCAATTTTAAGGAAAAGTCGGCAACACGTCCTCTATTTCCCACGAGATGGGCAGGTAGCAGACAGTAGATTCCATACTTTCCTATCTTTGCACACTTTTCAAACCAACCATTTTTATTCAATGAAGAAATTACTGTTTGTCTGCTTGAGCCTCGGCTTTCTGACTTCCATGAAAGCACAAGAACTCAAAACTCAAAAAGACTCCATCAGCTATGCGCTCGGTGTCTTGATTGGCCAAAACCTGAAGAAACAGGGCATGACCGACATTGACCCTGCTCTTTTCACCAAAGCCATGAATCAAATGACTGCTGGACAAGCCACGCTCATTGATTTCAACGCTGCCAACAAAATCGTCACGGACGCTACCAATCGGGAAAAAGAAGTCCAGAAGAAAAAGTCAATGGCGGCTGGCGAGGCGTTCCTCACCGAAAACGCAAAGCGAAAAGGCGTAACAGTGCTGCCAAGCGGCCTTCAGTACGAAGTGCTCGTGGACGGCACTGGCGAAGTGCCAAAAGCCACCGACAAAGTGAAAGTACATTACACTGGTACGCTGCTGGATGGCACTGTTTTCGACAGTTCCGTGCAGCGTGGCGAACCAGCCACGTTCCCTGTCACGGGCGTCATCAAAGGTTGGGTTGAAGCGCTTCAACTCATGAAGACTGGCTCGAAATGGAAGCTCTTCATACCTTCAAATCTTGCCTACGGCGAGCGTGGCGCAGGCGGCCAAATCGGGCCTCATGCTACCCTAATATTTGAGGTGGAACTACTCAACATCGAGAAGTAAGGGTTAATTTTTGTTCCAAAAGAAGAGGTGACCCCTTTCAATAAGGTGTCACCTCTTCTTTTTTGACCTACTTTTGCCCCATGCACATAGACATCATCACCGTTCATCCCGAGTTGTTGGCCAGCCCATTTGAACACAGCATCATGAAGCGGGCACAGGAGAAGGGTTTGCTTAAGGTCGAGGTACATGACCTTCGCACTTTCGGTTTTGGCCGCCACCAGCAGGTTGACGACTACCAATTCGGTGGGGGTGCAGGCATGGTTATGATGGCCGAACCGCTGGTCAAATGCATTGAGCAGTTGCAACAAAGCCGCCAATACGACGAAATCATTTACCTCACGCCAGATGGCCAGCGTCTCACTCAGGGTACCACCAACCAACTTTCGCTGAAGCAAAACCTGCTGCTCATTTGCGGCCACTACAAGGGCATTGACGAGCGGGTTCGGGAGCATTTTGTAACACTCGAAATTTCCATCGGCGATTACGTGCTTTCCGGCGGCGAGCTGCCCGCTGCGGTGCTGGTGGATGGCATCGGTCGGCTCATCCCCGGCGTGCTCGGCGACGAGACTTCGGCACTGTTCGATTCCTTTCAGGACAACCTGTTGGCGCCTCCCGTGTACACCCGCCCCGCCGAGTTTCGGGGCTGGAAGGTGCCAGAGGTTCTCATGTCCGGCAACTTCGCAAAAATCGAAGAATGGCGCATGGAGCAAGCGCTTCAGCGTACCCAAAAGCGTCGCCCCGATTTGCTGCAAAACCTTGACAATCAATGAATATAGAAGACTTTCGAGATTATTGCCTTCGGAAAAAAGGCGTGGAGGAAACCTTTCCCTTTGGAGAGGAAACGCTAGTTTTCAAGGTGATGGGCAAAATGTTCGCCCTAACTGGCCTTGACGAAATTACTTGTAGCACTAACCTTAAGTGTGACCCTGACTGGGCTGTCGAACTTCGAGAAATGCACCCCAACGACATTGCCCCCGGCTACCACATGAACAAAAAGCACTGGAATACTGTGCAGTTCGAGCTGGGCCTCGACGACCCTTTATTGAAGAAATTGATTGACCATTCTTATGAGCTGGTGGTGGCTAGTCTGCCAAAAAAGACAAGGGACGAACTTACCAACCTTTAAACACCATTGAAAGATTTTGAAAAACAGACAGCAAGTTGACTACATCATCGTAGGCCAAGGTTTGGCTGGTACGTTGTTGTCCTATTTTCTACTACAAGAAAAACAGCGGGTCGTGGTGCTCGATTATCCGCACCAAGGCCGCACCTCCGACATAGCAGCGGGCTTGGTGAATCCCGTCACGGGCAGGCGCATCGCCAAAAGCTGGCGGTTTGAGGAGCTATCGGTTTTTGCGAAACAGACCTACCAAGCCTTGGAAGCCAAGCTTGGCTTCAAGCTTTGGAACGACCGCACCATCCTGCGGGCACTGCACAGTGTCTTCGAAGAAAACGAGTGGATGCGCAGGGGCGCCTTCCCGGAGTTTCAGTCGTTCATGTCCGATGAGCCGGATATGAACGAGTTCAAAGGGATAATCAAGGAGCCACATGCATGGGGCGAATTGCGGCAATGTGCGCAAGTTGCCATGCCTGTGCTTGTGTCCGCATGGCGGGGGCACCTCGTAAGGCAAGGCTTACACTTTTTGGACAATTTCGACTACCAAGCGATAGAAGTGGAAAATGGCGGCGTGAGTTATGGCGACTGGTCGGCTAAGCAGCTTGTGTTCTGTGAGGGTGCCAAGGCCCTTGACAATCCTTATTTCAAAGACCTACCTTTTTTGGTCACCAAAGGCGAATTGCTGATGGTCAAAATACCTGACTGTCAGTTCGGGCGAATTTTGAAGCACAACATCTTCTTGGTACCACTGGGCGGCGACATCTATTGGGTCGGCTCTACCAGTCGCTACGAGTTCGAAGGGCCAAGCCCCACGGAAGCAGGCCGTGAGTGGCTGCTTTCGGAGTTGGACAAGACATTGGATGTACCCTATGAGGTCGTCAAGCACTTGGCGGGTATTCGCCCAACAGTGGCGGACATTCGCCCTTTTCTTGGTTTGCACAAAGTGCTTCCTGAATTGGCCATCTTCAATGGATTGGGCACAAAAGGGGCATTGCTGGGGCCTTTCTTTGCAAAGCAAATGGCTGATTTCTTGTTGGGCAAGGGTGAGTTGGAACCCGAGGTTGATATCCAGCGATTTGAGCATGATAACCACAGCGGTCATTTCTTTCAAAAAGAGCCGTAGTCCTGCCATTGCGATGCCATCAGTTGAAATCTTGCGCTTTCACCGTACGGGTTTTGAAGTAGTTTTGACTATAGTATCGAATCTGTAACTCCTTGGGCAACTTTTGAATTATTTTGTAAGAACATATTTGGTTTAGGGTAAACAGAAAAT
>CAYTZS010000030.1:0-35464 GCA_964442355.1 uncultured Saprospiraceae bacterium | reverse complement strand
AAACAAGGTAGTGGGCATTGGAAGCAAAAGCGCAATCCAGAAATTTATTGTCGTCCATGTCCTTCAAGATATTGAACCGGTAGAATACTTCCACCCGCCTTACATGGCTCGACATCATCAGTGCTTCGACAAATGTATTGGCTGCCTCTTCCCCGAAAAACTCCGTAATCTTTTCTTCATATTCGAGTAGTATCTCTGTAGTCACGCACCATTCGAATTCGCCACGGATGGCACGGCGCAGTAGTTGGCGGTAAGGAAGTTTGGGCGACAAAGCGTTCAGGATGACATTGGTATCCAGTACCACCCTCAGTTGCTCAGCCATTACCCTTGATTTTTTGTTGGAAACTTTCGACGGTATAGCCCCGCTTTTCCCATTCTTCATCCGCCAGTTCAAAGCTCCGCTCCAGCAGGTACTGGGCTATCAAATCACGTATGGCATGCAAATCCTTGTCAGGAAGCTGCCGGGAAAACAACTTCAACAGTTCCATTTGCAGGTTGGTAAGTGGTGGCTGTACACTGGCGTTCATATCGAAATTTTTATGGCCAAAGTTACTGCTTTTTTGGATGGAGCCTCTA
Source organism: uncultured Saprospiraceae bacterium (assembly GCA_964442355.1). GTDB lineage: Bacteria > Bacteroidota > Bacteroidia > Chitinophagales > Saprospiraceae > UBA6168. Next base: position 34,888 of record CAYTZS010000030.1, on the reverse strand, counting down.
TGTTCATTAATCAGTTATTCAAAGCACTGTAATGCCTGAGAGGGAAACCACTTGTCGGAATCACGGATTTAGTTGATTGACGGATTTCACGGACACCGACACGCCCCATTCAGCGCAATCCCTGAATCCGACCAATCCGTGATCCTGACTACCTGCCCAACAGGAACCCATACCCAACGTTGGCAATGAAACCATGATGTTTGATGACACCACTTGCTGAACTAGAATTGCTGAGGGGAAGCAGGCCGAGGTTGTAACGCAAATCAGTGACCAAATACCCCTTGCCTATCGGCAACTCAAGCCCGCCAGCGAACACCACGCCAGCATCCATGTGGCTGAGCGATACCCCACCGTTAAAATCGTAAGGAAAGGTTTCGCCACTTTCCGCAGCTGTTATCTTGCCAGAACCAGCATAGCCTAAAAACGGCCCGCCCAATAGGTAGGCATGAAGCTGCTTTCTTTTTTTCGGGCTGCTGTTGAGATTTGCGAGCCGGTACTTGAAAAGCACGGCCAAATCAAAATAGTTCAACCGATAGATTCGGTCACCAAAAGGTGTTTCCCGTATAAACCCTTTCTGAATAAAATTGAGTTCAGGGCGGATGGCAATATTATCCGTCCTTGCTATGTCAAAATAGAAGCCCGCAGCAGCTCCAATGATTTTCCGGTTTGTGACCCCACTATTTCCATCCCTGGTTTTTGTCACGTATGCGATGTTGACACCGCCTTTAAGTCCAAAAATGCTCTGTGCTTGTGCAGATACCGCAATCGCTCCCAGTATGATTGGTAAAATGACTTTTGATATGGATATTGACACGAGATGGTGTTGATGGTGATAGGCGGTAGCGCTCATGTTGAAAAAAATTTGTCTTCCAGCCAGCGGCTCGCATTGGTTACGATATAATCAGATACCTGTTGGTACGCCACATCGTTTCTAATGATATGGTCATGGAATCGGGGCTGCCATTCCATTTCCAGGCCCAAACGCCGGGCGTGTTTCGTCACAGCCGCCTTATAGGAACGGACGATGACGGGCACGGATTCCGGTTTCGGCGAAATACCGGCCATTCGTTCGTTTTTCGCCCGTAGAGACGTTGCATGCAACGTCTCCTCATGCAACGTCTCCTCATCACGTAACGTCTCCGAATTCAACGCCTGTTCAGGGGCATGAGACGTTGCATGCAACGTCTCTACAGTACCATCAGGTTTATCCAAAATCAATACCCCATGCACATGGTTGGGCATCACCGTGAAATCCCCCAATTCAACGTTTTTGAAATGGTGGGGAATCTCGTGCCACAACACATCGGCAATCGCACCGAGCGGCGAGAACACCATCTTGCCATCCACCACCTCGCCGAAATAATGCCTGCGGTCTTGGGTGCAGAGGGTCACGAAATAGGCGCCATTCCACCCATAATCCCACCAATTGGCACGGGCAGACGGGATGCGGTATTTGTTCTTGTATTTTTCCATTTTGTTCTTGTCAGGTTGAAAATCGTCGCGTATTCATACGTCGCACAAACATCGCACAAATAATCGTTGCATGTTCATACTAGTAGAGACGTTGCATGCAACGTCTCCTGCCCCACAACGCCCCCCAAGGTCGCACAAATAACACAGCATGTTCAAACATGACGTCCACAGACGTTGCATGCAACGCCTCTGCCTGTCGGCTTCGATGATAGAGACCTCCTCCTCCCCCTACCCATACAACCCGTACACCAACTGGCCTATCTCCCTGTCCGTGCGCTGGATGTCCGATTGCAAGTGTTTTTTCAGTACTTATTTCTGGAAGAGGCTCATGGGGCGGTAGGTGTTCTATTGAAAAAGGTGACACCTCCTCGAGAGGTGTCACCTTTCTGCGTTGTCGTTTGTATGAATGGGTCAGCTGCGAGTCTCATGCATTTGGTTGAGAAGTAAGGCCGCAAGGTAATAAAACACTCAAAATATACCCCATTCAGGTAGATTTATGCACAACCTTGAAATGCTTCCCACTTCCGGTCAAAAACCCATGCGCTAGGTTGAAAAATACACTGCTAGACAGCAGCTTTGAAGGGAAGCGGCTTGGCCCAAGTGCAAGCGGGAGACCGTTACTCCTTCCACACCTTTTCCGCCATTACCCTGCCTTTGGCATGTATGACAAGCACATACTGACCCGCTGGAAGTGCGGAAATATCAATTTCGTTTGCATTCAGCACAAAGCCTAAATGCATAGTTTCGCCGAGCAGATTTGAAACGGTGAAAGTTGCTCCATCCAGATTATCCCCTTCTACCTTCAGGATACCCTGCGAAGGGTTGGGATAAATGCGGAAGGCATCCATGCTGCCAAATGCTATGCTGATGGTCTTTGAAAATTCATGTTGGCCATCCAAGTCAACTTGCCGCAGGCGGTAGTAGTGGGTACCTGCTTCCGGCTGCCTATGTACAAACTGGTATTCTCTCTCCTCTAGCGTAGTGCCATGACCAGTTACTTTGCCGATGGGCTCGAAGTTAATCCCATCCCTACTGTGCCCAACTTCGAAATGGTCGTTGTTGATTTCCGAAGCGGTACGCCAGCTCAGCAGAACGTCGCTGTTCGAAGCTTGGGCATCGAAATCCATCAGCTCCACAGGCAAGAGTCCCAGGTATTCCAAAGTCACATTGTTGGAGTTGTAGGTGAGAGACCAGTTTCCGCCGGGTGGATAGTTTATGGTAGTAAAAGTGCCAGAGACTGTGCCCGTTGCCGCAACAATCTGGAAGCTCGTGTTTGGAATTGGGTCGTACATACCAAGCAAAGTGACGTTCAAAGTGCCCGACGCTACAAAATTGCCGACAACGTTCAGGCGGTCGTGACCCGTACCCGGCCCCGCAGCGGAAGCCAATTCTATCTCTAAAATACTGTTCGTAAGCGTGGAACGCACAATGGTGAGTTCTCCCGGCGAGTTGCCAGGACTGATAGAACCATTTTGTACAAATGTGCCATCAAAATTCAGGGTTCCTGTGCCCTTAAGGAGGCCGTTATTATTGAATGTGCCTGTAAACGTTACACTTCCCACATCCACCCGCACTGTCCCGCTGTTATTGACGTCGATACTGCTTCCAAATGTAAAACCTCCCGTTACCGAACGCTGAAAAGTACCAATAATATTTATGGTTCCACCTCCACCCAAATTCGTGATTTTCGCCCCATCCGGTGTACTGCTCTGGTAAGTCTGACCTGCCGATACATTTATTACGGCCCCTGAAGTCATGTATGTGTCATATCCTGTATGGTTAATACCTCCATTTGCAGTCAATACCTTTTTATGCAAAGCACGTGCGTCACTTTGTAATGTCACTAACCCGGACACAGTAATTGTACCCGTCGTGGTTCCGTTTTGGCCCAAAGAGCCACCATTCCAAGTCAATGCCTCATTGACTGTCATATCACCAATTGTGGATAGTGCAGCACGAAAGGTCAAGTTTCCATTCACGGTCAAGTTGAAAGTTCCAGTGAGGGTACTACTAGTTATTGTCATGTTGTCCGATACAGTTACATCTACGCTCGAGTTGAATGTGCCTCCAGTGATGTTGAGTTTTCCAAAACTTCCTGTCCCACTGTTTAGATTAATTGTCCCTCCGGTTTGCTTTATTTCGCCTGTCCCACTAAAAGTTGCACCGTTCATGTTATGTGTTCCAGTACCGAAACTCAGTGTCGTCCCATTATCAACCGAGAAGGCACCTGTATGCGTTCCTCCCCCATTCAAATCCAAAGTCCCCGAATTTAGCTGCACCGTCCCACTATTATTGAAAGTGATATCTTGTTTAATCTCAAAACCTCCTGATGCGGTTCTCTGAAAAGTACCCAGCATGTTTATCACTCCACCACTGCCATAATTGATAATATAAGCACCTGACGGTGTACTGTTCTGGTAAGACTGTCCTACAGGTATGGTTATTACTGAACCTAATGCCATTCCAATAGAGCCCGCCGTATGGTTGATGCCTCCGTTTGCCGTCAAGTTTTTCTTGTAAAGAGACCCCCCTGCACCTTGTATTGTAACCAAACCGGTTACGGTTATTGTGCCAGTTGTAGATGAGCTACTGCCTAAAAGGCCACCACTCCATGTCATCGTCCCAGATACCGTCACGTTACCTATTGTAGATAGTTGAGCTGCAAAGGTCAAGTTCCCATTCACGGTTAAGTCAAAGCTTCCTGTTAGCGTACTACTTCCAGTTATAGAAAGGTTATTTACTATGGTATTTTCAGTAAGTGTTACAACACCAGAGCCACAACCTATATAAATTGTAACATTGTCTGATGCTCCTGGCACTCCATTAGGGCTCCAGTTGTTTGGGTCTGACCAATCACCGGAGCAAGCATTAAAAGTGTAATCAATAGCATATAAATGAGATGAAAAAGAAGTGGTGAGAAGAAAAAAAGCTACTAAAACAGGGATGATTGGCTTGTTCATAATGTGAAATTTGGAAAAAGTTGATTTTTAAAGACAAACATAGCAAAGCAAGTAGAACTACAAAAAAAATCAACGACCATTCATTCTAAAAATAGCCTTGAGTCAAGCCCCAAGCACTAGACTTCCCCAATGACCTTCTTTCCTGAAATCCCACTGCCCTACCCCGAAATAAACCATCAGCAGCCCATACTAATCCATCGAAGCCAAATACTATTTGCCCGAAGGGATAAAACAGCACCAGTGAGGAACGCAAAAACCCTTCGATGGCTCGTCCGAAGGCATCAAAGAGTTAAAAAAAGGCAAGTCAGACGGTTATTTTGTCATGTCGGGCAGTTAATTTGTCAGGTCAGGCTTAAAAAAAAGCAACACTGCCTTAAAAAAAACGACACCCGAAAAGCTATTATTTGGCATAAATATTGAATATGTAAATTCAATAATTCATCTTGCCCAAAAGGCAAACTAAAATTCCCTCCCAATGGAAAAAACACTAGCCATCAAGTACTTGTCACACCACCGCGTAAGAAAAGTATTGGCTGACAATCCTACCGCAGTCGGCAGCACCCAAGTACTTACGGACGCTAAGACGACTTTCGACACAAAACTGACCGCCCTCGACGCCATCAATGTCCCAGAGGTCAACAACACCATGCCCAATACCGCATATAAGAACAAGAAGATGGCCGAAGTATCAAATCAGCTGCTAGTCGCATGCGACGGGCTGTCGCTCTATGCCGCCTCCATTTCCGACGTGGTGCTGGCGGGCAAGATGGTATCCAATATATCCGAACTCCGTGAAGGCAACGAGGTCACGCAGTTGCAGCGCTTCTGGTCCATCCTGAACGCTGCCAAGGCCATCACCCCCGCCGATATTATACCGTTTGGCGTGACCGCCGCCGATCTCACATCCATCGAAACGCTGCTGCTCAGCTTGAACGACTTGATAGGTTCACCCCGTAGCGCCATTGACGCCCGTGTGCTGCTCAACGACCAACAAGCTGCAGCATTTGCAGAGATGGACGAGTTCCTGACGACCACCCTCGACCTGGCCGTGCGCAACCGCAAGTTGGCCTTCCCCGACTTCGTGGCTGCCTACACCCTCGCCCGCAAGCAGCACAACATGCCCTCGCAGTCCGTGGAGGAGGAGCTGGAAGCCCTCAAGTCCAAGGTTGCAGAAGCCAGGGTTACTACTTCGGAGCTAAACGAGGCGCTGGAACCACTGACCATTGCCCAGCCCACCATGAACGGCGTTCATTGAGAGTGGCAGGGCAATTCAACATTTGCTTTGGTTATTTTTTTGTCCATAATTAAAGGGTTATTTAAAGCATAAAGCCGCTTGGGGATACCCAGCGGCTTTATTTTTATTGGTCTGATAGCAATAAGCACCTGATAAGCAAGTCCGTAGGACTTATATCTTTGTAAAAATGCCAATAAAAACGACCCTCAGCGTTCCATCGGAACGCTATCTTTCATTTCTTTAGATACCGCTCCGATGGAGCCTTTCTAAATTGCTAAGTAGGTCATTGAAATTAGTTTAGATTTGGAATTAAATGCAACCAATTGAAATTCAAGCAGTTGTCCAATCGTAACTCGTAAATCTAAAGTCGTAAATCTGTTTATAACTCAAAACTCAATCCCTCCCCTACTTCGTCTCATAATACACCGCCTCCAGCGTCACGTTTTGCAGTTTATTGAAAAGATAAGTAGAGTCAGCCTCCTCACTTCCCTGGTAAGGGAAATCAATGGTAGCCTGTATCGTAAACTCAGCCTCTCCAGTCTCGCCGTAGGCTTGTTTCAAGCCAATCTCACCGCTACCCTCCCAGCTTCTCGAAACACCATCGTTGCTGGCGGTAAGCGTCAGCGGCTCTTCATAGAAAAAGTACCAGTAGCCCTTTGATGTGACGTTGAAATCACCCTCAATATTGGCACTGATGCTGGCCTTCACCTTCACGTGCTTGTCCGGGCAGACGTGCTGCACCCATTTCTCCAAAATCAATGTAGAGCGGTAACCTTCTCCACCGGGGTAGTAGGTGCGGTCGAGCAGGTAGCCCTCCGTGCCATCGGAGAAGAAGCCCGTGCCGTGCGAAGTGCGGTAGAAGTAGCCCTCCTGTTTGTCGCCACATACTTTGTCCTCCCCGATGCCAAGCAGGTCGCAGGAGGACTGGCCAATGGCGAATAATATGGTCAAAAAGAAAATCAGCTTTTTCATGGCAATACTGTTTTTGGCCTCGAAAGATTGCCCGTCAATCATCACTGCGCTGCGTCAATTCTTCTTGCGGGGCGTGGTCGGTTGGCGTTCAACCTTGGGGGCAGTTTTAGGTACTTGTTGCCGAGGCGCTTCCAGCTTTGGCGGCTGCACTTTCGGCCGTTCGGGCTGGGTGCGCTGCGGGGTTTGGCGTTTTTCCTTTTCCCAAGCATCTTGGTGGTGCTTCTGTGCCTGCTCTACCTTGCCGAGGTCCACCTTTGGCCGCTGCTTGGGTGTCTCCTTTTTCGGGATGGTAGGCTGGGCAGGCTCCCTGCGGGGCTGCTGCACGTCAGGCTTCGTAGGCGGTTGTGCTTTGGGCTGTTCTTTGGGCTTCGCAATGGGCGGGGCGGGTGCTTGACGCTCCTCCTCCCGCTTCCGCTCAACCGTGCCGGAGAGGTCGGGGTATTGCTTGCGGTTCTTGTCCAGGTATTCCCGCTGCGTGGCGGGCTTGTCGGGGTGCGAGCGGTTGTATTTCTCCCGCTCGGTTTCCAGCTTGCCAAACTCCCGGAAGGCGTTGGCATCCGTTCTGGCCTTGTTCAGCCAGTCGTCGGTCACGAGGTCCCGGTTGCGGTTGTACCAGTTGCGCACGTTGGTCGTGATGCTTCCCGACGACCCCCGGTGGCCGTAGTAGTGGTTGACGTAGTGGCTCGACAGGTGCGGATAGTAGTAGTGGTGCCACGGGTAGTAGAAGTACCAGTCAACGAACCAGTAGGAGGGCAGGTCAACGATGATGATGGTGTGACCGGGTCCCCAGTAGAAACCCCAGTCGTACCAGTACGGATAAGGCCTCCAGCGGGGGTACGGGTACCAGTGCGGGTAGCCAAACCAATAGGGATAGTTGTAGTGGTAATAATGGTACTCTATCAGGTTGCTGTAACGGTCTTCCTCGTTGTAGTAGAGGTCGTCGTCGTAGTTGTAATATTCGTCATCGTAGCCGTATTCGTCGGCATAGCCTTGGGCCGATTGTTCCAGCTCGTCCTGCACTTGCGGGTTGTTGGCAAGGCCCTGTTTCCACTCGTCCAGCTCCTTGGCCCTGGCCTCGGCCACCACGATGCTCAACGAGTCCATCTGTTGCGTGAGCCAAATGGGGTTCTTGCGGTAGAGGTCGCCCACCAGCACCGTCAGGCGGATGTTGTCGGTGAGCAGCGAGAGCACTTCGGGCAGGTCAATCAGCTGCCGCAATGCCTCCCTCGTCGTCTTCGGGTAATCGTCCAACAGTTCGTTGAAGGCAGCGTCCCATTCCCCATTCAAGCGGTGTACCTCGGTGAGCAGCGGAAAATAGTCGTAGGACAACTCCCTCGCCCGTTGCAGAATCTCCGGCGGGAAGTCCTGCACGGCGATGTCGAAGTCAATGCCCATTTTCGGGCCGCCTTGCACCATGGCCGATATCAGGCCGGGGTATCTCGTCACGTCCCAGACCTTCTCTTGCACATCCCGTGGGTATTTGTCGAGCAGCGCCTTGAAGGCAGCGCTCGTCTTCCCTTGCAGGCTCTCCAACTTGATGAGTGATTCTGGGTATTTGGCCGCCTCCAAGATGGCAGTGCGGGTAGGTGCGGGATACAAGGCCAGCGCTTCCACGGTTTTCTGTTCTTCTTCGAGGAGTTGCGCCAGCAGCGCTTTTTCGGTTTGGGCCAATGCGAACAGCGGCAACGCTGCCAACACCAGCAAGGCGAGCATTTTCAAATTACTTTTCATGGCTTCTTGCATTTGAAGCAGTTGACAAAAGCTGAAAAGAACCGACCGGAGAACGCATGAGATGCATCGGCTCTTCTCAACCTTCACAATTGCCCACTTGGCCATCTAGGGCCTCGGTTCATGGGAGGTCTTTTAGGGTATATCCTTTATCTCACCGCCAATTAAGCACATCTACCATCGTACCGCAATGACCCATGTCAGGCATGGGGCTGACTTTGGTCATGCCTACGCTTTTGAGATTAGTCATCGGCTTTGCGTGTTGTTTGTCACCAAGGCGGCAGGTATAACAATGTTACCTTGACGTAGTAAAAAGAGAACTTATGGCGTATCTATATATGCCGAGTTAAAAACCAATTCCAATGAAAAAATTCATTTTGTCCACCGCATCCATTATCCTGTTTGCAATTTCATTCATGGGAGCACAGGAGGTTCAGCCACCTAAGCCCTCAACAACCGACGAAAGCAGGGAAGCTCCGCTTTTTCCACGAACCAACCGTGTCAATGGAACCAAGCAAACCAAGTATAAAGTCTGGGTTTATTTGAACGACACCTCTAAAGTGGAGGTTGGCTATTTGTACAAGGTTACTGATTCCACTGTTTTGATTTCGAAAAACTACAGAAAGCTGGACAATCCGAACCTAATAACAATGGAATTCCCGATTGGCAGAATTGAAAACATTAAATTGGCAAAGCAGGGACGATTGGGTGTTGGGATGTTGTTAGGCTCAACCAGCGGATTAATCGTTGGTGCTATAATTGGAGGCCAAAGTGCGAAAGAAGAACAACAGGAGTGCTTGGATTCAGGCGGATGGCTATGTGGGCTGGCAGGATTAGACGATATAGCTGGCGGGATGACGATTGGAACTGTATTGGGCTTTGCAGGAGGCGCAGCCATCGGAAGCAGTAAAATTATCATCCCACTCCAAGGAAGCATGGAACTTTATCAAAAATATAAAGAACAACTCAGCGAGTATGCCTTGTTTAAGTAGTTATATGCAACCCTAGATTCGGATAGCTCATGTTTGTTATTTGGCCAGCATTGACCAAGACCAGCATTGAATTTTGTCATTGCCGGAGAAAGCTAAAAGTCAGTGGCAAAATGCAGGACTTACCTCAATTTTGAAACTGCACTTCTCATGGACGGATTGGTGGTTTTTAGTTCCTCACCAAAACATTGTGCCATGAAAAAATATATCCTCCTCAGTGTCCTGCTTGGCCTTTTTTCCATTAATGCAAAAGCCGAAACCGAACCCAACGACAATGCTACTCAAGCCAATTTGATTGCCCTCAGTGGCAGTCAGGTGGGCAACCTAATCGGCAGTGACGCCAATGACTGGTTTTTGCTCAACTTGCCGCAGGGCGGCATCCTGACGCTGACCGTCGTGAAAACGGGCACCGGTGATGCCCGACTCTACCTCAGGGACGCTGAAATGACGGGCTTCCCAGAAATCACGAACCTGTACCTCGGCTTCGGTGAGTCGCCAACCACGGGCTGGACGATCGCCTATCCCTTGTTGCCGGGTAATTATTACCTGCAATTTGCAATGTACAATTCCCCCGTGAACTATGTCCTCACCCCTACCTTGTCATTATCCAACTATCCGCAGGACGTGGAGCCGAACAACGGCTATCTGGAAGCGCAGACCATGCCCGTGAGCGGCTCGGTGAGCGGTACACTGCGCTACTACGGCGCTGGCGAAGGGGCCGACCTGGTGGACTGGTTCAAACTGACCGTCCCACAGGCGGGCATCCTGCATTTGGCTGTTCATAAAAAAGGCTATGGCAATACCTGGATTCGATTCTTGGATGGCGAACTTGGCCCATTGCCCGAAATCAGCAATTTCTACACGGGCTACGGCGAGTCGCCCGCCGAGGGCTGGAACTGGAGCTACCCGGTGCTGGCGGGCACCTACTATTTCAGGGTTTCGGACGGCGAGTACACCCTCGACTACAAGCTGGACGCTTCGCTGACACTGCCAAACTATGCCGAAGACATTGAGCCAAACAACAGCTACCTCGAAGCGCAAACCATGCCTGTGAACGGCTCGGTGAGCGGTACGCTGCACTACTATGGCGCTGGCGAGGGAGCTGACCTCAAGGATTGGTTCAAACTGACCGTGCCACAAGGCGGTTATCTGAACTTTACTATCCATAAAAAAGGCCCTGGCAATACCTGGATGCGGCTGCGGGACGGCGAGTTGGCTGGTCAGCCGGAAATCTCCAATTTTTACACGGGCTATGGCGAGTCGCCTGCCGAGGGATGGAACTGGAGCTACCCAGCGCTGGCTGGCATCTACTACCTGCAAGTCGAAGAAGGTGAATACAACCTCGATTACCGAATTGACAACGCACTTGTGCCACCGCCCTGGGGCGAAGACAATGAGCCAAACAACGACGTGGCCACCGCCCAAAACTTCCCGCTGGGCGACTCCATCAGAGGGCTGCTGGGCTACTACGACCCCGGCCTCGGCTACGATGATTGGGATTGGTTTAAAATGAGCACGACCGAAGACGGCCTGCTGTCTTTCCATGTCATCAAAATTGGTTACAACAACGGTAATATGCGCTTGCGCAACGAAACCGCCGAAATCGCCACGCACTACCTCGCCTATGGCGACCTGAACAACGTTTTCAGCAAAATCGTACCTGCTGGGACGTATTACCTCGGCTTTGAAAAATACGGTGGCGACTTCCGCTATAAAGTCCAGTCGAGCCTTTTGCCTACGCCTGTCGCTGGTTTCACTTACGCCCAAACTGGCAATGTTTTCACCTTTGAAAACACCACGCTGCACGACGCCACTTACCTCTGGAAATTCGACGACGGCACGACTGCAACCACCGTCAACGCCTACCACGAATATGCCGAGCCGGGCAATTTTGACGTTTGCCTCATCGCCACCAACCCAGCTGGCGCTGACACCGTTTGCCAAGTCGTGGTGATGCCCGGCGTGGCGAGGGCTTTTCCTGCCGAGGGCGGCAATATCGGCGACTTGACGGTGCAAGTGTTCGGCGGTGGCTTGGACACGTTTTACATTGGAAAAATCATGAACGGCAGCACGGTGATAGCCACTTCCGCCTTCACCGACTTTGGTGGCAAAAGCTCTATCAACTTGCAGTTCGACCTGCGCAACAAGCCAGTTGGCACTTACGATTTTCGCATCGAAAAACCGGGAGGGCCTGTGTACACCCTGCCGGGCGGCTTTAAAATCGTGACTGGCGTTGCCGCCAACCCTTGGGTGCGCATTTCGGGTCGCAACCGCATCCTGTTCAATACTTGGACGACCTATACGCTGGATTATGGCAACTACGGCAACGTGGACGCCACGTTTGTGCCCATCTGGCTGGCGTTCTCCGACAATCCTGGTTTGGATGTCCAGTTCCAGAAAGTGAAATTTATTGACCCCGACGAGGCCAACCCAGCACCGCTGCCAGACGAGGTTTATGTGGAACTGGATTCTTTGTTCGGGCAACACAATCCATCGAGGGTATATCCGCTTTTCATGCGAAGAATCCCCGGCAGCACATCAGGCACATTGGCCATCAAAGTGAAAACAAGCGGTGATTTGAAGATACAAGCATGGACGGAAAATCCGTGGTTCCAATCGCCCGTTGACCAAGGCCGGGTGGGCTGCTTCGGCGAAGCATTATCGGAGGCACCGCCTGAATTGGGCCTGAACGAAGATAAAGTGAACTGTGCCAAGACGCTTTTCATTTTCTTCGCCCAAGAGTTCATTGGAAGCCAAGAATATGAAAAACCCGACGACCCGCTTGGATTTACCGCATTAATAGCAGTCATCAAGGCCGCCACGAAAACCTGTGGCGTTACCGACCCGAACGACCGAAAGGAAATCTCCAAATGGGTAACCAATCTTATCATCAATGGGTGGCTCGACAGAATCAAGGTACCTGCCTTGACCTCGGCGGACGAGGAAGAACGCAGCAACGAGTCCTGCTCCACCGAGTTCGCACCGCAAAACCCGACCTCAAACACCCTGACCGCCGTCAACTCCCTCGACCCCAATGAAAAGAGTGGGCCTGCTGGTTTTGGCACCGAGAACTACCTGCGGGACACCCGCAGCTTCCCCTACGCCATTCATTTTGAAAACATGGACACGGCCAGTGCCCCAGCGCACACTGTCACTGTTACCGACCTGTTGGACATGGCCAAGTTCGACCTCAATTCGTTCAGCTTCGGCAACGTCTTCATCGGCGACAGCGTGCTGTACGTGGAGCCGGGCCTGCGGGAGTTTGTTTTGGATAAAAAGCTGAACGCACTTGGCGTGACGGCCCGTGTTCATGGTAAACTGGACATGCAGACGGGCCTGCTCACCTGGACATTCCGAAGCCTCGATGCCACCACCTTGGAAGACATCGAAGACCCAGACTTGGGCTTCCTGCCGCCCAACGTCAACTCGCCGGAAGGACAGGGCGCCGTCTCGTTTTTTGTGAAACTGAAAAATGCGCCGCTGAACAACGAGCAGGTGAAGAACTCGGCCAGCATCGTCTTCGACGCCAACCCGGCCATCGTCACCAACGAGCACTTGGTCACTTTCGATTTGGTTGCTCCGCAAAGCGCCATCCTGCCCATTGACCCCGTGCAAAGCACGGCACAGTTTGAACTGAACTGGTTGGGTACCGACGTTGGCTCCGGCATCCAACACTACAACATTTACTACATCCAGAACGGCACGGACACCGTACTCTGGCAAGGCGGGACGACCGAAACAACGGCCATCTTCACGGGCGAAGGAGGCAACACCTACGAGTTCTACGCCATCGCCGTGGACAACGTGGGCAACGTGGAAGCCGCCCCCGGCCACCCCGATGCCGTGACGACCATCATGACCGGCACGGACGAGCAGTTTGCCACCGATGCCGACCTGCTGCTTTACCCCAACCCCGCCAGCGACCAGCTTACCATCGTCAACCGCAGCACCTCTGACGGCTGCCTGACCCTCGTGCAAACGGACGGGCGCATCGTCGCCAAGCTACGCTTGCAAGGCAATGACCAGCAACAGGTGAGCGTGGCGAACGTGCCGCAGGGCTTGTTGCAGTGGTACTGGTCGCCGGGCTGTGAGGGTGCGGTGAAGACGGGACGAATAATTGTGGTGAAGTAAACATTTAAAACCAAAATCATCAAAATGAAAACCCAAACTCCACTTTCCAAGCGCTCCAAACCCAAATCGCTCGGCTTGAAGGCAACGGGCGGCCTGCTACTGTTCGTAGGCACGGTGCTGGCGCTGTTCGGCGTGGCCATTGTGCGCTCGACCTTGTTCGATGTCTTTGAAAAACCGGAGACGCTAAGTTTCGACCGGTGGGTATTGGCTGCGCTTTGCTTGGTGGTGGCCGTAGCAGGAATCATCTTGGGCGAACTTGGCTGGAAGACCTACCGTCGCGGCAAGAAGTTCGTCACCGAATCGGCGGAAGAAGCACTGGCCAAGGACCCCCGCAAGCCCGTGGTTTACATCCGCTCGTTCCGCGACGACACCAAGTTGCTGACCCCTCACCAGAAGACCGACCTCTGGGTTTCGAGGCTGTTCATGCCTGTTTTTGGGGTGAAGAGCCGAGAGGAAACGCTGGCAGATTGCCTATCCGAAATAGGCCCGGTGGTCGCCATCGGAAACCCACGGGAAGAACTGCCGGAACTGGGAGCCGCCCGCATGTACTTCCGCGACGACGAATGGCAGCAGCAAATACTGGCGTTCATGCAACGGTCCAGTTTGGTAGTCTTGCTTGGCGGCCCCACCAAAAACCTCTGGTGGGAGATAGAGCAGGCGCTGAAAGTGTTGCCGCCTGAGAAACTGATATGCGTGGTGCCAAGTGCAAAACACGGCGACGGCAAGGAATTCCTCAAAGATTTTGCTGCCAGAACTGGCCATATCGGCACCCCCGCATTTGCGGAGGCACTCCCGAGAAAAGGCAGCGAAAAACTGCTCCACGAGTACGGCAGAATTATCTATTTCGACAATAACTGGTTGCCATTAAGCTCACCCATTCGGGTGCTTCCACCACGGATGTTTTTTTACAACAAATCCATCAACCACTTCGAGCCAGCGCTGCGGGTGGCATTGAGGCCCATTTTCAAGCGACTAGGGGTGGAAGGGCCACGCCTCCCCGTCAACAAATTAACAGTGCTACTGCTCGTTTTCATCGCCGTGACAGCCGTAATATTTGGCCTGCTGTGGCTGCAGTACGGTTGACGGCTCTTTTTGGCAATGCCAAACCATCGGGCAGGCTGGCAAACTATCTCAGCCTGCCCGTTTTGTGAACTACCCTACCCCCATGCAACCTTTCCGACAAAAAGCCCACCTCGCAAGGTTTGTCCACACATATCATGTTACTTTGCGAGAGACAAACCTGCGTATGAAAAAAACACTTCTCAGCATCTTGGTGGCCGTTGCACTGCCCCTGCTGCTCACGGCACAGCCCTTGCCTTGCGGCAACCCCGCTTCCATGACCTCGTTTTGCCTCGATGCCTGCGTGGTCTGCGACATTGACGGGTTCACGGGCATCAACGACTCGAACATCTCCGGCGAGGCACCATCCGACTTCTGCACCAGCACCGTACACAATGCCCAGTGGATTGCCTTCCGGGCCGCCAGCACCAACCTCACCCTACAAGTGAGTGTGTCCAATTGCGCAAGCGGGGGCGTCGGCAGCTACACGGGCCTCGAAGTGGCCATTTACGAGAGCCAGGACTGCGAGAACTTCCAGCTCATCTCCAACTGCGACGGCGACATCCCGCCGGGTACTTCCCAGAACTTCACCACAATTGTGCCCCTCGAAATCGGGCAGTACTACTACTTCGTCATGGACGGCAACGACGGCGACATCTGCACCTACGTGATTGATGTGATAAGCGGCAGCACCCAGGTGCCACTGCTTTCCTCGACCGGCCCCATCACGGGCGTGTTCGATGCCTGCCCCGGCTCCACACTGACCTACACCACGCCCTACCTGCCCGCTGCCACCATTTACGAGTGGAAGGTAAACGGCAACGTGGTAGGGCAGGACACGTCGTTGACCTACACTTGGCCAAGCGAGGGCATTTATCAGCTTTGCGTGCAGGCCAAGAATGTCTGCGACGAAGCGACGCCCGTTTGCCAGTTCGTGAACATCGAGACGCTGGAGCCGACCGTTTACGTGGAAAACCTCTGCGGTGGCGACTCGTTCGTGGTGGCCGACACGGTGCTGTACCTGGCGGGATTTTACGAGTTCCACTACACTACCCTTGCCGACTGCGACAGCGTGGTGCAGGTGACCATCACCGCAGCACCCAACCAAACCACCGACCTCGACCTCAACATCTGCGACGGCGACACGCTCTGGGTGGGCGGCAATCCCTATTTCGACACGGGCATTTACCAAGAAAACCTGACGACCTGGCTCGGTTGCGACAGCACGGTGAACCTAGATTTGTTTGTCATCGTTTGTGAAATACAAGCCACCATTGGCGCCAGCCAAGTGCAATGCTACGGCGGCTCCAACGGCGTCGTCACCTTTGAGGTGGACAACGGCACATCACCTTTCACCTACGACTGGTACCGCTTGGGGCAGCCCGGCCCCAGTGGAAGCGGCAGCTTGTCAGCGCTGAACACGGTGGAGACCCTGACCGGGCTACCCGTGGGCACTTACGTCATCAACATTCAGGACGCCTTCGGCAACGACCGGGTGCTGCTCACCGACGTGGGGCAGCCTGACCCGCTCACCGTCACGGCCACGCCGTCCGTTTACGGGGGCGGTTTCAACGTCTCATGCAACGGCGGCTCGAACGGCTCACTGCTGGCCATTGCAGGCGGCGGATTGTCGCCGTACAGCTACGCCTGGTCTTCCGGGACAGCCACGGCATTGGCACCGAACCTTGCCGCCGGCGACTACACGCTCACCGTCACCGACAACGTGGGCTGCACCCTCACCGCCAGCTACACCCTCAGCGAGCCGAACCCGCTCCAGTTGGCGGCCCTGTTCAACGACCCCATTTGCGATGGGCCGCTGACGGGCAGCATCGAGGCGCAAAGCGTGGCCGGGGGCATACCGCCCTACCTGTACTCGCTTAACGGCAGTCTGTTCGGCGATAGCACCAACTACGATAACCTCGGCGAGGGCAGCTACACCCTCAGCGTGCAAGACGCCAACGGCTGCCTCCTCGACTCGACGGTGCAGCTTGAAGCGGCCATCATTCCTGTGTTGGATTTGGGGCCAGATACCTCGCTCCTGCTCGGCGACAGCCTCTTGCTCAGGCCAGACTTCGTCACGGGAGCTGAGGTGTACGCTTGGGAGCAAACGCCTGGCCTCAGCTGCTACGACTGCCCGACACCCTACGTTTACATCTTCCACCCAATGGGCTACTCGCTGACCGTCACCTCCGAGGACGGCTGCACCACCGCGGACAGCATCTTCGTAGATGTCATTGCCCGGCGCAGGGTCTATATCCCAAACGCCTTTAGCCCAGACAGCGACGGCATCAACGACTTGTTCAGCATTTTTGGTGGTGGCGAGGTGCTGCGGGTGAAGTCCTTCAACGTCTATAGCCGCTGGGGTGAGCATGTTTTTGAGCTGTACGACTTTGCGCCAAACAACCCCGGTATCGGCTGGGACGGCACCTTCAGGGGCAAGGACATGCAGGGTGCTGTTTTCGCTTGGACGGCAGAAGTAGAGTTCCTCGACGAGGAAGTGGTGCTGTTCAAGGGAGATGTGATGGTGGTGCGGTAGTGGAGAATTGAAAATTGAGAATGGGGGACATGGCTGGGGCTTTGTTCATTATCATATCCCTGCATATTGCTTTCTGTTCCCAAATTGCTTTGCTCGGAATGTTCATCTTTGGCAAATGGAGGCCATGCACAAACCGCAGAAGACCTTTCACCGACAAATTGGGGCAATGAACGAACTTCCGAATGCCTGTTGTTGACGGATGGTGGCGATAAACGGGCCACTGAGCACCCATCATTGGCGACTGATAAGCGTAAACAGACTTTTGGAAACCCATCTTTGGCGTCTTTAACCAATGCGATAATTCCGTTGCGGTTTACCTTAAACATTTGTGGCCATACCAACGAACAACCCGTTGGCATGGCCACAAATGTTTCAACTTCTTCTATTCCCTTAACTTATCGGCCAACCACCAATCGCCGGATGGCCATGCCACCTGCCGAATGCAACTGGACGCTGTAAACGCCCGCTGAAAGGGAAGTGATATCCAAGTCAAACCTGTCGGCTTGGCCGTCGAAGGAGCGGCGCTGAACCAGTTTACCGGTTAGGTCAAAAATCAAGACCTCCAATGGTGTCGACAAGTGTTGTTGGAAAACAAGCACCGTGTGGCCAGCGGCAGGGTTGGGTTGCAGGATAGCGCCATTGCTCCAAATGGCCTCCCCTACCCCAGTCAGGTTCTGCACCGTGACAATGTCGCTGGCAATCGTGCAGCCGTTGGCATCCATGACAACGACCTCGTAGTCACCTGCGGTCAGGTTCGACAGGTCTTGGTTGCTGGAAAACGACTGGCCGTTCAAAGTCCAAGCGTAGTTGTACGGCATGGTGCCGCCACTGATGCTAATCTGCACAGCACCCATGCCTGAGCCGTTCACGTCATTCGTCACATTGTCCACCGAAAGCTGCAAAGCGGCGGGGGCAATGAGCGTAAACGACACCGTTTGCGAGCAGCCATTGGCATCCGTCACGATAACCTCGTAACTACCTTCACAAAGGTTCGTCGCCGTAGTACCCGTCTGCCCATCGCTCCATGCCACGCTGAACGGCGCAATGCCACCGCTAATGGCCACGTTGGCAATGCCGTTGCAAACGCCGTTGCACGTGATGTCGGCAACCGCAAGCGAAAGGCTGGCTGCTGGGTTGACGGTCACGTTGAAACTGCAAAACGCAGTATTGCCTGCCGGATCGGTGTAATTAAACGACTGGGTGGTAGTGCCCACTGGGAAATCTGAACCAGAGGCCAAGCCATTGGTCTGCAAGAGCATCGCCGGGTTGAGCGGGCAGTTGTCGTTGACAACTGGCAGGCTGAAAGTCACAACGGGTTCGCAAAATCCAACAGTGACATTGAAGGGGCAGGTGATGAAGGGCACAATATTGTCCGTCACCGTGACAGTAGCCGTCCCATTGCTGGTGTTGCCGTTGACGTCCGTGACCGTGAGGCTGACGGTGTAGAGGCCGATATTGGCGCAGGAAAGCGTGGTCGGGGAGACGCTCCAACTGGCGATGCCACAGTTATCGGTGCTACCCGCATCGAACATGGCGGGATTGAGCGCCACGCTGCCGTTGGCACCAAGCGTAACATTGATGTCTTGCAAAACAAGCGTGGGCGCTTCGGTGTCGTTGGCGACCAGGTTGACCGTTTCGGTGCGGGAACAACCATTGCCGTCTGTCACGACCAAAGTGTAGGCACCAGCGCCCAAACCGGACAAATTTTGGCTTGTATTGCCATTTGACCAAACGAAAGCGTAGCTGCCCGTACCGCCCGTCACGGCAGTTTGGATGGAGCCAGTCAAGTCGTTGGGGCAACCAGGACTGGTGGTGCTAAAGGAAAGCACAAGCGGCGCTGGTTGGCCAATGTTGAATTCCACCACTTGGCTGCATCCGCTGGCATCAACGATGGTGGCGGTGTAGTTGCCCGCACAAAGTCCGGTGCCATCGCCGCCATTGCTCCACGTAACCGTAACTGGCTGCACGCCGCCGGAGACCGTCAAGTTGACAGACCCGTTGCAGGCACCTGCACAAGTTGCGTTTGTCGTAACAGCATTGTAGGTCAGCGCACTGGTCACGGTCACTTGGAAGTTGCACGTGCCCATGTTGCCACTGGCATCGGTGTACTTGAAGGATTGCAAAGTAGTGCCTACCGGGAAGTTGGAGCCGGAAGGCAAGCCCGCCGTTTGCGTCAGCAGGGACATGTTTATGCTGCAATTGTCGGTGACGGTAGGCAGGCTGAAGTTCACCGTGGGACTGCAGCCAGTCACCACCATGTTGGCGGGGCAAGCAAGCGATGGGGCTATCAGGTCTTGCACCGTCACTTGGGCCGTGCCCGTGCTTTGCAGGCCGTTCACGTCGGTGGCCGTCACGGTCACGGTTTGGGTGCCGAGTTGGTTGCAGTTGAAGTTGAGCGGACTGGCCGACCAACTGGCAATGCCGCAGTTGTCGGTGCTGCCATTGTTGAACTGGACGGCGGTGACGCTGGCCTGCCCGTTTGCGTTCAGCGCAACTGTCAGGTTTTTCAAAACCAGCACAGGCGGCTGGTTGTCGGTGCCAATGATGGTTGATGTAAGCGTGGCCGTGCAACCCTTGCTGTCGGTGACGGTGAGCGTGTAAGTCCCCACGCCCAGGTTGCTGATGGTGGCCGAATTGCCACCATTTGACCATGCATAGGAATAGGGTTGCGTGCCGCCATTGGCACCTACGGTGATGGAACCTGTGTTGCTGCTCGGACAGGGCACATTCGTGTGCGCCAATTCCGTCACCGCAAGCGCTGACGCTGGCTGGGTAATCTGGAAGGACTGCACCACCGAGCAAGCCGAGTTGTCAGTCACTGTCACGCTGTAATTGCCCGCAGCCAAGCCCGACAAGGTGGGCACCGTCGTCATGCTGCCCGTTGACCAATTGTACTGGACGGGCGCCATTCCATTGGTAACTGTCACGGTGGCGGAGCCCGTAGCTGTGCCAAAGCAAGCGACGTTGGTTGTGGCCACGGTGGCAGACAGGTTGCAGGACGCCGAGTTGACGTTGACTGTTGCAATGGCCGTGCAGCCGTTGAAGTCGCTAACCGTTACGCTGTAAGCGCCGGGAGCCAAGCCAAAAATATTGGCAGTAGAGGCCCCGTTGCTCCAATTGTAAAAATAGGAAGGCGTGCCACCGCTTGCAATGACGGTCGCCGTGCCATTGTTTACGCCAGGCATGGTTTGGTTGGTGGCTGAGGCGGTGATGCTGAGTGCAGTGGCGGGCTGGGTAATGGTCGTGGTAGCTGTGGCCGTGCATCCGCCCCCACCATCAACGGTGACGGTATAATTGCCCGCATAAATACCGATGGCGTGGGGCGATGTGAGGCCATTCGACCAAATGTATGTGTAGTTGCCCGTGCCGCCCGAGACCGAGGTGATGGCTGCCCCTCCGGGGAAACCAAAGCAAGGGACGTGTTGCGCCGTAATGGTAACGTTGACGGGCGGTATCTGCGTCACGGTGGTGCTGGCAGTGGCGGTACAGCCGTTCATGGAGTTGGTGACCCTAATAGTGTAAGTCCCGACCGCATTTACCAAAGGTGAAAGCGTGTTTGCGCCCGAAACGATGTTGCCGTTCAGCGTCGTCCAGAGGTAAACGATGCCAATGCCCTGCGAAGAGCCAGCCCCGCTGAGTTGCACGTTGGTGCCATCGCAGCCCAACATCGACCCGCTACTTGCGACGGCCACGGGCGGCGTGGTGTTCAGGGTGACGACTGCCGTGGCAGTGGCGGTGCAGCCCGTTTGGGTAATAGTAGCCGTGACAACGTAGTTGCCGGGAGCGCTCACGTTGGGGTTTTGCTGGGTGGAGGTGAAGCCGTTGGGGCCAACCCAAGCAAAGGTGACGCCCATGTTTTGGGTAACTGCATTGATGGTAATGCTCGGTGGGTTGCAACCGAGGATGCCCCCAAATGCTTGGAGGCTCGGCGGCGTGGTGAGCGAGCCTACCTGCGCAGTTGCCGTGTTGACGCAACCAGTAAGCGTATCTACCACCGTGAGCGTGTAGCTGCCGGGGAGGTTCACCACGGGATTGGACTCGGTGGACGTAAAACCATTGGGGCCCGTCCAACCAAAGCTGGTATTGTTGTGGTTGAAGCTGCTACCCAAGGTCACGGTAGGCATTACGCAGGTGATGTTGCCACCTTGAACCGAAACGGGGGGCACAGTGCTGTCTTCCGTCACCAAAGCCGAATCCTCGTCGGTGCAGCCATTCAGGGTATTGGTGACAAGCAAGGTATAAGTGCCGGGGGCATCCACCGTAGGCGTGGGGGTGTCACCGCCTGCGGCAATGTTGCCGGTGGCCGTTGACCAAGCATAATCAAACTCAATGCCCAGCGAGGTGCCCGCACCACCCAGCACCAGCGAAGTGACCACACAAGTAAGCTGGCCGCCATTGCCAGCATCGGCCACTGGCGAAAGGGTGTCCACCGCAACGGTGGCCGTAGCCGTGCTGAAACAGCCGTTGATTGTATCGGTGACGGTGAGGAGGTAGTCGCCCGCCGCCGTCACCATCGGGTTGGGCGCTGTTGACACAAAACCGTTGGGGCCCGTCCATTCCACGGAAAAATCCGTGGCGGTGGTCGTAAAATCAAGCGTGACTGTGGCATTCACGCAAGTTATTGTGCCGCCCGTAGCCAATACCATCGGCGTATTGTTGTCTGGAATAACCGTGGCCGTAGCGGTGCTGGCACAAGTGGTCAGCGTATCGGTCACCGTAAAAACATAATCACCAACCACAGCAACAATCGGTTCGAGTTCGGTAGAAGTGAAGCCGTTGGGGCCTACCCAACTGAAGACCGTGTTGGCGGTATCCACCTGTGCGGACAATTGCACCGATGGCAAAAGACAGTTCAAAACGCCGCCAGTGACCGTCAATGCAGGAGGGGCAAAGTCGCCCGTAACAAGCACCGTGTCGGTGGCGGTGCAGCCGTTTTCCACGATTTCGACCGCTAGCACATAGGTACCCGCATGGTCAATTTCCGGTGTGAGCGTTTGGCCGCCAGCCACGATATGGCCGCCATTGAAAGCCGACCATTGCGCAGCAAAACTATGGTTGGGGCCAACCACCACATTGCCCACCAGGTCGAGTACAGCGTTCGTGCAAGTGACGCTCACGTCTGGCCCGGCATCTACCAAAGGCACCAGGGTATCAATGCCAACCATGACATCAACAGTTGACGAACAGCCGTTCAGGGTATCGGTCAAGGTGAGGGAATAAGTTCCCGCCGTGCCAACAAATACCACAAGCGTATCGGTGGGCGAAGCAAAACTGCCGCCGTTGGATGCCGCCCATACAAAGACGGAATTGGAACTGAGGATGCTGGCCGAGCCATCGAGCCGCACGATGGGGCGGTCGCAAGTGATGTCGCCGTCGGCAGTGATGGATGCAGTGGGGTCGGCCAGCTCCAGCGTGTAGGAGTAGCTGGCAGTGCAGCCGTTGGCATCCTCCACCACGAGGTCGTAAATGCCCGCAGGAAGGTTGAAAATTGTATCGGAGGTGGCGCCGTTGCTCCAGGCAAGGCCAAAAGGCGGGGCATTGCCGCTGACCGCCACGCCCAACGCTCCCAACTGCCCAAGGCACCCAGGCAGCTCCTCGTAGACGAGGGTGGCACTGACGGGATTGGTGGGCGATGGCAACAAGATGTCTTGCAGCACCACGGTGATGCTGTCGGCGTCCATTATCGAAACGCTGTAAAGGCCGCTGGGCTGGCCCGTGAGGTCTTCGGTAGTGTCGCCGTTGCTCCATTGAAAGCCGTAGGGCGCCGTGCCGCTGCCCACTGAAATGAAGATGGCCCCATCGTTGCCGTTGAGGCAGGTTGGGGCGCTAACGCTGTCCACTTTTGCTATCACGGTGTCGGCAAGCATTGCCGTTGGGTTTGCTGCCTGTGCTGCCTGAAAGGCTTCCACAAATAGCATGGATAGGAGTAGGATAAAATTTCGCATGTGTAATAGGTTTTTGATATTGCAAATAATGTTCATGGTTATTTCACCATGCTGTCTTGCTAAAAAAAAAGCGTCTGCACCGCTCTGTTGCAATGCAGACGCCCTTTAATAATTGAGAATCACGGTAAATATACGGTCTCGCTTTGAAAAATGCAAAGTTCTCGGCCGCTTACTTAAATGATAATTAAAGCGATATTAAAATAAGATTAAAATGCGGAGGCAGTATTTGGGTTGGACACGGAGCGCACGGAGGGTTGCACAGAGCGCACGGAATCTCTGTGTATCTCTGTGACTCCTTTGTGTCCTCTGTGTCCACCAACAAATCTCGTCACCGGAAGCCCAACACCTTCCCCTTCTCCCCTACCAGTTGTTTGGCGGTTTTCCAGTCTGGCAGTTCTTTGCTGCGGTAGGTATAGGTCCTGATTTCCGTGGCCATTTTCCGGCTTTCCTTCATGGCGTCCTTGTGCGCCCCGTCAGCGTAGGCGAACTGCCGCATGGAGTCCTCGTTGTCCCAGGCCGACAAGGTGTAGTGCATATAGCCAAACCCCGTGTTGGCAAAATGCACGAGGCCAGGCAGCGCCTTTGCTTGCCGCATGATTTTCAGGCCCCACCACGAGAGCTTGAAAAAGTACCAGACACTGCGCAGGCGGATAGAGGTGATGGTGATGGTATGTTCCATGTGGCGGCGGTTTTTTAGCAAACATAGGGGGTTGGAGGGAAATATGGCGGGGCTATATCATCGACTTAGCATCAATATCTTGTTTTGATTGACAATTGTTGATTATCCCGCCTTTCGGGACAGGCTATGATTGTTGATTGTTGATGGAATGGCTGAAGTTTTGATGGTGAATGTCTGTAAATTGCCAATTCTCCATCTTCCATCACATCTACAATAAACAATCGTCAAGCAAAGAAATTTAGGTTTATGGCATTGCCCCTCCTTGCCGCCTTCGGCGGCTCGTCGGGGGAGAGGGCTTTCGGGGGCTTCGCCCCCAAACCCCCATTTGCGCAAAGTATTAAATCGCACCCCAAATTTTCACTCCTGAACCGCCACCTTGCTGTCGCCCATACGGAAATCCTCCATTGTTGAAAAGTAATCCAACCCAAGTATCAAAGCGATTTTCAATACAAGGCTGGCTTTTTGCAGCAGGGGCAGCACCTCCAAATATATTTGGGTGAAATAGACAAAACTACTGGCATACAAGGCCGTCAAGCAAACGGCGGCAAGGACTTTGAAGCCGTGCAGCTTAGATTTAAAAACAAAAACGGTGATGTAAAACAAGGTCAACATCAGCAAAGTGCCAGAAGCCGTGACGGCCACATAGTGGTAAGGTGTCGCTGTGAGCAATGCAGCCGACATGGCCCCTACACCCGCATATTTGATGACATTGGAGGCGCTTTTGACAGGTATCTTTTGGGAGAACCGAACAAAGAACAACGCAGCAGTGGCACAAATCACGAGCAGTCCGGCAACTGCCCAAGGCCGTGCCCCATTCTCATAACCGTTTACCGCTATTGGATTGAGGAGGTTGCACAGGTAGTTGTGCTGCCAGCTGAAGCCAACGGACATCTCATCTTGTTGCGAACCGCCCGGATAAAAGAAAGTGGAAACCAGCAGGAATGCCATGCCGAGGATTATCCCGATGGCTATAGTATGCTTTTTTAACATGCGCTTTGTTTTGAACGCCAAAAATAAGCTTTCAGTCCTGGCAGTAAATCATTTGCCGACCAATGGCGCCTATGCTTGGACAAAGCCAGTGCCTTAAAAGAACAGGCTGGCAGCCTGTATTGGTACTTTGGTGGTTAAAGTTTAATATCGTAATCATGCCCCATATCTTTTATGGCGCTATGGACATCTATACGCTACGCCACGGACACCCCCCCTCACCGCACCAGCGTCACCTCCCCGCTCAGGGTGACGGACTGCAAGCTCAGCAGGTCTTTGTACGCCAGCTGGTAGGCATAGACCCCCTGCCCCGCCCGGCCGCCGTCCCAGCCCGTGATGCCACGGTACACCAGCCCGCCCCAGCGGTCGTAAACCGACAGCGACTGCACCTCGAAGTCGGTGCCGAAGGGCTGGAACACGTCGTTGATGCCTGTTTTTATTTGTCAACCACTTGCATCTGCATTTCATTCATTCTCCCACCGTGAACTTTTATTTTAGCAGCAGCATTCCCAAGTTCCAAAACGTCAGCTTGAGATAGCTCAATATCAATTGCACCTAAGTTTTCATGCAGGTGCTCCATGCTACGTGTTCCCGGAATCGGAACAATAAATGGTTTCTGTCCCAGCAACCATGCAAGTGCAATTTGTGAAGGTGTTGCATTCTTTTTTTCAGCGAACCGTTTTAGCAAATCAACTATCGGCATATTTGCCGCAATGCTTTCAGAAGAAAAACGGTCAAACCCAGAACGAAGGTCTGTTTTTGGGTCAAGTTTGGTTTGAACATTTATTTTACCTGTCAAATAACCCATTCCAACTGGCCCCCAAGGAACAAAACCAATTCCAAGTTCTTCACAAGTATCAAGCACAGCATTTTTTTCTACATCTCTTTCCATGATTGAGTATTCCGTTTGAACCGCTGTAACAGGTTGAACAGTGTGTGCTTTACGAATTGTTTTTGCACTCGCCTCTGAAAGTCCAAAGTGCAATACTTTTCCTTCAGCGATTAACGCTTTTATGGCACCTGCAACATCTTCGATTGGCACTTTTGGGTCAACTCGATGTTGATAGTAGAGGTCAATGCGGTCGGTTTTGAGGCGTTTAAGTGATTGTTCAACCACTTTTCTGATTTGGTTTGGCTGGCTGTTAAGACCACCTGCTTCTAAATCAAATCCAAATTTGGTTGCGATAACCACTTTGTCACGAAAAGGGGCGAGTGCTTCACCAACAAGTTCTTCATTGGTGTTCGGGCCATAAACTTCGGCTGTGTCAAAGAAAGTTACGCCTTTTTCGTAGGCTTCACGAATTACTTTGATGCCTTGGGCTCTATCTGCTGGGGGCCCATAGTTGGCACTAATACTCATACATCCTGCCCCTAATTCTGAAACTTCTAATTTTCCCAGTCTTCGTATTTTCATTTTATTTTTTCCTTCGTAAAGCTTCTTGTTTTCAGCAAAAAGCGGTGATGAACCAGCCAACATAATACCTGCACCAAAAAGGGCTGACTGTTGAATAAAATTTCTTCTCGAATTATTTTTTTTCATGATTATTTTTTTAATTTAATATGAGTTATGGCAATATACATTTGACAATCAAGTCTGTAGGACTAATATCTTTGTAGAAATGTCGATAAATGCTGTTGGCGTTCCATTGGAACGCTATCTCATTTGAAATGCCGCTCCTATGGAGCGTTTGTAAGTTGCCATGACTCATGTTAGTTTAAGTTTTCTTGCAAGAGAGACTGTGGTGAAAAGGTTTTTAAATTGAAAACCACTTCCAAGTGTGATGGGTAGTTTTCAAGGTCTTTGGCAATGTCACTGCGCCTAAATATGTCAAAGCAGTTGAAACTTTTCATGATGTCGTAACCACAAAATCGGTAATTGCTGGTAATGTTAAGAAAAAGGTCTGTCGTGCTTTTACCTTGCATCAAATATTGTTCGGGATTGTCAAATGCTTCGGCTGGTGCATTCCAGGTTGCACAAATCATAAATTTTTTGCCCTTTAAGAGCCCGCCTGTTCCGTATTGTTTTGTTGGGTCGTCCTTGGTTCTGCCGTCACCAGTCAAGAATGATTTGCTGAATAGACCGTTGTTGAATACCTCGTCAACATACTTTTTGTAAATCCACGGTGCTCCAAACCAATTGACAGGCATTTGTAAAATTACAATGTCCGCTTCCAAATGCTTTTTCTCTTCTTCTTCAGGTTTGTATCCGTCTTCAATCACTGTTTCCAGTATCTCGTATGACTGGGATGTAAAAAAATCTTTTGCAACTTGATAAAATGCGTTATTCAATGTGCCTTCTGTCCAGTTTGGATAAGTCAAATGTGCATTGATAAGCAATACCTTCTTTGTTTCTGCCATTTTAATGTGATTTTAAAATTTTTACTTCAATCAATTCAATGAAGCAAAATTAGATAGCACCAAGATGGCAGCAGGGTAGATATTACCAAAAAGAAGGAAACAAATCACCGAAAACGAAAACGAACAGGCAAGGGCCTTCTTAACTGAAGTTGTTGTCGACAACTTGAAGTCTAAATTCCTTAGGAGAGAGATTAACTTGCTTTTTGAAAAACTTGGCAAAATAATTTGGGTACTCAAACCCAAGTTCATAAGCAATCTCTGTACTGTTTAAATCGCTTCTATTTTCTAGCATTTCTTTTGCTTTCTTTATCACGAACTCGTGAATGTTTTCGATGGCTGATTTTTGCGTAAAGTGTTTAACGATGTCGCCTAGATAGTTTGGAGATAAGCCTAACTTGTCTGCAAAGTATTGAACTGTTGGAAGATGACTGACGGGCTTGTTGTAATAGTCTTTGAGTAATTGTTGAAACTCGGAAACGATGGGATTGTACTTTTTAGGATTCGCAGCAAACTGTCTTTTGTAAAATGCCTCAACTAACGATATTAAAACGTGAACATAAGAAAGTAGCACCCCATGATGTTCCCTTCTGCTGTCATAATACTTTAGCATAAGTTCAAAAATCGTTCTGATTTCCTGTTCTTCCTTTTCATTTAAATACAAGGCTTCGTGTTCACCATAATCAAGGTAGTTTTTGAACAGATAACGGGTTTCCTCAATTAGTTTTTTGGAAAGCTGCACAAAGATTCCATTATAAGTAGGTTCAACATCCCAGCCATTTGGTCGTTCAGGGCTATTAAAGAAAACAGCTGTAATGGGTTGGGGGTTGTTTGGGTCAAAGTTGGAAGCAGATTTGTCAATGAAATTACTCTTGATGGAAATTCGGTAAAAGTCAACCGAAACAGGTTCTGATTTTAACCGCATTTTAGAAACGTCATAGTACCCGACGTCAATGTCACTGTCCAAAGGTTTTGGCAACCCTATGTATTGATTAAACGACTCAAAGTCTTTGAAAACTGTCATCTTGCAAAGTTAAAGATTTTTTACGTCGCCAGTTTCCACTTCTCATTAATGAACAGTAACGCCCACAAAGCGCTTTGTTCGATGATGTACCGAAGTGGCAGCCTCCGGGCTGCCATGTGCAGGCATGACTGTGCATTGCAAATATAAGTCATTGATTTGTACGGATGTCCATGTGTTATCCCTTCCACTAAAAACAAACAACCACCAACCCTTACCGCACCAGCGTCACCTCCCCGTCCAGCGCCACAGCCCGCAAAGTTTGGCAAAGGCGGCATTCCCCACGGGTTTATCGGGCATTCAGGTGGTTCTTGACAATCCTGTTGGGCAAAGCAGCAGTTTGGCATGATTTATGAGAATTTTTTATTATGTGTTCTTCATGGCAGGCACCCTGCCTGAAAGCCAAACCCAACTTTCATTTTTAAAAATTTTATTTATGTCAAAGAAAACAACTAAGAACGCAATGACGTCCGAAACAACGACAACCGAAGCAACGGCGGCAGCCGTGACGGACCCAGTGCCTACCATGCAAAGCACGCAGGAAGCAATCATATCGTTGCCCTGTGCGCTCAAGTATTTTTTTGCTTATGCTACCACGGCATGGGGTTATTGCCGCCAGCAGTTGGCGCTGTTTTTTGCAGAGAGCGACCGCTTTACGGAGGAGTTTATTGATGACCAACTCGAAAATATAGCCGAGGTAAGGGTATTGCCCGACCTGAAGGCCCGACTGGCGGCAGCAAGTGCGGCAAGGGAAGTGCTGAAGGCCCATCGGCAGCAGGTGGGCAGCATGGCCAAGCGGCTGCGCACGGCCATTGACTATACGTACAAGAACTCCGCCATGGCGGAGATAGAGCGCAGGTTGGCGGGCCTTGAGTCGTTCACAACGCCCAGCAACGAAAACTGGGGCTCGGTGTCGGAGTTCATTGTCTCCGCAAACAACTACCTGACCTTGAGGTCGGCGACATTGGTGGCTGCCAATGCCATCAAGTCCACGTTCCCGGCGCAGTTTACAACCACGGGCGAGGAATTCGAAGCGGCTTGGGCGGATTTCAGGTTGAAGGAAAAGACAGCCGTAAATGGCACCAAGGTGCTGAACGATGGCCTGAAATCCATCCTGTTGGAACTGAACCCCATGCTGGAAATCGGCAAGCAGATTTTTGAGTTCGACGCCACTGCCCGCAAGATGTTCACGACGGTGGACCTGGTGCGGGAGGTGCGCAGCACACAACCCGCCGGGGTTTCTGGCTTTGTGAGGTTGGGCAGCACGGAGCAACCGATAGCGGGTGTGCTGGTAGAGGTCGAAAACTACCCGGAAAAGACGACCATGACGGACGAGCGGGGCAAGTACGAAATCAAGCTGGCCGAAGGGGTGTTCAACATCCACTTCTCCAAGGCGGACATGCAGCCCATGACCATCCTCGACCGCCAACTGAAAGCGGGCGTGACGAGCAGGCTGAACATAAACCTGGCTCCCGCCCCGGTAGAAGTGACCACCGTGGAGGAGGAGGCTGCTCCTGCTGAAGCCAAATCACCTTTTGCCAACGGATTGACCCATGCCGTGTCGGACATATTGGACAAGGCAAAGGCGACAAAGGCAACAAATGGGGAGTTGGTTTGATGGAGAATGGAGAGTTGAAAATGGAGAGTTGAAAATGGAGGACGTGGCTGGGGCTGCGTTCTCCATTTTCAATTCTCCATTCTCCATTCTCCATTCTTACGCCACGATGTACTTCTGCGTATGCACCTCATAAGTGTCCTTGCTGTTGGGGAAGTGCGCCATCACTTTCTTGAACTCAAAGGTGTCGCCAGATGCCAGGCTTTTCAGCTTGTTGACCATTTCTATGCTGAGCTTGCCCCCCTTGGCCTCTAGCGTGGTGAGCTTTCCGCCTTTGTTGATTTCTAGCTTGAAGCTGACGATGGTGGACTCCGAGGCACCGGGGCAGCCGTTCATGGCAAGCCGGGTCTGGCCTTCAAAGTCCTTTTTGGCGATTTTGCCGCCCGTCTTCCCAGCAAAAACGAGGTATGCCCCACCGACGGGTGCTGGATTGATGGCAGTATTGCCGAGCTTTGGCAAGGCGGCAGCGGTGACAGTATTTGCGAAGGCAAAAAAGCAAACTGCGATAGCTGCCAAGAATGAACCCTTAATTGCGTTTTTCATGATGCTAAAATTTTGGATGATTAACAATTGCCGCTTAAATCAAGCCCGCCGGGATAAAAAGGGGTGATTTCTTATTGTTTTTCACCGCCAGCAGGTTTGGGTCAAACGATTTTCTTTACGCCACAAACATATCCCTGCCTTCAAGACTAATGTTGGGAAAGAGACCAACTGCGGTGCTTGGGATAACAACAACGGGTTTGCCCCCGTTTTTACCGTAAGGCTAACGAACTTGGTCGTTGCGCTGCGCAATGCTGTCGTTGGTATGCGAGGGTAATTTTTTTTGCGGATAAATGCAGTTCTTTGAAGCGTGAAATCCATCAAAAACAATACTACGCAGTTGGCCGTCCATGCCGTATTCTGGCTACTATACGTAGCGTCGGAATACTTCGCCAACCTGCTGCATGTCCACCCGGAGCGGCGGCTGGCATTTTTCCAGTCCATTTTCCT
This sequence comes from uncultured Saprospiraceae bacterium, assembly GCA_964442355.1. GTDB lineage: Bacteria > Bacteroidota > Bacteroidia > Chitinophagales > Saprospiraceae > UBA6168. The sequence continues at coordinate 4,214 of CAYTZS010000030.1, read as the reverse complement.
GACGCTACCGCTGCTCATGCTGCCCACCTACTTCATTGCTTGGTACGTCGTGCCCCGCTACTTGAGGTCGAGTCGCTGGCAGGTGTTCGTGTTGTGGGTGCTGGCCGTGGCGGTGTTCGTCTTTTTTGCGAGGCTGAAATGGGAGGAAATGCTCATCTACCTCCAGAGCGGCGAGCGGTTCGATATGCCCGTCAACAAGCTGCTGAAGAACATCATCCGTGATTATGCCATCATCGCATTGGCCGTCTGCATCAACATCATCGGCGACTACCGCAAAAACCAGCGACAAAACGAGCAACTGGCCAAGGCCAAAGCCGAGGCGGAAATCAAGCTGCTGAAGGGACAGCTTCATCCCCACTTCCTGTTCAACTCCTTGAACAACATTTACAGCCTCGCCCTGATGAAGTCCGACCTTACCGCCGACAGCATCTTGAAGCTCACGGAACTGCTGGACTACCTGGTCTATCGGGCAAACCTGGACAAAGTGGCTTTGTCGAAAGAAGTTCAGCTCCTCGAAAACTATGTGGACTTGGAAAAGCTGCGCTACGGCGAAAAGCTGAAAGTGGAAACGGACATTGCGCTTCGCAACGACGGGGTGCAGGTAGCCCCGCTCATCCTGCTCCCCTTCGCCGAAAACTGCTTCAAGCACGGTGGCGGCGGGGCCGATGGGCTGTTCCGCATCCACATCAAGCTGCATTCCGACGACCAACGCCTCCACTTTGAAATCACGAACAGCAAAAAGAAACGCAGGGAAAACAATCCGGTAAACGGCGGCGTGGGCTTGGAAAACATCCGGCAGCGGCTTACCTTGCTCTACCCCAACCGCCACAAGCTGGACATCAGCGACCAGCCAGACGGCTATAGTGTGCGTTTGGAAGTCAATATCAAATAATGGTTTTCTGGCTCGGCTTTGCCGAGCCAGAAAACCATTATTTCTTTTTTGGTGGCCGCCTACGGCGGCCACCAAAAAAGAGTTTTACATTGTGAAATGAAGCGCTACAAATGCTATATCGTGGACGACGAGCCACTGGCGCTAAACGTCATCGAGCAGCACCTGTCGAGGTTCGGGGAGTTTGAGGTATGCGGCAAGAGCACCGAGCCGCTGGAGGCACTGGTGCAAATCAAGCGGCTGCAACCCGACCTGCTCTTCCTCGACATCCAGATGCCGGAGCTCACGGGCTTGGAGCTTATCGAATCCATCCAGCACAAACCGGACATCATCATCACCACTGCCTACCGGGAGTACGCCGTGGAGGGCTTCGAACTCAACGTGCTCGACTACCTCGTGAAGCCCATTCCGTTCAAGCGGTTCGTCAAGGCCATTGACAAGTTCTTGGAGCAGCGGGTGTCACCCGTTCATTCGGGCCAAGAGACCGGAATACTCGCAGCCAACGAGCCAACGCATATCTTCGTCAAGGCCGACCGCAAGACCATCCGGGTTGCATTCGACGACATCCTGTACGTGGAAGGGGTGAAGGATTACGTGAAAATCGTGCTACCCACACAGAAAATCATCACAAAAGTCTCCATTGGCAACTTCCTAAAAGAACTGCCCGAAGCCCAGTTTGTGCAGGTACACAAATCGTTCATCGTCGCTAAAAACAAGATTAGCGCCTACACCGCCCACGACGTGGAAATCGGGGACTTGGAGATACCGATTGGGCGGGTTTACAAAGAAGACTTTATTAAGCGAATTGAGAATTGAAAATGGAGAATGGAGCACGTGCATCATTCTCAATTCTCCATTCTCAATTCTCAATTCTCAATCCTCCATTCAATCAATGTCTGCCCCACAGCTCCACCTCTGCCTTGCGATTGGCGAAGTTCTTCGTGTCGTACACAAACACGACTTTCTGGATGACCCGGCGGTTGCCTTCGAGGTTGATGACCCGGCTCTCGCCGCCAGCAGCGATTTCGTCACGGGTTTCCACCTCCTGCGTGCTGCCGTCACCAAAGTGAACGACCATCTTGTGCAGGTTGATGGCACCTTTGCGCACCTTGATTTTCAGGGCAGTGAAGCGGCCCTCGGCAGCAGTGACGATGATTTCGTCCCGGTCCACTCGGAAGTTGACGTTGCGCTCACCGAGCTTTTCCCACCTTGGCGGTAGTGATTCGTGATTGGTGATTGGTGACTGGCTGGCCGTGGCAAAGTTGACGGCCACGAGTAAGCAAAAGATGGATGCGAATGCTTTCATTGCGATTGTTGTTTTGATGAAAGTTTAGGAGGGTTGGAAGGGTTAAACTAAACTTGCTAAACCCCTCTAAACCATCTAAACCTCTTTTATGACTTTGGGTAAAGGACGGGGTTTAATGGGTGATTTCATAAGGAAATGTTAGGATTGCCATCAATGCTCCGTGGAAAATCCCAGCAGCTTCGTCGAAATCCCTTGCCGCCTCACTGCAACGAAATGGTAACTTTCGGTTCATTTCACAACTAACAATCAACTTTATGAAATTCCAATCACATTTCTTCAAAATGGCCAGCCTGCTGATGCTGCTGGTTTGCTTTGCCTTTGCCCCAAACAACGCCGCTTTTGCGCAGTCGTTGGAAGCCAAGATTGACGCCCTAGTGGCTGCCGAATACAAGCCCGACGAACCCGGCGTGGTGGTGCGGGTACAGCAAAACGGCAAAGTCCTCTTCGAGAAAGCATACGGCATGGCCGACATGGAACTCGGCATAAAGATGCAGCCCGACCATATCCTGCGGCTCGGCAGCATCACCAAGCAGTTCACCGCGGTAGCCATGCTCATGCTGGTGCAAGAGGGCAAGGTCAGCCTCTCCGACGACCTGACCAAGTACCTGCCCGACTACCCAACCGGTGGCCGCAAAATCTCCGTTGCGCAGCTACTGAACCACACTTCCGGCATCAAGAGCTACACGAGCATGGACAATTTCACGGAGATTTGGCGCAAGGACATGACTCTCACGGAACTCATTGACCATTTCAAAAACGAGCCGTTTGACTTCGAGCCGGGTGAAAAATGGGAGTACAACAACTCTGCCTACATCCTCGCTGGGGCCGTCATCGAAAAGGCATCGGGCATGAGCTACGCCGACTTCATCGAAAAGCGCATCTTCCAGCCGCTTGGCATGACGGACAGCTACTTCGACGTGACAGACCGCATCGTCCCCCGCCGCATCCGTGGCTACGACAGGGGCGAGGCCGAAGGTACTTTCACCAATGCGCCCTACCTGAGCATGACCCTTCCCCACGCCGCTGGCTCACTCATGAGCACCGTGGCCGACCTCGGCAAATGGGACGAGGCGCTCTACACCGAAAAACTCTTGAAAAAAGACCTGCTCAAGCAGGCTTGGACGCCCACCAAACTCAACAACGGCGCCATGACCCACTACGGCTACGGCTGGGGCATGGTCAAAGCAGAAGACCACGAGTTCATCTACCACAGCGGCGGCATCAACGGCTTTGTGACCAACGGCATCCGGGTCCCCGATGCGCACTTGTACGTCGTGGCCCTCTCCAACAACGGCACAAAAGGCCCCGCCGAAATGACCTACAAGATTGTCCAAACGGTGCTGGGCATTGCCACGGAGCAGCTAAAACCCATCAAAATGAGCACCAAGGCCCTCGCCGACTACGTGGGCGTGTACGAACTCGACTCTCCCGACAAATGGCGGCACATCACCCTTGAAGGCAACCAGCTCTATTCGCAGCGGGCAGGCGGCGAGCGCTACAAAGTGTTTGCCTACGGCAACGACCGCTTTTACTTCGAGGACTCCCCTACCCGACTGCAATTTGAGCGCAACAAAGCAGGCAAGGTGACTGGCGTGAGGCCCATGCAGCCCATGCCCTTTGGCACCGAAGAGCATTACACCCGTACCGACAAAGACAAGCCGACGGAGAAGGAGACTGTCAGCGTTCCGCAATCCGTCCTGGACAGCTACGTGGGCACCTACAACCTCTTCCCCGGCTTCGATATAATGGTGCGCACAAAAGACGGTAAGCTCTTCTTGCAAGCCACCAACCAGCCGGAGTTTGAGCTGTTCGCTGAGACCCAAACCCGCTTTTTCCTGAAAGTAGTGGACGCCCAGGTGGATTTCATGCCCGCCGTGGATGGGGTGGTGAAGGAAATGGTGCTGCACCAGAACGGGCAGGACATGAAGGGGGCAAGGAAGTAAGGGCGTATCGCATTCCCCAAGACAGGGGTTTGGGGCGTTCCGCCCATAGCTGTCAGTTTTAGATTTTAACAATAGG
>CAYTZS010000029.1:0-36084 GCA_964442355.1 uncultured Saprospiraceae bacterium | reverse complement strand
CATACTGTCAATGAACTTGCTTTTCAAAGTTTTTAGGGGTGCGTAATGTCAGTTATAAGCTGGAAAGCGAACGAATTAGCAAAGTGGAGCAAGCATCGGCAAACCGCTTTCACCATACTATCAAGCTGACCAGCGAAAAAGACATTGATGCAGAACTTCTAACTTGGCTGAAGCAAGCCTACGAACTAAAAAAATAAATTCCTATGTCTAACATTCTCAATGGCGCAATCGCAGGAACAATCTTTGGAATTGTTTCACTCATTCCAATGTTCTTTCTCGAAATTGATGGCAAAGGAAAAGCGATGACTGCATCATTCTTTAATCGTTTCGCTATCGGGTTTGTAATTTTCAACATGGAGATTGGAATTACAGAATGGTTGAAAGGCGGTTTGGTAGGACTTGTTCTAAGCTTACCTGCTGCTATTATTTCAGGAAAGTAATTGTCGTTGGTTGCATTGCGGTGCGTGAGAAAAACGTTCATTACAGCTAGTTTTTGCGCCCAAACAAATCACTCATCATTCCAGCCAGTGGTATCATAATTACATTGGAAACGGCATAGGAAGTTACCACCCATGCTATTTCGGTGGTGGTGGCGCCAATACTCCCACTTATTTCCCTTAGGGAAACGTTGACAATGGAAGTGTCAATCAGTTGAAGCAGAGCTGCGCTGATTGCTGTTATTACCAGTGTTGCAGCTTGTTGTACCATGCGGCGTGGGCTGCGGGGTTGGGTATCTTGAAGAGGTTGAAATGGCTGATTTTTAGGTGGTAGGTGGAGTTGAAGAATATTGCCCCGGGGTCTGGTTTCCCCAAAATTTCCCGCTCCGATGCCGATGGGCGGGTGCCACATCTGCCCTACTTTTTCCTCGATGGTCATCTGGGAGAGCAGGTCTTCGATGCGGGCTTCGAGGGTGGCACGGCTGTCCTCGTAGGGGTCGAGCTTGCCGTTGGCGTTGAGGTCACGGAAAGTGTGGCCGTTTTCGGTGAGGGTGGGTTTTTCTTTCAGGGCTTTTTTCGCTTGGCGGTTTATTTCCATGAAATAAAGCTGGAAAACAACAAAGGCGAGCAGCAGGACGGCGAGTAGGGTGCCGAGCGTCCAGGCGATGAATTTGAAAACTTTTTTCATGCTGTTTTTAGTTGTGACTTTGTTTGCTGGTTTATGGTGCCGTTGGTCGCCATTTTAGTAAAAAGCAGTCCGCTCGGATAGCTCCTCCCTCACCATGTTCCGCATCTTCCGCCTGCTGAAGTGTACCCTGCTCTTGACGGTGCCCAGATTTTCGCCCGACCTCACGGCTATCTCATCGTAAGTATAACCCTCCGAGAGCATTTGCAGGGAAAGGCGGCTTTTTTCGTCCAATTTTTTCATGCCGTCATACACGTCGCCCAGAAAGGTAAGCCACTCCCCGTTGTTGAAAACCCTGTCCATTCCGCCGTACAGCTTGTTCAGGATGTTGCCCTGCTTTCCCAGCTCGTGGCGGCGGCGCTTCGTCTTGATGTGGGAGATGAACAGGTTGGTCATTATCCTGCCGCTCCAGGCGTTGAAATCGGTGCCAAGCGCAAATTTCTCCCCGTTTACCAAAACCCGGATAGCGGTTTCCTGCAAGAGGTCTTGGGCATCCTGTTCGCTGTTCGTCAGGTACAAGGCTAACCTGCCCAGACGGTTGAAGTTTTGAAGCAATAGGCACTCGATGTTGTCTTTCATGGTCAAAACATTGTATCAGGCTGCGCAAACCACCTCCCCGTAACGGCTTTGAGGTTTGACAAGATTTTTAAAAAAAATGGATGAAATATTAAACCAACGCCGCAAAAATAGGTTTAGGAATTTGTTTTTTAGAATAATTTTAGGAAATAAATCCTATTTTTGCGACCGATATGAAAGATACAAAGCATGAAATCGTACAGACTGCTACCCAACTTTTCAACAGGGACGGGTTCAGGAACGTGGCGTTGAAGCAAATCGCCGCCGAACTCGGCATCAGTACCGGCAACCTGAACTACCATTTTCCCAAGAAAGATGACTTGATGCCAGCGGTTTTTGAGCAAATGGACGCTGAAGCTGCCGAAATGCTGAACAAGCTGAGGGCTTATCCCGACCTCAAAAGCATCATGGAGCAAGTCAGCATTTTTTACGAATTCCAATTGAAGTTCCGCTTCTTTTACTTGGACACGCTCGAAATCATCCGGGCATACCCGCAGATAGCGGCGGCGCACAAGGAATTTTCCATGCGTTCCATGCGGCACATCCGGGCGACCATTGACTATTGTGTAGGCAGAGGTGTTTTCCGGCAAGAGCCTTTTCCAAGGGCTTACGATTTCCTCGCCCATTCTATCTGGATGCACGCTGCATTCTGGCTGGCGCAATTCGCCGTGCTGCAAAAGGATTGCACCAGCCAGGAAATATTCGTGCAGTCCCTGCTGGGGCTTTTGCACCCCTATCTCACGCCTGCCGGGTTGGAGGAACTGCCCATTATGGGCAGCCCGGATTTTTCAAAAATCATTTAACCCTTCCCTAACATGCCCACTTTTACGACTCAATTTATCAAGCACATGGTGGAAGAATCCATCCCCCTGCACCGGTTCCTGGGGCTTGAACTGCTGGAAATCCGTCCGGACTATGCAAAGGTGCGGGTTCCCTTTCGGGAGGAGGTGATTGGCGACATACGCCAGCGCCGCTGGCATGGGGGTATAATTGCAGCCATCATGGACTCGGTAGGTGGCATAGCAGGCTTTACCCGGCTCGGCTCCATGGAGGACAAAATGGCGACTATTGATATGCGGGTAGATTTTCTAAGGGGCGCTGTCGAATTGCCCATTGAAATAGAGGCAGAAGTGCTGCGCTGCGGCAACCGAATACTCGTCACGACCATGAGGGCGTGGCAGGAAGGCAACGCCAAACCGTTGGCGGAAGGGAGGGCGGTGTACAGCATCAGGCGCAAGGAGGAGGAGCAAGCGCCGGGTACGGACGTGGACAGCAATGGGTTTGCTTAAAGGAAAAAGAAATTGATTGAATGGCAGATGAAACGAGCATCATAGCAAGCGCACAAGGGCTTTTCCACCGCTTTGGTATCAGGAGCGTGACGATGGACGACGTGGCGCACCACTTGGGCATTTCAAAGAAGACCCTCTACTGCGCTGCACAAAACAAAGATGCGCTGGTGGAAAAAACCGTCGGCAGGTTCATCAGCCAGAAAAAGGGGGCTATCGAGCAAATCTGCGAACGGCAGGCTGCGCCCCTGCCCGAGCTTTTTTCCATGATGGGCTACATTGCCTGCACTTTGGGCGAAGTCTCCGAGGCAATGGTACACGACCTTCAGAAATACCACCACGATAGCTGGCAGCAGCTATTGGATTTTTACTACCAATATCTTTTTGAAAAAATCAAAACCAATTTGGTGAAAGGGGCAGCCAGCGGCGATTACAGGGCAGATATGAAAACTGAATTTGCTGCCATGCTGCTGCTCCAGGTGCTGCGCTTGTTTCTGCGAAAGGAACTGCCGCAATTCAACAGTTCGGGTGATTTTGTAAAAAACTGTCTTGATTTTTTCCTAGTGGGAATGGCAACGAAACAGGGCAGGGAAGTCTGTCGGGCGTATTTGGAGCAATAGGGCACCGATAGTTGAAACTCCGAACCCAAGACAAAAATATTTTGTGACCAATAAAATAATTACCCGACGTGAAAAACAAATCCATCCAACCGGGCGACCAGGTGCCCCCGTTCACATTGACCAACCAGCACGGGGAACAGGTGGACATCGAAAAGTATTTCGACGCCCCTTTCGTCCTCTATTTCTATCCAAAGGACGACTCGCCGGGATGCACGGCAGAGGCGTGCTCCTTTCGGGACAGCTATGAAGAATTGCGGGGCTTGGGCGCTGAGGTCATCGGCGTCAGCGCCGACTCACCGGAGAGCCACCTTGCCTTTGCCCGTAAGTTCGACCTGCCCTTCGTCTTGTTGAGCGACCCGGGAAATGATGTCCGAAAAAAGTTCGGCGTGCCCGGCAGCCTGTTCGGGCTGCTGCCGGGGCGGGTGACCTACGTGGTGGGCCAAGGCGGCACGGTGCAGCATGTTTTCAATTCGCAACTGAACGTGCGGGAACACGTCAAAGTGGCCATTGAAGAACTGAAAGAAAAACCATAAATTCTGACAACACAACAAAAAAATTCATGAAGGAAACAAGACCAATCTTAATGCTATTGCTTGGCTTTTTGCTGGCGCTGCGCCTGGCAGCCCAGGACAGCCCTCGGCAAATGAGCCTCGAAACGTGCATCCAATTCGCCGTGAACAATAGCACGGGGGTAGAAAAGGCACGGCTCGAAGTGGAAAAGGCACGGCACAAATCGAAGGAAATTTTTAGCCTCGGTTTGCCAAAAGTGGACCTCAACCTCAATTTTCAGTACAATATCGAACTGCCCACCCAACAACTCCCCGGCGAGATTTTCGGCTCGCCCGGCGAGCGGGTGCCCGTGCAGTTCGGCACCGACCTGACGGCTGGCTCCGGTATCCAACTGAACCAAATGGTCTATAACCCCATCTACGCCATCGGGCTGGAAGGAACGAGGAAATTGGTCGAAGTAAGCAACGCAGGCTACGAAAAAAGCAAAGCCGACATAGCATACGAGGTGGGTGCTACCTACTACCAGGCGCTGACCGCCAAAAAGCAAAAGGACATCCTGCAAGCCAACTTGGCGCAGGTCGTGAAACTGCTCGACCTCACCCAATCACAATTCGACAACGGGCTTGCCAAAAAGGTGGACGTGGACCAACTGACCGTTTCGAGGGTAAACTTAGAGACCAACATGGAAAACCTCGACCTTCAGTACTGGCAGTTGCTGGACTTGCTCAAGTACCGGATGTCCATGCCCCTGGAGCAGGACATCGAGTTGCAGGACACCATTTCCGAGCAGGCTTACACCTACCCGGCTTTGGCGCTGCAACCTGCCGATTTTTCAAAAAAGCCGGAAATGACGCTGCTCCTCCTGCAAAGAGACCTCAACGAGATTAACGTCCGGCAGTTGCGGGCAGGCTACTACCCGAGCCTGTACCTGTTCGGCGGGTACAACTGGCAGGGGCAGGGCAACAACTTCGGCGAAATCTTCGACGGAAAAAACTGGTTCAGTTCCTCCTTAGTGGGCTTACGGCTCTCCATGCCGCTGTTCGACGGCTTCGAGCGCAGGGAAAAAATCGCCCAGGCGAGAATTGACCTCGAAAAATGGCGGCAGGACGAAAAGTTCACCATGCAATCGCTCGACCTCCAGCACCGCAGCGCCCGGCAAAAACTGCAAGTGAACTACAACAACCTCCAGTCGCTAGCGCAAAACCGCCGGGTAGCCGAAGAAGTGTACGCCGTGTCGCAGGAGCGTTTCTCGGAGGGCGTGGCGCCCATCGTCGAGCTGTTGCAGGCGGAGACCTCCATGCGGTCAGCCCAGACCAACTACCTGACCGCCCTGCTCCAGATAAAGCTGGCAGAACTGGAACTGCTCCACGCCAGGGGCGAATTGCTCGAAAACATCAATCAATAAACAACTACGGGACGAACCTGACTTTCGCCCTTTTTCAAAAAAATACAACCATCATGAAATTAATCTTAAAAATAGTAGCAGCCATCCTTCTCATCGGCGCCATCGCTTACGGCATCAGTTGGCAATTGTCCAAAAACAAGGGCACCATGCAGCAGGAGGTCGAGCTTTCACGCACCAGCAACACCTTCGTGCCCGTGAAGGTAGCGACCGTGGAAAAGAAGTCCTTCAAGGAGGACTTCACCGTGAACGGCACTTTTCAGCCCTCCAAAGAGGTGACGCTTGTTTCGGACGTCAGCGGCAAGATAACGAAGCTCAATTTCGACGACGGCAGCTACGTACAGGCTGGCAACACCCTGCTCACCGTTGACAACGAACTCATCCAAAACGACCTCGAACTCTCGGAACTGGACCTGGAAAAAGCCGGGAAGGACTTGCAGCGCATGGAAAACCTCCTCGGAAAGGGAGGGGTCACGGAGGTCCAGGTCGAAGAGGCGAAACTGCGTTCCAACAACCTGAAGGTAAAAATCAAGTCGCTGAAAAAACGCCTGAGCGACACCTACGTGAAAGCCCCCATCAGCGGCATCATTTCCCAAAACAAGGTGGAGAACGGCTCTTACCTTGCCCCTGGCACCCCGGTGGCAAACATCGTGAACGTGAGCACGATTTTCCTGAACGTCTATCTGACGGAAGCGCAGGTGGTGACCGCCAGGAAGGGGCAAAAAGTGGAAGTGACCGCCGATGTTTATCAGGGCAAGAAGTTCTCCGGCACGGTCAACTTAGTGGACGTCAAGGCAGACGAGTCCAAGCGTTTCCGGGTGGAAATTGCCATTGATAACCCATCCGGTGCGATGCTCAAGGCAGGCATGAACGGCAAAGCCCGTTTTGTGGCGGGCGAAAAAGTGGCTGCGCTCATCATCCCCAGAGAGGCTTTTGCCGGGAGCACCAGCGACGGGGAAGTGTATGTGGTCGACGGCAGCAAGGCGGTGCTACGCAAGGTAGAAGCGGGCGAAACCTTCGAGAACATGGTGGAAATCCTCGCCGGGCTGCAGGAGGGCGAAACCGTTGTGCTGACGGGTCAAATCAACCTGACCAACGGAGCGACGGTAAAGGTGATTAAGTAACACAAAACCCGGCTCCGGTAGTCTTCAAGGCGGTTTGCCCCCGGACTCTGAGCCAATTGAAAAAATAAAAAATCATGATAGAATTATCCATAAAACGCCCCTCGCTGCTGGTCGTGTTTTTCTCCATCCTGGCAGTATTGGGCGTGGCCAGCTACAACAGCCTGAGCTACGAGCTTATGCCCAAGTTTTCGTCCCCGGTGCTGACGATTACCACGTTTTACCCCGGCGCATCCCCCGCCGAAGTAGAAAACTCGGTGTCCAGGGAAATCGAGGACGCCCTCTCGACGCTTGAAAAGTTAACCGATGTCCGCTCCACGTCCATCGAGAGCTTCTCCATCGTCATCCTGCAGTTTGAGCAGGATGCAAAGGTGGAACTCCTGCTACAGGATGCACAGCGGAAGCTGGACGCCATCGCCGCAAAACTGCCGGAAGACGCCGACCCGCCCACCATATCCAAATTTTCGGCGGACGATTTCCCCATCATGTCCATTGGCGCATCTTCCACTTTGCCGGGCGGCGAGTTTTACGACCTCATGGAAGACCGCATAAAGCCCCAACTTGCCAGCCTTACGGGGGTCGGTGAAATCAACTTGCTGGGCGGGCAGGAAAAGGAAGTGCAGGTGAACGTCAGGAAAGACCATTTGGAGCAGTACGGCATCTCCATCCTCCAGGTAGTACAGGCGGTGCAAATGTCGAACCTGGATTTCCCGACCGGGAAAATCAAGAACAACGAGCGACAAATCCTCATCCGCCTGGCGGGCAAGTTCCAGACCATCGAGGACTTGCGGCAGGTGGTCGTGACCACCAATCGGGAAGGTGCACCCATCCGGCTGTACGAAATAGCCGAGGTGCGGGAAACGCAAAAAGAAGTGGAAGACCTCAACCGGGTGGACGGCAAAAATTCTTTCGGCATGAGCATCCTCAAGCAGTCGGACGCCAATGCCGTGGACGTCAGCAACGCCATAAAAAGCAAACTAAAGGAACTTGAAGCCCAATACCCCGAAGCCAGCCTCCAGTTCACCATTGCCAGCAACAGCTCCGACTTTACGCTCGATGCCGTGAAAGCGGTGCAGCACGACCTGGTGCTGTCCATCGTGCTGGTGGCGCTGGTGATGCTGCTGTTCCTGCACAGCTTCAGGAACGCAGTCATTGTGATGCTGGCAATACCGGCATCGCTGGTGTCGGCGGTCATAGCCATGTACGTACTGGGCTACACCTTCAACCTGATGACCCTGCTCGCCATGTCGCTGGTCATCGGCATCCTGGTGGACGACAGCATCGTGGTGCTGGAGAACATCTTCCGGCACCTCGAAATGGGCAAGGACAGCCGCAAGGCTGCGATTGTCGGCAGCAACGAAATCTTCCTCACTGCCCTTTCCATCACGGCGGTGCTGGTGGTAGTGTTCTTGCCGCTCGTCATCACCGGGGGCATCGTCGGCAATATCCTCCGGCAGTTCGCCGTGGTGGTTGCCCTCTCCACGGCGATGAGCCTTTTGGTTTCTTATACCCTCGCCCCGACGCTGGCATCCCGTTTTTCCAAGCTGGAAAAATTCAATGAAAAAACCATCGGTGGGTTCATTTTCGGCAATTTTGAGAAAGGCATCCGGCGGCTTTCCCATGCCTACGGCGGCTGGCTTGCCTGGGCGCTGCGGCACAAGACCGTCACGCTCGCCGTCATTGCAGGGCTGTTTTTCAGTTCGTTACTGCTTGTCACCAAAGGCTATATCGGTTCGGCATTTATCAAACAGGGCGACAGGGGCGAGTTCATCGTACAAATGGAGCTTTCCAAGGACGCCACCATCCAACAGACCAACCGGGCTACCCAAATAGCAGAGGAGTATTTGCTGTCCAAGCCAGAAGTTACCGGGGTATTCACCACCGTAGGTCGCCAGACAGGTCTGTTGAGCGGTGGCCAGAAAAGCCCCAATCTTGCCGAGATGACCATCAAGTTGATGGACAAGGAAAAACGGAGCCACCCCACCTCCTTGTATTCGGTGCAAATCCGCAACGAGTTGGACGCCATCCTGCCGGGCGTGGATATCAAATCGTCGGAAGTCAGCTTTTTTGGCGGTGCCAACGATGCGCCCATTCAGGTTATAATAGGGAACACGGATTATCAGAGCGCCATATCGTACAGCAACAAAATGCTGGAAAAACTGAAAACCATCGAGGGCACGCTCGAAGCGGAGCTTTCCCTCGAAGAGGGCAACCCCGAAATCAGCGTCGAGGTGGACCGCACCCGCATGGCAGAACTGGGGCTGAACATCGGCATGGTGGGGGCAACCCTACAGGCGGCGTACAGCGGCAACACCGATGCGGAATTCCGCACGGGCGGCAAGGAGTACGACATCAACATCAAGCTCGATGCCTTCGACCGGAACGCCCCTTCCGACATCGCCAACCTCACACTGATGAACAACAAGGGCAAGCTCATCCGGCTCAACCAGTTTGCCGCCATCCGGGAAACAACGGGCCCGGCCCGCCTGGAACGGCTCAACCGCATCCCTTCCGTCACGGTAAAATCAAAGGTGCTGGGACAGTCATCCGGCACCGTTGGCGCAGCCCTCCAGCAATGGGTCGCCGAAAACCCGCCGCCTTCCGGCACTAAAATCAATTACGAAGGAGACCTTCGCCGCCAATCAGAGTCCTTTGGCAGCTTGGGCACTGCCTTCCTCGTGTCGTTCATTTTTGTCTATCTGATTTTGGTGGCGTTGTACGACTCTTACGTGTATCCCTTTGTGGTGATGTTCTCCATACCCGTGGGACTGTGCGGCGCATTGCTTGCCCTTGCCCTCACACTGGAGACGCTCAACATCTTCTCCATCCTTGGCATCATCATGCTAAATGGTCTGGTATCCAAGAACGCCATCCTGTTGGTGGATTTTGCCAACCAGGCTAAAGCCGAAGGGATGAAAACCACCCAGGCGCTCATACAGGCTGGCATGGTTCGGCTCCGCCCCATCCTGATGACGACCCTTGCGCTGGTGGTGGGCATGGTGCCCATTGCCCTTGCCAAGGGTGCAGGTGCAGAATGGAAAAACGGTTTGGCTTGGGCGCTCATCGGGGGCTTGCTCAGTTCCATGGTGCTTACGTTGTTCATCGTGCCCGTGCTGTACCAGGTTGTGGACAACATCAAGGATTTTTTCAGCCGCAGGAAAGGCAACGGCGGCAGCAACCATACCCCGGAAGACGCTGCCGCCGTCAGCAGCACCATGCTTACTGCGGACTGAGCAATGGAAGAAGGACAAGTAAAATGAGGGTGTCTCGGAGGAGGCATCTTTTTTCTCTTTACCAATGTTTAAACATCAGTTGTTTAAACGTACATTTGCGAACGAACGATTTTACCTTAATTTTTTAAAAATTCAACTTATGAACCTGAAAGAAAAAATCGAACAACTGAACAGCATGATTTTGCAAGGGCAGGTCATGGATGCCTTTGAAAAATTCTACCACCCCGACGTGGTGATGCAGGAAAACAACGCTGCCCCCACCGTGGGCAAAGCTGCCAACCGGGAGCGGGAGCAACAAATGCAGGCGGCCATCGAACAATGGCACGGCGCAGAAGTAAAAGGAGTCGCCACCGGGGAGGACACCAGCATGGTGGAATGGAGCATGGACGTTACTTACCAGGGCGGCCACCGTGCGCAGATGAACCAGGTAGCCGTGCAACGATGGAAAGACGGGCAAATCATCTCGGAACGCTTTTACTACAATACTGCGGGGTGATGCCGGATTACAAAAGGCAGTTGTTTGCCGCTGCCCGAAAACCCTGCCTTTTGGCATTGTCAAGCCTTTCGCTCTGTTCGTGTGGCGGCAGCAGCCTTGTTTCACCCGCTAAAAATAGCAGCATCATGGATACGACTTTTCAACTTCCGGCAAGGCTGGGCGAAAAACCCGCAACGACTCCTTCCAACCCGCATACGCAACTAAACCAGCAGAGCGGGGACAGGGCAATCATCGAAAGCGTGACCCGGTGGGCATTCACCACTTTACCCAAGGCGGAAGAACAGCCTACCCGTATTTCGGTGCCCGGTGCAAGGGCAATTTGCCTCAAAAGGGAATTTCCCATCGTCAATCAGGATGCCTTTATGGCTGACCGGGAGTTTGCCCATTTCCATCCCGGCAGCGACGGCAGCATGCACCTCGGTTTGCCGATGGCTGATGCCGGGGAAGTCATTGAAAAAGGCTGGGGCGAACTTCACCCCGTCGTGAGGAAGGGCTGGTTGCCTGCCAATTTTGTGATGGTATATGCTCCCCGCAATGAAGCAGAAGCGGAAGTGCTTAAAAAAATCATTTACCGCTCCTACCAGTTTGCAACAGGGGAAATTTCCGGCAATTAACTTTTAAAACGCATCATTCATGAAAACGATTGCAGTTTTTGGAGGCAATGGACGAACCGGACTGGAAATCCTCCGCCAGGCACTCGACAAGGGATACAAAGTAAAAGCCCTGGTCAGAAATACGGCTTCATTTAACATTCAGCACGAACGCCTCGAAGTTTTGCGGGGCACTCCCATGAAAAAGGAAGATGTGGAGATGACCATAAAAGGAGCCGATACCGTCTTTGTTGCCTTAAATATAGCCCGCACCGCCGACAACCCTTGGGCAAAGGTGAAATCACCCCCCGATTTGTTGAAGGTTTCCATGACTCACATTGTGGAGTCCATGAAAAAACACGGCGTCAGCCGGGTGCTGACCGTTTCGGCTTGGGGTGCAGGCGACAGCTACCGGGAAGCCAACTGGATGTTCCGGTTTTTAATCAACAAAACCAATGTTGGCGTCGCCTATAAAGGGCACGAAGAGCAGGAGGAAGTACTGAAAAACTCCGGGCTGAACTGGACAGCCGTCCGACCTGTGGGCTTGACCAACTCCCAGGCATCCAAACCAACCCGTGTCAGCATCGGAGGGAGCAAAAAGCTAAAGATGGGTATTTCGAGGAAAGACGTTGCCCGGTTCATGCTTGAGACCCTGGACGACAAAGCCTGTTTTCAGGCTGCGCCTTCTATTTCCAATGATTGAAAACTTGAATGATTTCCGGCATCTGGAAGGTCGGGAGCGGTAATTATCCTTTCACCATTAACTTTTACAAAAAATGACAACCGAAAATCTGTCAAAAGCAAGAAAAATCAGTAGCTGGGTGGTGGTCGGTCTGTTGGCCGCCCTGTTTTTAATGAGCAGCGGGAGCAAGCTGACCGGCAGCCAGGAAATGGTTACCAACTTTGAGAAATGGGGGCTGTCGGGGTGGCTCACCATCGTCGGGATAGGGGAGCTTGTCTCGGCTATCCTGTACCTCATCCCCCGCACCTCATCCCTGGGCGTGCTGCTGTTGAGCGCCCACATGGGGGGCGCTATCGTCACGCACCTGTGCCATGGCGAGCCGTTCGTCTTCCAGGCGGTCATCCTCGTTTTGGTGTGGGTGGGCAACTACCTGCGCAACCCGGAAATGCTCGCCAGTTTCACCAAATGATTTTTACGGGCGGCGCAAGGCTTTTGAAGGTATCGCAACCGCAATGAGCATCCTTCCAAATCTTTTTTTCATCAATTTCAAAATTTCAATCAACATGAAAAAATTGACCACATTCCTCGCTTTTGTTTTTATCCTTGGGCTGGTCAACGCCCAAACGACTGATTGGTCGTTCGACCCGATGCATACCAATGTCGGGTTCTCGATTTCCCACATGGGCATTTCCATGGTGGAAGGCGAGTTTGACGAATTCAGCGGCGGCGTCACCACCACCAAGGAAGATTTCTCCGATGCACAGGTGGATTTTACCATCAAGGCAGCCAGCATAGACACCGACGTAGCGCCGAGGGACGGGCACCTGAAGTCTCCTGACTTCCTGGATGTCGAAAAATACCCGGAAATCCGGTTCAAAGGGACCGTGAAGGAACGCACCCTCGCCAACAGCTACACCCTGGTGGGCGAATTGACCATGCACGGCGTCACCAAACCCCTCACCTTGTCGCTTACCTACCTGGGACAAGCCTACGACAGTCACAACAAGCTGCAAAAGGCAGGCTTCAAGGTGAACGGCGTCATCAACCGGGACGAATTCGGTATTCCCTACAATGCCCCCATGCCTTCGGGAGCGCCGATGATTGGCAGGGAAATCCACCTGGATGCCAGCGTTGAGCTTGTAAAAAAATGACAGGAGGCACAAGGCTACCGGGCAAGCGCCAAAAGTGCGCTTGCCCGGTAGCCTGCTTAAAACCCTGTACAGCGCAGCCTGAAAACAGGCTGCGCCTTCTATTTCCAATGATTGAAAACGGGGGCAGGCGCCTGGCACTTTTTGCATATTTTGAAGTAAATAATTCCATTAAAAACTACCGCCAATGAAACTTGAAGACGCCATCCATCAAGATACTTTCAGGAACGAACGGCATAAAGCCCTCCTCAATATTTATTACAGGAACGGGCTTATTTTCAATCAAGTCCAGCAAATTTTAAAGGGCTACGAGTTGACGCCGCAGCAGTTCAACCTATTGCGGATTGTGCGGGGGCAGCACCCTGCTTCCGCCACCATCAACCTTTTGAAGGAACGGATGCTGGACAAGGATTCGGACGTCTCCCGGCTTGTTACCCGCCTGCACGAAAAGGAACTCCTGGAGCGGCGGACCTGCCCCGATAACCGGAGAAAAATGGATGTCAAGCTGACCGAAAAAGGCACACAACTGCTCCTCCAATTGGATACCGTCGAGCAGCGGTTCGAGGATTTGCTTTCACCCCTTTCGGACGAAGAGGTGGAAAAGCTGAACTACCTGCTCGGCAAAATCGACGGCTAACCTGCTGCCGGCTTTACAGGTACGCATCCGAACTGTTGAATCAATCAGTTAACTTTTCATCAAATCTGTTTTTACAATGAAAATCACGAAGTTCTTCATTTGGATTGCTGCGATACTGTTTTGTTCATCCATTCAAACGCAAGCCCAGACCTTCGACGGCCCCTTACGGGTGCATCCCCTAAACGGGCGGTATTTTACCGACAACACTGGCAAAGCCATTTTCCTGACCGGCTCGCACACTTGGGCGAACTTTCAGGAAATCGGGCTGCCCGGTGACCCGCCCTTCGATTGGAACGGTTACTTCCCGGAGGGCGGCACCGCCACGCTGGACCTTCGTGGCACCGAAGGAGAATACGAAGTGGAGTGTGGTTCATCCCCACGCTGAACCGCACCATGAAAGGTCCCGAACCGTTGAAAAGCGGTGATTTTCAAGTAGTTGAAGCACCTTTTGCTTCGGGCGACTCGCTGCTTTATTTGAAGCGGAAATGACCTTTAAAAAATGGAGTTTTAGTAAATCATAACATAACCACAACTTGCAATTATGCGAATTTTATTTCCTACCGATTTTTCCGCCCAAGCCCAATCGGCGTATCAGTACGCCCTTCAGGCGGCAGCGCATTTGAACTGCAAAATAGATTTGGTGAATGTCTATTATTCAGAATTGCTGGAAGGGAGCATGCTGATGCTGGCATATTTGGAAGAGACGAAGCGGGCAGTGCTGGAAAAATTTGAAAAGGAAATCAATGCTTTTGCCGGGGCAGATGCCGAGGGCATTGTCGAAAGGAAAAAACTTCATTACAGCGACACCGTTGCCAGTGGCATTGTGAGCGTGGCGGCGGATTACCATTCCGACCTCATCGTGATGAGCATGAAGGGACGGCACACCGTCATGGAGCAGTTGCTGGGCAGCATCACCACCGACACAATCGCCCTGTCCCCGGTGCCAGTGCTGGTCATCCCTGAAGGCAGCCAGTACCGCCCTGTCAGGAAAATCGCCTACGCCACCAATTTTGAGGCGGGAGAAGCCGTCGCATTCGCCAAGCTGAAAGCATGGAAGGAGCGGTTCGGCGCCGAGGTGGAAATTGTCCACGTCACCGCCGGTCGCCCGGTGGATAGGGAGCGCCGGAAAGCGGCTGAGGGTTTCCTGTCCACCGAATTTGGCGAGGTGGTCGTCATTGACCACCCATCGGTAGCTGACGGGCTGGAAGCGTACCTGCAAGGCAGCAAAGCCGACCTGCTGGCTTTCTTCAAGCCACAGCGCAGCTTTTGGAAAAACCTCCTCCATGCCAGCGAAAGCAAGGACATTCTCAGGAAGGCGAACCTTCCTGTTTTGGTGGTCGTGGGGGCGTAATCAGACCATTTTTCAACATCGAAATGGCACACTGCTACCACAAAAATTTCGCCTCCCAAACTGAAAAATACCCTGCTCAAAAGGGCTTGGAGGCACTGCAAAACGTCGAGCCAACTTTCAACAAGAAGTTCCACAAGGGGCGCTTGCCGTCAGGTGCTTTTCTCTGTTTTTTTATGCCTTAACACTTGGATTATGAGTCGTGCAATGAACAAAACGTTGCTGCTGCTGGCAGTTTTTTTTTTAACGGGGTCATCGGCGCTATTTTCGCAAAAGTTGACCAGCGTGAAAGGGGTGGTCACCGATGCACAGACCAAAGAACCGCTCCCGTTCGTGAATGTGGCTTTCGTCGGCACGCCAGTCGGGACCACTACCGACCTGGACGGTTCTTATTCCATGGATACAAAATGGGGTTCCGACTCTTTGCAAATCTCTTTCGTCGGGTATGAAACGGTCAAGGTTCCCGTAAAATCAGGGGTGAACCAAAAAATTGACGTTGCACTAAACTCGACAGCAATCAATCTAGGCGAGGCGGTGATATGGGGAGAAAAGGGGGGGTACAAAAGGAAGAACAACCCGGCGGTCGAGTTGATAAAGAAAGTCATTGACCACAAGGACAAGAACCGAATAGAAGCCAAGGACTTTTACGAATACGAAAAGTACGAAAAAATAGAGCTGGCGCTCAACAACGTCACGGATGAGTTCAAGCAAAAAAGGGCTTTCCGAAAATTCCAGTTCATTTTCGATTACATGGACACTTCCCAGCTTAACGGCAAGCCGTACCTGCCCGTTTTTATGAGGGAAACCACCTCCAAGGCCTATTACCGCAAAGAGCCCAGGGCTGAAAAAGAATACCGGCAGGGCGTCAAGCTGACTGGCATTGAGGAATATTTGGAGGATGGCAACCTCACTACCCTAACCGACATCCTCTACCAAAATGTGGACATTTACGAAAACAACGTCACGATGCTGGGCTTGCAGTTCATCAGCCCCCTCAGCCCGGCTGCCAATGCCTTCTACCGCTTTTACATTCTTGACACCTTGCAGTACAAGGGTATGGAAGTGGTTGACCTGGCTTTCATGCCCGTCAACAAGCAGGACATCGGGTTCAAGGGCAGCCTCTACATCCTGAACGACACAAGCTATGCCGTGGTCAAGGCAGACTTGGGCATTTCGGAAAAAATCAACCTGAACTTCGTGCAAGACCTGCAACTGGTGCAGGAGTTTGCCCCAGAAAGCGGCGCATGGATATTGACGAAAGACCAGTTGGTGGCTGACATTGCCCTGACGAAAGGCTCAACGGGGTTTTTTGGCACCCGTTCCGTCCTGTACCGGAACCACCGCTTCGACCTCGAAAGGGAGCCATCCATTTACAGCGGCACGGAAAACATACGGGAGGAAAAAGGCGCTTATAAACGGGACGACGAATTTTGGGCGGCTTCCCGGCAAGAAAAACTCTCCGAACACGAGGAGGGCGTCTATAAGATGATGGACACCTTGCAGCAGGTTCCTGCTTTCCGAAGGACCTTGGACATTATTGCCCTGCTTTTGTCTGGGTACAAGAATGTTGGAAGATGGGAAATCGGTCCCATTGGCTCATTTTATAGTTTCAATCCCGTGGAAGGTTTCCGGTTGAGCTTCGGTGGCATGACGACCATAAAACTAATGCCCAAACTGAAGCTGGAAGGGTATGCCGCTTATGGGTTCAAAGACCGGGAATGGAAATATTCCGGGTCTGTTTTGTATTCCTTCCGGGATGACTTCAAGAGCAACCCCAGGCATTATGCCCGCCTCTCGTACCAGCACGAGACCAGCTTTGTCGGTCAAAGCCTGGAATTCGTGCGGGAGGACAATTTCTTCCTTTCTTTCAAAAGGGGCGATTCCGACAAGATGTTGTTCTATAATTCCTTCAAGGGGGAATATTTTATTGAGCTGTCGAATAAATTTTCATGGGGTTTGAATTACGAGCACAAAAAGCGACGCCCTCTGGGTAGCTTAAGTTTCGACTTTACCGACCCCCGAAGTCAGGAGTTTATTTCCTTGACCGACCTCACGACCAGCGAAATCAGCACCCTTGTCCGCTTTGCCCCCAACGAGCAGTTCATCCAGGGCAAGCAGTTCCGCTTGCCGCTTTTCAACAAGCACCCCATATTCACCCTGAGATATTCCGTTGGCGTTAAGGGCTTGCTCGGCGGCGAATACGATTATCAAAGGCTGTCGCTGAACATCTTCAAGCGGTTCTACCTGTCCATCGTTGGCATAACGGACGTGGAGGTGGAAGGCGGGAAAATCTTCGGGACCGGTGTGCCTTATTTTCTGCTGGACTTGCCCCGTGCCAACCAAACCTATGCTTACCAGAAACGCTCGTACAACCTGATGAACTTCCTCGAATTTGCGAACGATTCCTATCTCAGTTGGAAAACCGAGCATTTTTTCAACGGCTTTATTTTCAACAAAATACCCCTCCTGAAAAGGCTGAAACTCCGGGAGGTCATCTCTTTCAAAGGTGTTTGGGGGACGCTCAGCGACAAGAACAACCCGCTAAAAAATCCCGAATTGATTCAGTTCATCAATAATGACGAGGGGCGGCAGCAGACTTTTTCCCTGAAAAGCAAGCCCTACATGGAAGCAGGCGCTGGCATCATGAACATCCTCAAATTTGGTCGGATTGACGTGATGAAACGACTGACTTATCTCGACAATCCCAACATCCCCGTACTGTTCGGGGTAAAGGGCTTGGGCATCCGGGCAACGGTAAAATTTGAGTTTTGAGGATAGACATGCAATTCCAGCCTCAAAAGGGGCAGGCAGGCAGCCCCCAGCTTGGGCATACTGGATTCCCAAAGCGTCAAGACTGCCTCGATGACCAAGAAAAAAGGAATAGACGCCAACAAAAAAGTCAGCGGCCGCAAGCGTTTTATTACGACAGACACGCTGGGCCTGCTGATAGCTGTCGTCCTTACCTCCGCCAACACCGGCGAGCGGGAAGGGGTCAGGCTCGTGTTCAAAGAACTTCAAGGGAAATTCCCCCGCCTGGCCAAAACCCTCGCAGACCAAGGCTTTGACGGCAAAGAATTTTTCGCCTTGGTGTTCAGCAGCTTCGGTTGGGTGCTTGAAATCAGTGATACCAAATCGGTGGATTGTAGAAAGAACCTTTGGGTGGTTTTTGGGTACTGAGTTTAATCTTTAAGGCTCCTACTCAGGGGCATTTAAGCGCAAAATCACTACTCTATTACCTTGTTGTCTATCGCCGTCTTTCCGGTGCAAGCGCCCGACTTGCCATTTCAACCAATTCCTGCGGGAAAACTTGTTGGGGTTCCCCCTGTATCGGCTCTACAAAAAGCCCCTTCCCCCTCAACTGTTGCACGAAAGGACGCATAGCGTCCGTGTCCTTGAAAAAGCAGCGAAATGATACGCTGCTGGTGTACTGATTTTCTGCTTTCTTGTATCTGGCTTTATCCTTTGGGATGCCATCGAGGGCGGCCTTTAGCTCCTCGACCAAATACCCGTATCTTTTGCTGAAAAGCAGGTGAATTTCTAGGGGGTATTTCTCTGGTGGGAAGGCTTCGTATTCGGCCCGGCTGTTAGGCTGGTTTTTGCTTACGTGAAGGGTGATACGCCCTTGAGGTGGGTTAGTAGTAATGGCCTGCCTCCCTGGTTGCCTGTATTTTAACTTGCCAAAAACTTTTGGTTCTGTCCACCTCAATCAATTTGCCGATGGACAAGGCAACCAAAACTTGCTATGATACCTGCCTTAGTCCTTCATTCCCTTTTTTGGCGAATTGTACACCTGATTAGGTCGCTTCCAAATGGAAAGCATGTTTCGCAAAGAAGGGGCTTTTCTCACTGCCATGCCAAATCCAGTACCAAGTAATTGGGTGGGTATTGCATCAAAATCCAATATCATGGTAATCAACAAATCAATTCAAGCGCTGGGCATTTCGTTGAATTTAGCCTACGACACTGAAGCTTTGACACTCTCTATAAATGGAACAAGCAAAAACGAACCAAATTGGAGAGGGGAAGAGGATGTTGTCTGCATCTACCAAACTCCATTATCTGGGGTTTCACACGAAGCGGAAGCAGAACTCCATGTTTCAAAAGACAAAACCATCGGCCATGAACTAACGGTAGCCGTGGGTGACCGCATTGGTTTTTCTATTTTGTCTTACGTCAATACCTACGATTGCAGTAACATCGGCGTTGACGTTTTAGAAGGTGACATTCAAATAAATTGATTCGAACAATCTCCCCACTAAAAAATAGTTGGGGAGATTGCTTATTGGGAAGATGGAAACATACGATTTTCCATTTCAGACCAAGTTTTTCCCTGAACAACCGTTACAACATCTATCATTTGCTTGGCAACCATTGAATATGGTTCTTGCCGACTGGTCAAATAAGGTATTGCTTGTTTAAAGGCATTGGGAAATAGAGGGTCTGAATCCAAAAAAAGGGAGTCGTAAGGTGCAGCATCTTGAAGGAAGTCATAAATGTTCTTTCCTTCTTCGTTCACAAAGCCAAGACTGTGTAAGCCGAGGCGTTCATCTTTAATTACTTTTTTGACAATGCCCCTTGCCTCTTCAATATACTGCATTTTTTGCTCCGGTGTAAGTTCAGCCTCCTTTTCTTTTATCCTAGCATTTATCAACACAGCTTCTAATGCCAACTGCTGCGCAACTATTTTTCCATGCCACTGCATGATTTTTTCAAGCGTAGGTGCGTCACGAACCACGTAACGCTGGGGCTGTGATTTTACGTAGTCAGCAAGTGTATCGTTCAATTTGGTTGGAAGCCAATAGAAATTCCACATTGTCAAAATCATAGCAATCAGAGCAATACCGACGGCAGAATAAAGTACAAATTTTCGTCTCCCTTGTGAGGCTTCGAGCATCTTGTTCTCTGCTTCGAGTTCTCCAACTTGTTTTTCCAGATTCTTAGTCTTTTCATATTTCAATAAGCGCCTGATAGCTGTTTTATATGAAACGTTATCAGAAGATGGGTTTAGCAAAGTACCAAAATAACTTGCGTCCAAATCAAGGGATTCCGCCACATCTTTATTATCAAGATTTGGGTCTGACAAATAATACCGGTGGTCACCTTCGACCTTGCAAAAGTTCCCTTCTAATAATTTCAAAAACTCGTCTCTAGTATAGTCTACCATGTGGTTCTATTTTTATTCCTGTGAAAATGGAAGCTCAATTGAGGCCATTTTTCTTGGTAAAATCAGCACCCAGCTCCACCTTTGTTGCCATGTGATGGGGTTACCTTTTTCAAATCCCAACAACAGGCAATCCGCCAAAAATACAAACCTTAACCGCTTTTCCAGCCAAGCACGATGAATTTATCACTTGGCATTCATGCACTAGCATGGAGTGGGAGAGCTATTTCAAAAGTTCATTGAAAATTTAATTGCTTATGAAAGGAACAACCAAACCCAGAGTTGACTTGGACAGGCCTCTTTTGAGCCTGTCCGGGAGCAACCACCCTGACGACGATTTTACGCTCAGGCATTTGTTTGAAAACGTGTTCATCTCCGGCTCGACTGGCTCCGGTAAATCCAGCGGCTCCGGTTCTGCCATTGCAAGCGCCCTGCTCGATGCAAGGGGCTTGCTGCCAGAGGAGTACATTGGGTTGATTGTCTTTATTTACAAACAATCCGATGTGGAAGACTGGCTACGCATGGCCTTTCAGGCGGGACGCCAGGATGATGTCATCCACATTCAGTCCCACCATGCCAATGTGTTCAACATCCTCGAACAGTACAAGGACCAAGAGCCGATGAATGCGGTAAATGCCCTCCTAAACGTTTCCGGCCTAATGGCAGAAAGTGGAAAGGGCGAAGAAGAATTCTGGCAACTTCAAAAAAGCAAGGCGTTGGACAGGCTCATCCGTCTCAACAAGATATGCGGACAGCCGCTAAGCATTGAGACACTTTACCACCTTCACAATTCCGCACCTGTGGACAGTGAACAAGTAAAAAGCAAGGAATTTCGGGAACAGTCATTTTGCTGGAACATGCTCGCCATGTCAATAGAAAAGGTAGGAGAAAATCATCCCGATTTCAAGATGGTGTATAACTATTTCGTAAGGGAAATGCCTTTCCTTGATGACCGTACGGCTTCCAATATCCGCACGATGGTGGGGGGCATCCTGGAACCGTTTATTTCCAGCTCGATACTGAAGCAAATGTTCTGCGGAAGCTCCAAGCTTCAATTGGACGATGTTTTCACCGGAAAGATTGTCCTGTTGGACATTCCGGTACAGACACATGAATATGTTGGGAAAATCGCCCAAATCATGTTCAAGTATGCTTTTCAGAAAGCGGTGGAAAAGCGCAATCTGGAAACTCACCCTAACCCGGTCATATTTCACCAAGACGAAGCCCAACAGTTTCTTACCCGTTTTGACCATTCTTTTATGAGTACGTGCCGGGCGAGCCGTGCCGGGAGCATTCTGCTTTCACAGAACATTTCCAATTACCACGCTGCAATTACTGGGGATAGGGCCGAGGCAAAAGTCAACAGCCTGTTGGCCTTGTGCAACACCAAAATCTTCCATGCCCAAAACGACCACCTCACCAATGAGTACGCATCGAAAACCATAGGAATGGGGGTTCAAAACCTATCCTCCTTCAGCAGCGGAAAGGACAACATTGGCTCTGCCAGCATCAGCCAGCACATACAGTATCAGGTGCAACCTACCCTGTTCACCATGCTGCGGACAGGTGGCATCAGAAATAACTATCTGGTGGACGCCATCATCACAGGAACGGGACGCATTTTCTCCAGCCAAACCAACTTTTTGCAAACTGCTTTTCAACAGCCCTTCGCCCATTAGCGGAGGGGTATTTTTTCACCTATAAATTTACTTCTTATGAAAGAGAAAGAATCCAAGAACTCAATCATGGACTTCCACCAATTGGTTTTTAGTGGGGATTCGGAGACCTATCGAAATTTTGCCTACTTGATTGTAAGAACCGCTTCCGCCTCTTTTCTTGTGTTCCTCCGGCACAAGTTTGGCTCCCGCACCTTAAGTGCCTCTACCATCTTTTGGAGTGGCGCTGTGATGGTCTTGTTCTTACTCAAGGAACTTACTGGCTTGGCCACAAGACGATTTTCGGTGTATGAGGGCAATCCAGAAGGGGCCAATGTTTCTACGACCCTATTTTGGCTGCACTTTCTGCTGTTCATTGGGCTTACACTTTATCACATCTATGAATCCCGCAAGAACCTGCGCCGGGCAGATGGGAAAGAAGAAATCCGTCATGGCATGGATACCGGATTGAGCGTCTTCTATCCGTTGGTTGCAAACCTGCTGAAACCCTTCGGCTTCGTGTATGACGGTGTTGGAAAGCCACGATGGTACCATCTCAATGAATACAAATTCCAGAAATGGGCTGAACCGTTGGCACTGATTCTAATAGGGATTTTCTTCAAAATCATCGGCTTCGGCGTCTATGGAACCTACTTCATTTTCGGTGCTATCTGTATCAAGTACATGATTTCACTGGAAGAAGACAAATTCTTCCAATTCAAGCAGAACCACTGGGACAGCAAGATTGGCGGTGAAATGATAAGCGAAGTTGATGGCGCCCAACCCGTCAACCGCCGTGCCGGGATGGTCGTGCAGCAAACACTGATGAGGTCGGATGGTGGCTTTCAGCAATGGAAGGAACAGAAAGACAAAAACGAGCTATTTGACGATGTACGGCCAATTAACAACGTGCATAAAAATCCCCCTTCCTCGGTCGAGTTCAAGTATTGATTCACTTTAAACATATTGACTATGGATTTAGTAACCTATTTCGTTGTCAAAACCGCTGTCAAAGCACTCGTGCGGGCGGCGGCAGAGTCAGATTGTCCAGATGTTTCCGATTGCCCGGATGTTTCGGATGCTGCGGATGCCGCAAAAGCATCCGCTGATGCCGGGGGCGACTTGGTAGGCATCGTCCTGGATGCACTGACCTAATCTCGATTTTTTAACCTGGCTCTCCGAAGGATATTCGGAGAGCCATAAACTTCAATAAAATGGAACAGAAAAAAGAAGTCAAACCGGAAATGATGCCCAAGTCAGCAAAAGAACAAGCTATTCAAGAAGGTAGAAAATTGCTTGACCAAAACCTGACTACTGAGGAAAAATTTTCATCTCCCAAACCTGAGAATGATAATAATCCAAAGCGCCAACGGGCGATAGCTGAGGAAAAACCTCCGTCCTATGACTTGCCCGTGCCAATCAGTACACCGAACGTAAAGGATAAAAACAAGGGCAGGAGTTTATAAAAACTTGATTTCAAACAAGATTTATGTTAGGGTGAGAATAACAACTCACCCTAACTTTTATGGTACGGCGGATATGTTTAATGTAATCGTGGACAGTGAAATCCTTGGTGTAAGAGAACGTGCTAAAATGGGAAATTTCGATTCAATGGTTGCACTTGGCACATATATTCAAAAAGGCATATCCACTCGTAAGAATCCCTGCTTGGCGCTTTCCATCTTCGACTACGTGATTGCCCGTAAGAATGAAATTTCGCTAAGCTCAACCTATTGGAATGCGCTCAACCAAAAAATGCGTATTCATTGGGAACGGGGAGAAGATGAAATCATCGAAAAACTCGCTCTCGAAATGGTCAGGCACATGGCTCAATTTGACCCGAAGGAATGGGATTACCAAAAAATGATAGGCTACATTCAGTGGCTCGAAAACAAGCAACACAACGAAACCAACGCCCTCGTTTGAGCTACCCCTTCCCCTTTTAATAGCATCCATTTCAATCAAATATTCCTGCATCCTGCAAGGGCTGCGCTACCGCTCCCCTTGCCAACAACTAACCCCGAAACAAATAATATTGCCAGCCATCTTGTGGGCTTGCACTGCCTTTCGGAATGGTCTAAAGCATGTTTAGACGAGATGTCTGAGTAATATTATTTGTTTCGGTTCAACCCTGCTTCACATGTTGCGGATAGTACCAAATACGAACGCCAGCGCAACCGCCCGGTACTTCGATGAGGGGTTGGCAACGTCCGATTACTACGCCAAGGATGCAGAACAGGTCATCGGGCGTTGGGGTGGTTTGGCAGCCGAAAAATTGGGGTTGCAGGGTGAGGTCACAAAGGAGGATTTCACCGCACTTTGCGACAACAAAAAACCGGATGGCTCGAAGCTCAATCCCCGTGAAAAGGAAAACAGGAAGGTCGGATACGACTTTACTTTTTCCGCCCCAAAATCGGTTTCCATCGCCTACGCCACTACCAATGATGAACGTATCCGGTCAGCCTTCGAGCGGTCCGTATCGGAAACCATGCAGGAACTGGAAAAGGATATGCGCACCCAAACCGGGCAGGGCAAGGAGAAAAAACATGTCCAAACCGGGAACATGGTGTGGGCAGAATTTACCCACTTTACCTCCCGCCCGGTGGATGGGGTGGCTGACCCACACCTGCACGCCCACTGCTTTGCCATCAATACGACATGGCACGAAGAAAGCGGGCGGTTTCAGGCCGGGGAATTCGGAAGCATCAAACGGGATGCCTCCTACTATGAGGCTGCCTTTTTCTCCCGCTTCGCCCATCGGATGCAGGAAATGGGCTATGGCATCCGGCACGAGGGCAGGCACTGGGAACTGGAGGGCATCGGGCGAAGCACCATCGAAAAATTCTCCCGCCGTACCCAACAGGTGGAAGAAGCCGCCGAAAAAAAGGGCATTCAAAACGAGAAAGCCAAGGCCGATTTAGGGGCAAGGACACGGGAGCAAAAAGTGAAGTCCGACGGCACGATGCAAGACCTCAAAGAGAACTGGCTTTCCCGCCTAAGTGATGATGAAAAGAGCGCCACACAAAACTTGAAGGGTGCTGCTGGAAAGAGAAAGAGCGTCACGGCGGGGGATGCGCTCGACAGTGCCGTCCGGCATTCATTTGAGCGTAAATCGGTGATGGAAGAAAAGCGGCTTCTTACCGAGGCCCTCAAGCGGGGCTATGGGGATGTCCTGCCCGAAGCGGTCGGTTCCGCTTTGAATGGTGCCAACTTCTATCGCCGCAACATCAAAGAGCAAACATTCCTCACGACAGAGGAGGCCTTGCAGGATGAAAAAAGGATGGTGCAGTATGTACGGGAAGGACGTGGCACGGTAGCGCCGATAAATTCCCGCTACCAGCCCAAAGCGGATTACCTGAACGCCGAACAAAAAGACGCCATCCGCCATGCCATGAACTCGACCGACCAGGTAACGGTGATTTCGGGCGGGGCGGGCACGGGTAAGACCACTTTGATGAAAGAGGTTCAACAGGGCATCCGGGAAAGCGGAAAAGAAATCTTCGGCTTTGCGCCTTCGGCTGCCGCCTCCCGTGACGTGATGCGAAAAGAAGGGTTTGAGCAGGCGGACACTTTGGCGCAATTGCTGGCAAACAGGGAACTACAGAAACAAGTCAAAAACCAAGTGATTTGGGTGGACGAAGCGGGCATGATTGGCAATAAGGACATGAACCGTGTCTTTGAAATCGCCAAGGAACAAAATGCCCGTATCCTGCTGACAGGCGACGTAAAGCAACACGCCGCAGTCAAGGCGGGGGATGCCCTGCGAATTATCGAGGAGCGGGGAGGTATCAAGGTCGCTCAAATCAATAAAATCCAGCGCCAGCGCAGCAACGACAACTACAGGCAGGTCGTCGAGATGATTGCCAACGACAAAATAGAGCCTGCCCTTAACAAACTCGACCGCATGGGCGGCGTGGTGGAAATAGCAGACCGGGAACAGCGTCTCCAAGCTTTAGTCAGTGACTACGTGGATGCCGTTGAAAAGAAAAAGACAGCCCTCGTGGTCTCTCCCGTACACAGAGAAGCCAATATGGTCACCGATGCCATCCGGGAACGGCTGAAATCCTCCGGCAAGCTGGAAGGTGAGGAAAAAAGCTTTGAGTCCTACAAAAGCCTGAACCTATCAGAAGAGGATAAAAACTTGTTCCGAACCTATGGGCAGGACAAAAATCTAGTTGTCGAGTTTCACCAAAACTCTTCGGGCTTCAAAAAAGGGGAACGGTGGGAGGTTGCGCCGGGCGGCGATACCGTTCAATTGCCCCATGTAAACGCAACCAACCGGGAAGGGCAAATTGCCCAACTGCCCCTCTCTCACTCCAACCGCTTTACCGTTTACCGACAGGACTCCCTAAAGCTTGCCGCCGGTGACAGGTTGCGAATCACCAAAGGCGGCAAAACGCTGGAAGGTTCACGCATTAACAATGGTGACATTTTCACGGTCAACGGTTTTGACAAAAAGGGGAATATTCGGTTGGATAGCGGGAAAACCCTGTCAAAGGATTTCGGGCACATGGCGCATGGATACGTCACAACCTCCCATAGTTCTCAGGGGAAAACGGTGGACAGGGTTTTCATCGCCCAAAGTGAAATGTCCGAACCTGCGGCAAGCAGGCAGCAATTCTATGTTTCCATATCGAGGGGAAAAGAAATGGCCAAAGTGTACACGGATGATAAAATAGCCTTGGAGAAATCCGTGATGAAAGATGGAAGCCGGATGACTGCTTCCCAGGTAGCGGAATTGCAAAAGCAAAGGACGATGAAAAAGGAACATGATAGGGCGGTAGAATCGCAAAAAACAAAATCAAGGTCACGATATGCTAAGTCAAGAGAAATCATCGGCTAAAAGCTGGCTCGAACGCCAAGAACTGCTACAGGACGAGCCAAGCGACTCCCCTTTCTTCACTGTTGAAAAACAGCAAGGCGTTACTTCCATTATGCTCGATTTTGACTTTGAAAACGGAAACCGCCTTGCCCTACCCTATTCTGGCATCATGAAAATTGATTTCAATCCCTCCGATGGCATCGTCCTGGAATGGGGAAATGAACATATCAGGATTATCGGCCAAAACCTTGGAGAACTTTACGCCTTGCTCGCCCGACACAAGGTGAGTGCCATACGGGAATCGAGAGAGGAATTCCAGGTAGAAGAAGAAGGAAAATTGTTTATAAGGGAAATTGCCAGAGAAACTAAACAATGGTAAAACAGCAAGGAAAGGTGGATGTATGGTTGCAAGGGATACGAAGGTAATCTATGGTACAACCGAGGTGTACGATAGTTCCGATGCAAGGGGCTTTACGGAATCTGAAAACTATCCCATCGCATGGGAAATCATCTTCGTCAACGATGCGGTAGGCAAAGAATTTGCCGCCAACGCCAATAAGGCCTTTTCCAAACTGCCCAAAGAAAAGGGCTACCTGCTAAATTTTGAAGGAGAAGATTCGGAGGCCACCCGGTGCCTGGAATGTGTATTTAAGGATAAAAGCACTCTCCGGCAATTTTTAAACGAATCCATGCCTGACATTACGATTTACGATGAACATAAAAATAAGGTTATCCCAAAACAAAAACTGCTAGATAAGGCTAAAGAAATTACTTCCCAGACAGAGGCTGGTATTGTTTTTTAATCACAAGTGTGGCTATGTAATCAATTTACTCGTCTACCCATCAATGTATTTTACTTAAACCCCTCCCAAATGATTTTATATTTTCCATCTGGGTAATCCAGCTTCAACACTTTCACGCAGTCAGCCTTATCGCCACCTGCAATATCAATTTGAGTAGGAAAGGAAGGATGTGTTATTGAAATTACGTACATGGTTGAAATAGTTTAATTTAGATTCAAGACAAAAGGTTGCTGGCAAAAGTTCCTGAACCTATCAATCATGTTCTCAATACACGATTTTTTGCTCTTTGAAACAAAAGTAGTGAATTCATTAAATAATGAATTCACTACTAAGCAGTTCCCCTACTCTACCGCTGATTCCAGGGCTTGATTGATGTCATCGAGGGATAGTTCCTCCTGGCGCTCATAGTTTACTTTTTCAATGAAGTAAGCTAAGATTGAAGCTTGCCGTTTGGTGTAGCCGCTTTCGTCCTTAAAGGGCTTGTAGTTGATAGAACCTGTAATTTCCACGGCATCCCCTTTTTTCAAATCCCTGGCGAAATGCGCAGCAGTTGGACGGAACACCAAAACATCATGCCAGATGGATTCTTTGTCCTTCCACTTCACCTCCCCTTTGCTGTCCTTGACAGGGTAGCTATCGGTAGTAGCCACTCGCAGCACGACAAAGCTTTTTCCATCCTTGGTGATGGTCTTGGCGTCCTGTCCCAGAAAGCCGGATAGTTGAATTTTGCAATTGATGGCCATTGTGTTTTCTCCTTTGGTTGAGTTGGTTTAGGTTATTCCGGTTACTTGCTCAAGCCCCTCTCCTCTCCTTCCACTTGATGGCCCTGCATTTTTAAATTGCGAAGCCAGGTGTTTAAAAAGGAATTCAGCTCCTGTTTTGCCTTGGGATAATACCGGTTCTTCTCTGGAAAATCTGGGTAAACCTGACGGTAGCCAAAACTGTCCTGATAGGAAAGCGCCTCTGCCATTTTAATTTTTGGGTAAATGGCTATTTCCATGTCCGGGTCGGGTATCATGTCACCACTTGGATGCTTGTAATAGTGGCTCATGGCAATGACGACGGTATCCCCATCACGGGAAAGGATGTCCACGTTCAAATCCATGAATCCTTCGGATTTAAGCTTTACCGCCTCGCCCGGTTCTAGTTGTTCCAAATTGGGAATAATCTGTTGAATTTTACGGTATAGTTGTTCGGGAAGCATTTTGCCCATTGTCCACTCTCCTTTGGTTGGTTGATTATAAGGTAGAAAGCACGTCGCTTTCAACCTCTGCCTCGTGGCGAACAGTGGGGGTACAACCGTCAATGGGAGGGGAATCACCCGGCCTGCACGGAAGCGCAGCGAAGGAAGGTTGGGGATACCCATTGACGGGCGTTGGGGGCGAAGCCCTAAGCACTCTTTAATTTACAGTTTATATTATTTTCAAGCCACACAGCCTTTTCAAAAAAAAATGAGCAGGTTTTACCCTGCTCATTGGCATTCAATCTTCGCCTTCCTCAAAAGTGTTGTTCACAAGGTAGTCCACTGCCTTTTGCGCTTCCGCTGCGGCTTTGAAAATAAACTGCTTGTCATCCTTGAGTTTTTTTAGCCAGCCTTGAATGTAGGCGGCAGTGTTCTCAATGATGGGTTCACGGTCTATCCCTGTCAGGCCGCAAAGGAAAGAGGCCCCCAGCTCTGCAACCAGTTCCTCCAAAGAATAGCGCTCGGAACCGAACCGGTCGAATTGGGCTACGCCCTCACGGTTAAGACGGTTTGGGTGCCCCGTCGAGTGGATGGCTTCATGAAACAGCGTGGCATAATAGTTCTCGGCTGTCTCAAATTGCTCGATGGGAGGAATGTTGATGAGGTCCTTTTCTGGGCGATAAAAAGCCCTTGCCTTATCTTCCTCGACATACTGCGGCGGGGACGGATACGCATTCCATACCTGTTCGCAGCGTTCGATTTTCTCATGGGGCAACAGCCGCAAATCGTCAATTTTGAACTCCACGCCCTCGATGTCCTCGACGTTAAAGACGTTGTAGTATTTGAGGAACCTAATCACCTTCACATCATCACCCAATGCCCCAGCCTGTTCCCTGGAAACGGTTTGGTTGTTGGCATCCCTGAAAATGACGTTGAAGTAAAATACCTGTTGGGATTTAGCGCCTTTCCTGACGTTTCCACCCAATTCCTGCGCCTGCTTGAAGGTGAGGTAATAGGGGATGCCATGCGGGCTGAAAAGGTTCATCAGCAGCATATTGATACCCCGATACACCTTCCCGGAAACGTAGTTGCGGGCCAGCCCATGGCTTGACCAAGGCTTACGCCAAGTTAGCTCACCCTGTTCCAATCTTTCGATAATGCGATTGGTCACCGCCTGATACATATCAGGGGCGGCGATTTGAGATTTTTCCTTTCTCATTTTATTGTTGTGTTTGTGAAGAAATACGCCTTCTTCACCAGCACCGGGCGGGGCCATGGAGCAAGAAAAGACCTGATTAGGTGCACGCTGTGAAAGCGAAGAAAGCACCTGAAGGGTAGCAGAGAAAGGAACCGCTGAGTATGAATTTTTTATGACGATGGAAGGCCGTTAAGAATTAATAACTGCTACGGCGAAGCACTAGGGTGGTAAATAAAAAGCCCATCTGTACAGATGGGCTTAAATGAATCAATATTTAATCTGGCCATGTAAGGGCCATAGAAAATCCTTGTAATAAAGTCATTTGTGCTAATCAAGAAGCGGTTATTGCTACTTCTTGATGTATCCACTGTTGACCACACGGTAGTAAATCAAAAGTTGTTCCTCTTGATATTCTTTGTCATGTTGTCACTTCAATAGTTTATAAAAGGAATGATAGTCAAAACAAACGTGTGTTTGTTTTGACCTTACATATCTGCCATTTTGACAAACTGCCATTCTGGCAAAATAAACAGATTTCACATAAATACGAAACTGGTTGAAAAATGAAAGCACAGCCTGACATTTTGGACAGTCATTTTCTGGTGGCACGTGCATTGATAACTAATAACGAATCAATTTTTAATCTGGCCAGTAGGGGTCAGTGAAAAGCGTCCTCGCCTTAGCTGCCCTGCTGCTGGTCATTAAAACACATTTTTATGAGTGCTTTTTTGAATCGTGCATCCGCACGACAGGTTACCCTTTTGTGGCAGTTCGGCAGGTTGAGGCTTACCATTATCAACTGTCCTGTCTGGATTGTGGTAGTAGTGGTTATCATCGTTTTTGCGGTGATATGCCTGGAGTTATCCATATGGTACAACCTTTAAAGAGGTCAGGTAGTGAAATAGTGAAGTAATGAAATCATTACTTCACTACCACTACCTTTGCAGAAAACTTGGTATCTGGTTCGCTTTCAAAGCGTCGTTAATATCTGCATAGGGTGCAAAGAGGGAGTTTTGAGGCGTTACCCTATCGCCAAACTCCGTTTTGAATTTCTCTGTGTGTTCTTCTCCAGGCTTGTCGTTGTCCAAAAAAGTGTTGATGGTGGTGTAGTCCTGGCTCTTGATGAAATCCACCGTGCGCTGAAAAGACGAAAGCGAATGCATCACCACGGCATCGCCGGACAATTGGCTAATATTCATCATAGCCAATAGGGAGAGAAAGTCAGTCATGCCCTCAAAAACGCTGACGGCCTTCTTTTCGGGGGACTTTCCCCGAATCACGGTAATGTCCCGCCTTACCAAAGCTGACTTGAAAGAATAGCTGTCTGAAGCTGCACGGATTTCATAGCCGCCGCTTTCGTTCTCCATGCCAAAGGCGAAGTAATCCCGCTCGTTCTTCTTGTTCCGGTACTTGATTTCCTTCAAATAGAGGTCGGCCAATTTGCGAGGGATGGCCCGTTCCTTCGTTAGGTAGGAGTGAATGAGCGGGTTTCTGATTTCATGCGCCTCTATAAATTCCAGTTCGAGCGCCGCCGCCTCCGGCGGCAAATTTTCTTGCTGTTGAAAAGAGAAAAGGTCGGTTTGTTTTCGTGTCTCCTGAATTGACCTGGCGACGGGTTGGCTAAAGGGTCGGCCCCGGTACATCTTCTCAAGGAACTGTAAAGCGTCCCCTACCTGAAAGCCCTTTAGCTGCATCACAAAATCAACGACTGTCCCTCCCCTATCGCCAAAGTCCTTCCAAATCCATTTGCCACCCAAAAAGGACGTGTGAAAGGATGCGTCTTTTTCATCCCTGAACGGCGACTTATACCAATACTCATTCCCACCCTTCTTAATCAATGTAGGCTCATATCCCAGGCGGGACATAATATCAGGAAGGGAAAGTTGTTTGGCCTGTGTGCTGTTCATAATGATTTCATTAAGTAATGAAATATTGAAGTAGTGAATTCATTACCTATACCGATTTCTTGTAGTGGTGGAAACTGCGCTTTAAAAGTTCGGTCAATGAAATACCCTGGTCAAGGGCAAATTGCTTGAATTCCTTGTTAAAGGATTCAGGCAATTTGAAGCTCATTGGTTTTATCCGCTCCGGGATGTCGCCCAGGTTGTTGCTTGCTTCCTCCATTGTAGGGACAGCGCCCTTACTGGGTTTGTGTAATTTTGCCATTGCTATTTTCGATTAAGTTGATTCTATCGCCCAGATTCTGAATAAGCTGGTCAATGATTAGGTTGACGGATGGGTATTTGGTTTCATTGGCAGCAAGGCCATTGTCGTGACACTGGCCTATCGAGGTGCGTTCCTGAACAGAACCCGCACAATAGTACCCTGCATCCTGAATAAATTCAGTGGCCGCTTCCTGCTCGACGGTGCTGCCGCCCACCCTGCTCAGGGCAAAAGCCAAGCGGCTTTTTTCAATTCCTTTTTTCCGCAATTCGTGGGCAAGTTTGACCTGCGGGATTAAATCGTCACGGGTAACACCGGTCGGCAAAATGATAAAGTCCGATGCCAGCGCAATTTCGAGGGTTTGCATATCGGCTTGGCCTACGCCATCAAAAAGCACAAGGTCGTAATGTGGTTCTTGCTTAAGCACGTCCTTGACGCTGGCAAACGGCTCTACCGCAAGGGTAGGGGAGGCATTGTTCTCCATTCGGATGCAGTTCCATTCCGTGGTCGTTTTCTGCCGTAAATCCATGTCGGCTATCTTCACCGAAAATCCGTTACGGGCGTACTCGACGGCCAGCGCCCTAACGAGCGTGGACTTTCCTACTCCGCCTTTTTGTGAGACAACACCGATTTTCAAAGCCATAGTAATGAATTCATTAAGTAATGAAGTAGTGAATTAATGACACAAAAATAGAAGGAATTCATTACTATGGCAAGAAAAGTTTTTAGGGCTTTCCAATACAGGCGTTGAGGCTTCTCAGCATACGGGGAACAGCATCCCTCTTTTTTCTTTTCAGCAGCAAGAAAAAAAATCAGTTTGTGAGCGGTAGCGAACTCGACTTATCCACAGGTGGGTGACGTAACTATAGGTTTTTAAAAATATTGGTATTATTGGTACTATAGGTATAGTACCCAAACTCCCGTGAAAACGTACCCAAACTCCCGCCAATTTGTACCTGAACTCCCGTGGATAAGTGGTTTTTGCGTACCCAAACTCCCGTGGATTATTTTTGAAGTGTACCTGAACTCCCGTGGATAAGTTGTCCCGGTCAAAAGCGTACCTAAACTCCCGTACTGCCCTTAGTCCTTGCTATTCAAGGCTCTGAGGGGCTACAGCTTTAAAAAAATGTAGGGTTGCTCAAAAGCGTACCCAAACTCCCGTACTTTTTTAGCGGGTTGTCAACAGGTAGGTTTTCCTCTCTGCCTCAATGGGTGGGGGGGAGTTTTTAAGTAAAAGCCCTTTCGTGGCATCCTCAATTTGAGCGTCCCGGTAAAACTTCATCACCAGTTTGAGGCGCTCCCGGAAGTTCTGCCGGAACTTGCGAGGGTTTTCATAGTTTGAGCCAAACTGCTCCATCAGGGCTTTCCAACTGATGGCCTGTGGTTTTCCATGAGGTACCCTGTGCAGCCGTTGGGCAAGCCAGGTGTAAATATCCATCGCCATGGCGTTGTTGGCTAGTGCGCCCAAAACCCTTTCATCCAAGGGAATGGCGTGTTCCATCAAACTGTTATGGAAGGTTTCGGACAGGGTAACGATACCCGGCCACATAACCCGTTGGTTATCGTCTTTAGATAGCCACATTTCCATCCCATCAATGATGTCCAGTTTTGTAGTCCTTGCTTTATCCTCCTCGATAGAGTAGCCAATTCGTATGGTTGACCCCGCAAGTCTAGTCAATTGGTCTTTCACGGAATTGATGGTTTTGCCGCCTGTGTCGAGGCCAAGTTTCCGAACGAAGGAAGTGAGGGTGTCTTCAACGGGAACAGTTCGGCTTTGCGTCCTGATTGCCCAGGTGTTAATATACGCCAGTACAAGGCGGGCTTTTGTTCCGTGGGGTAGGCCAACTTGGTGAAACTTTTTCTTTTTCGGGTCGAAAATCTCCCCGGCTTTGAGCAACAACACGGCGTTACCTTGAATCTTTTCGTATTCCCGCACATCGTCGCCTGGGTCTTTATACGGTAGGAATGTCTGGCACAGAATCGAGTGTAGAAAAGCGGCGTCCTCTATCTCTCCGGGTTTTTCTATGACCCGAATCAGGTTCGTAACCCGTTTGTTTTCAACCGGGGTAAATGCAGTGACTTTGGCAAATTCTGACATAGGATGAGATTAGCATTGTCGCAAAAATAAACAAGATGCTGAGTGTTTAGCCTAATTTGGTAATCAACGGGCCTAGTGTGCCCAAAAAAAGGGTGGGGTGGGGTGCTTTTGAAAAGAAAAGGCTCTATTTCTCTTTATCTTTCTTCTTCCGCTCCAGCTTTTTTTGTTGCTTCGCTGCCGCAATTTGCTGCTTGAAATTCGTGTCCGTCACCACCTTGCTTCCCGCTTCCTTCTCATAGGCATCGAGCGCCTTACCCGCTGCTCTGCCGCCTTCTCTTGCTGCGCCCCTGTTCTCCTCGAAGCCCTGGGCATCCTTCTCGACCGCTTTGTTTCGGGTGGTCGCTTCACCCAGCATGGTGAAAATCAGTTCGATGTCCGTCATGTGGTCACGCAGGTTCTCCCGCTTCAAATCCTTGTACTTCATATACTCCGAAGGAGTTAGGCCAAAGGTCGCCTTTGAAATCTCCGCTGTGAGGATGGCATATTCCATGCCTTCCTTCACGTTTCTGGCTTTCCACTCGTCGGTAAGCTGCTCTCTGGTTTCCACCGATTTGAGGCGGGTTTCAATCCACACCTCGCTATACCCCAAGTCCTTGTAATACTGCCTGGCACGTTGCGCCGCCAGTTCGGGATTTTCAATCTCCTGAATGCGCTCGTAACCCACCTGAGCAAGCCAGAGCTTGAACGGCTCGGCTTTGGGAGAGGGAATGGACTGAATAATCCGAAACATCGTTTCAGTATTGGCGCAATCCGTATTGTAAAGCTTGCCATCTGCTGCCTCTAATTTCAGTTGTACGATTTTCTCGTACAACTGGGCAGCCCCTTCTTTTTTCAACTTTATTTTCAGGTCACTCCAATAGCGACGAGGGTTTTGGCTCTCGCTCAAAACCTCAATCACGTCAATGACAGAAAACCACCATTCGTCCTTGTGCCAGACACGGCGGATTTCTGTTTCCTGAAACACAACGATTTTGTTTTGTTCTTCACTCATGATTTTTCTCTTATTTTAAAGGTGGGTACAAATTGCACTTACCCCTTGGCTTCTTTTCTACCCCCAAAGTTTAGCAGCGATTTTACGTTCTTCCTGTCCCGATGCGTTGGCATAGATGGCTGTCGTCTCGATACTGGCATGGCCCATCCATTTGCACACCATGTTCAAGGGAACGCCCTTGTCAATGCAAGCGATTGCGAAGCCGTGGCGCAAGCCCTTTGGCGTGGCGTGGATGCCGTGCAGCCCTGCAAGCTCCATCACTTCCTTAATCGCCTCGTAACCATAGCGCCGTGACCATCCCCATAGATATTCATCCCTGGCCTTGCTGTTCTTCTTCTGCAACGTCCGCAGGTCAAAAGCATCGTCGAGGGCTTGCAGGTAATCATCGGGGAGCGGTACTTGCCGGAAAACCTTCTTCTTCCGTTGCTTCAACGTTTCAAAGGTCACGCACTGGCCGGAAAAATCAATGTGCCGCACCTTGACCGCCAACCCCTCGCTGATACGGCAGCCAGAATTGTAAAGCATCAACGCCAGGGTTCGCCTGTCCCTGGACACCTCGCCAGCGCACTGCCGAAAACGCTCCCGTTCCTCCGGTGTCACGTACTTGCGATGCCCTGCGGCGTCAAAAAGTTGAATTTCTGCCATGTAACGCTTCTCTAAGAAAAGTGGGAAGTACGGGGCAAAGGTAGCAAACTGCAAAATTTTTGCAAGTGATTAACTGTCAATGGTTTGAAAGAAAAGAGTAGGGTAGGGGGCTGCACCCATCGGCGGCACTGGAGGTGGGTTTACTTCTCACTATACCCCATTCTGGGAAATAGTTCTTCTGTATTCACGCTAAAAAACAGCCTAATCTTGCCGCTGGGCTTTTTTTACGGGAGGTTTTGAAAATTAAAAGTTTAGGGTAGTTTTGGGATTTGCTAGACATGGATGAACACTGCGGAAGTATTCGCCATTTGGCATGAATGCAATAGACGAACAAGTATGAACTATACAGAAGCCAACCACTTAAATGCCAAAAGTCCTATCGTTGCGAAAATCTACGAACGGTTGATTAATGAATTGCGAAAGTTTGGGCAACTGAAAATTGAACCGCACAAGACGAGCATTCATTTGGGAAATCGCTTTGGCTTTGCAGGAGTTTACACACGAAAAGATTATATCAATTTGGAGGTGCATCTAAATTATAACTGACATTACGCACCCCTGAAAATTAGGACAACAAAGTTCTTTGACAGTATG
>CAYTZS010000028.1:0-36609 GCA_964442355.1 uncultured Saprospiraceae bacterium | reverse complement strand
GGGCGGCAAGGTTGGCCTCCAAAGCATGACGGGTGGGGTTTTGTGTGCGAGCATATTCGTAGCCCTTGTGGTCGCCGGGGGCGGCCTGGGCGTAGGTGCTGGTCTGGTAAATGGGGGTCATCACTGCGCCCGTGCTGGGGTCTGGCTCGATGCCAGCGTGGATGGTCTTGGTTGCGAATTTCATATTTTCAAAAAAGTCATTTTGTGCTAAAAGCCCACAAAGGTACGAAAATCCGCAAAAGGAAAAGGGCAACCGGGTAGCTACCCTGGTTGCCCTTTCCTTCTCTGAAAGATTAATCTTTCGGTTCCTGTTTAGTTCACAGATTCAGACAGTTCTTTGCCTGGCTTGAATTTCACAGAAGTCTTGGCAGCGATTGTGATAGTATTGCCAGTCTGTGGGTTGCGGCCTTGACGAGCCTCACGCTTGGAAACAGAGAAAGTACCGAAACCAATGATGGTAACTTTGTCACCTTTGGT
Source organism: uncultured Saprospiraceae bacterium (assembly GCA_964442355.1). Taxonomy (GTDB): domain Bacteria; phylum Bacteroidota; class Bacteroidia; order Chitinophagales; family Saprospiraceae; genus UBA6168. The sequence continues at coordinate 36,132 of CAYTZS010000028.1, read as the reverse complement.
CAGGGACTCACCTACAGCTTCGAATACAGTGTTTACGGCAGAAGTAGCCTGAGCTTTGGTTAGGCCAGCGCTCTCTGCAACCTTGTTGATCAAATCTCCTTTGTTCATCTTAAATGGTTTAAAAAATTTACAGATTTAAAAAAGTGGCGCAAAAATATACAAGCATCCCTATCCGCAAACGTTTTGAGAAGAAAAATGCCTGATTTTATTGGCCTTTTCATTCAACACTCGCTTTTGACAAGGATATTGCTCAACTTTGCTGCACCTTTTTTAGATTAAAATTTGCTTTTGCTCATGAAGAAATTGACTTTTTCGCTCCTTTTCGGCACTGCCGCCCTATCGCTCCTGCTCTCCACCAGCTCCTGCAACCGAGGTTCTGGCTGCCCAATGAACGAGTCTGTACACGTACAGCCCGACAAAAAAGGCCGGTATCCAAAGTCAAAGACCAAGTCGGGACTTTTCCCGAAAAGCGTCTATAAACGAGGAAAATAACGCATCTTGGGTTGCAGGTGTTTCAGCATTTGCTGGATTTTGCCTTGTTTTATTGGATTTTTTTGCCCTAAAGTGGAAATACTTTCCGGCAACCTACTTTTTCAAGCGCCAGAAAGGATTTCCGGCCCGCTCGTTCAGCGCTCGCCCATTGCCTCCGACAGCCCGTCTCCTATCAAGTTAAAAACCGTAACTGCCACAAAAATGGCCCCACCGGGGAACACCGCCAGCCACCACGCCGACGGATACCTGCGCACAGCGGAAAGTAGGCTGCCCCAAGTCGTGCCGCCATCCGAACCCGTTCCGATGCCAAGGAACGATAGCGACGATTCCATCAAAATAGCAGATGCAACTCCAAATGACACGACAATCAGCACCGGCCCAATGGCATTGGGAAGGGCGTGTCGCCACAGGATGCGCCAATTGGGGAAAGCCATCGCACGGGCTGCCTCAACGTAGCCGAGGTTCCGCACCCGGAGCAGCTCTGCCCGCAGGAAGCGGGCCACGGACGTCCAGCGTAGGAAGCCGATGATGGCCATCACATAAAATATCGAGCTTTTTTCCAGTACTGCCACCATCGCCAGCAGGAGCAACAGACCAGGGATGGAGTTCATTACTTCGATGCCCCGCATGGTGATGAGGTCGAGTGGGAGAGTGATTTGACGTGTTTTTAGCAGTTTGTTTATCAAAACCGAAAGGCCATTTGTCACCAGAAAAATCAGCGCCGCAATGGCTATACTCTTCAACAATTCCATTCCAAGCCCGCCATTTTTTGCCGCTTCCGATAAAGTGTACCCCCTCGCTGAGAAGCCATAAAACCACGCAAAAAACAACGCCATCAAGTTCAGTACCACTCCAATCCAACTGACTCGCATGCGGTCATCACCGAAGAACCCGGCCAACGAGCCGAGCAGCAGCCCTATGGCCGTGGCGATGCCCATCGAGATGACACCCACGAGCAGCGCCACCCTTGTACCAGCCACCATCCCGGCGGCCACGTCCCGTCCAAGTTGGTCGGTACCAAGCCAGTGCCGCCACCGCAGCGACTTCACCGACTGGCGCCCGAAGGGGTTGCGATAGTTGTTGTTTTTCAGGTCGAGTGTAGCGGGGGAGTATGGGATGGGGGGGAAAACGACAGCGTCGTAATTATGCTCGCCCCAGCTTTTTTGCAGAAAGGCGGCATCCCATTTTGCGAAGCCCAACTCAACGGCGTACTGGCGCAGCACAGGGAAGTAAGATTGCCCCTCCAGCTTGCAGTAAAGCGGTTTTTCGTTGGCAATGAAATCGGCAAACACGGCCACGAAGGCCATCACGAGCAGCGCCCGCCACGACCACAACGCCATGCGCCGCTTGCGGAAACGCCTCCAAACCTGCGACCAAGGGCTTTGGGCGAGTGCGCCTTGCTCGGCTTTTTCGGCCAGTTTGTTTGCCTTGTTTTTAAATATAATCATTCAAATTTGATGCTGAAATTAGCAGTTTCACTACCACTGACTACCCCTGCCAACTGTCTAACTGCCAACTTCACCTTCCGCCTCTTCCGCCTGAAAATACTTCTCCACTTTCGCCGCCGCTGCCTTGCCGATAGCAGCTTCCACCTCCTCGGCGCTGGCTTCCCGCATTTTTTTCACCGAACCGAAATGCTTGAGCAGCTTCTCGGCAGTCTTCGAGCCAATGCCTGGAATATCTTCAAGTTCGGTCTTGGTAAAGTCTTTCGAGCGCTGGTTGCGGTGGAAAGTGATGGCAAAACGGTGTGCCTCGTTCCTTGCCTGCTGGATGAGCTTCAAGCTCTCCGATTTTTTGTTGATGTACAACGGCACTGAGTCGCCGGGGAAAAAGATTTCTTCGAGGCGCTTCGCAATGCCGACGACTACCACCTTGTCGAGGATGCCGAGGGCTTCGAGGCTCTTGACGGCGGCACTGAGTTGGCCCTTGCCTCCGTCAATGATGATGAGCTGCGGCAGGGGTTGGCCTTCTGCCAGCAGGCGCTTGTACCTTCGGAAAACGACCTCCTCCATCGTGGCGAAGTCGTTGGGGCCGACGACATTTTTCACGTTGTAATGGCGATAGTCGGCCTTGCTGGGCTTGGCGTTCTTGAACACCACGCACGACGACACGGGGTAACTGCCCTGCATGTTGGAGTTGTCGAAGCATTCGAGGTGGAGCGGTACATCGGCCATCTGGAGGTCACTCTGGAGGGTGCGCAGGATGCGCTCGGCACTAGTCTGCTTGCCCGTTGCCGAGGCTTCTTCCTTCTTTTTTTGAAGGAGGAAAAAATGTACATTCTTCTCCGAGAGTTCGAGCAGTTTCTTCTTGTCTCCGATTTTCGGGACTGTGACGATCACGGTCGCATCGGCCACGGGCACCTCCATCGGCACGATGACCTCCGGGGCGATGCTCTGAAACCGCTCCCGAATTTCGGGAATAACGAAGGCAAGCAGGTCGGCCTCATCGTCGTCGAGGTTCTTGACCATCTCCTGCGTCCAAGTGTTGATGATGGCGCCGTTCACCACCTTGATGTAGTTAACGTAGGCATTCTTCTCGTCGCTGGCGATGCTGAACACGTCCACGTCACGGATGGTGGTGCTGACGACGGTACTTTTGCCTTGGTAATCCTCGAAAGCCAGTAGCCGTTCCTTGATTTGTTGGGCTTTTTCAAACTCCATGCGCTCGGCATGGTGTGCCATCAGTTGCTGGAAGTGCCGCTTCACTGGGCCGAAGTTGCCCCGCAGCATGTTCTTGATTTGCTCGATTTTTTCGCCGTAGGCGGCTTCCGTTTCAAAGCCCTCGCAAGGGCCCTGGCAGTTTTTGATATGGTATTCGAGGCAGACTTTGAACTTGCCCTTGGCGATGTTTTCTTCGGTCAGGCTCAGGTTGCAGGTGCGCAGCGGAAACAACTGCCGGATGAGCCCAAGTATCGTCTCTACCCGCTGCTTGGAGGTATAGGGGCCAAAATAGGCGCTACCGTCCCGAATAACTCGACGGGTTAGGAAGACCCTTGGGAAACGCTCATTTTTTATGCATAGGTACGTGTAGCTCTTGCCGTCCTTTAGCATCACGTTGTAGGGCGGTTGGAAGCGCTTGATGAGGGTGCTTTCGAGGAGCAGGGCGTCTGCCTCAGTATCCACCAGCGTCATTTCGATGCGGTGGGCGTGCTTGACCATGACACGGGTCTTGTAGGCCATGTCTTTGGTGTTGGAGAAGTAGGAGGAGAGGCGATTTTTGAGGTTCTTGGCCTTGCCAACGTAGAGCACCCGGTCCTCAGCATCGAGGAAGCGATAGACCCCAGGGTCGTGGGGCCAATTGGGCAGGAGCTTTTTGTAGTCGTCGGTAGTCAAGCGGTTAGTTGTTTTTGAAGAGCAAAAGTAGTTGTTTGAAGCAGGAAATCAATTGGCGAAAATTGCGGAGCTCGTGTTCGAAAAATGGGCGAAAAGTCAGGTTTCTGGTTTTTCTACAAACTGGGTTCTTCACCCGCAAAATTTATACATTCGGGCTTTAAAATGGCATTGAGCCAATCAAAACTCGCAACTTTCTCAACTTATGAAAACCCCATCCAGCAGATTGTACGATTTGGTAAAAGCGCTGTCCAGTGCAGAGCGCCGCTATTTCAAGATTTTCATCAACAGCAAGGAGGCATCCAGCAGTAAGTATGTGCGGCTGTTTGATGCAGTAGCAGCCAGTGAGCGCTTCGATGACGAGGAACTGATGCGGGCGGTGTACGGCAGTGACCCAACGGAAACCCGCAAGTACTCAGAGTTGAAATCCTATCTTTATGAACTGATAATCAAGAGCTTACAATCTTTTGACGAAAAGTCATCGGTAGATTATCGCCTGAAAAACCAGCTGTTGGGCGTTCGGGCCTTGTTCAAGCGCTCCCATTTTGAGGATTGCAAGACCATTTTGGCGAAGCTCAAAAAAACCGCCACGGAGTACGAAGATTTCAACACGTTGATTGAGATTTTGAACTGGGAAAAGCGCATTGCTTACACGCAGACCGACATTGCCTTCCTCGACCGAGAGATGAAGCGCATCACCGAAGAGGAACAGGGTTACCTGGAACAGCTTTCCAATATTTCGGCCTATCGAAACATCTTCTTCAACATCTTGGTGGGCATTAGAAAGGACGTTTCCAGGAGCAAGACCCAACGGGAAGCCTTCGCTCAAATCATGGAAAACCCGTTGATGAAGGAAGACGCCAACCCTCGTTCCTTCATCGCCAAAGTGCTGTATTACCGCATTTTATCCATTTACTATTTCTCTACTTCAAACTTTGAGGCATTTTATGCTTCCAGCAATAAACTGTTGGCTTTGATGGAGCACAACCAATTGATGCTGCAAGAGGACGTGTCAGAGTACATCTCTGCTTTGAACAACCACGTCATCAGTTGCGGCAGGCTCGGCAGGGTGGACGAGGTGCGACAGACGCTGGACAAGCTCATCAAGGTAAAGCCAATCACCGATGACGACGAGGTGAAAATCCATCGGCAATATTACATGAACAAGTTTCGGCTTTGCATCAGCACGGGAGAGTTTGAGGAGGGTGGAAGGGAGTTGAAAAAGCACCTGAAAGCACTTGAAAGACTTGATAAAGAACAATTTACAAAGAGCAATTTTTTCTTTCAATACTTCTGCATCTACTTTGGTATTAGCAATTTCGAAGAAGCATTGAATAGCTTAAACGATTGGTTTAAAATGTCTGAAAGTGTGGAGAGAAAAGATTTGCAAAGCCTTGCTAGGATACTTAATCTAATCATACATTATGAATTAGGCAACACAATGCTCTTAGAGAGCCTATTACGCTCAACCTACAGGTATCTGAACAAAGCCAACCGACTATCGGAATTTGAAAGGAAAATGATGAATTTCATCCGTGAGGCGGGAAAACCCCATTCAAAACGGGAAATGCAAGATATCCTCGAAACCCTGAAGCAGGATTTCGAGGAACTATCTCGCCAGCCATCTTACGGCATTTTCGATTTGTTCGACATCATCGCTTGGCTGGAGAGCAAAATCAATGGGAAGACTTTTGCCGAAGTAGCTAAGGAGCGCTATTTAAGCCAATCACTTGCGCTTGCCAGCCGGGCCAAACTGTAAGGTCTGGAATGGGCTTGTGCTCAATCCGTTTTCACGAATGTCCACATCATCCCAATTGATGTAGCCAACAGAACCGCTATCGGTGGGTACGTAGCTTTTGCCACCTTTTACCCCATTGCTTTCCTGCTGGTTGAGGGCGTTTTTTGCAAAATCAAGGAGTTTCTTAGTTGTAGCCATATTACGAGTATTTTAAGTAGATGTAAAAATAGAAAATCGCAAGGTGAAAAGTACGACCACCGCTTTGTATATCAAAACCATTATTTGCCAAAAGTCAGGTTTCTAAAAACCAAGTTCTGACTTTTAAACGATTTGTGCAAAGTTAAATTTGTTGATGGCTCAAGTCAAATACCAGATGTGGATAAGTCGGACAGGCTGCAAAAGAAATGCTTGGCTGGGAAGTGGGAAAAACCAAGCTGAAAATACAGGTCACTCATTTTCTAGGGAAAGGTCAAAACGCTTTCGCACCTCATCCACCAATGGGTTCACGGCCCGCATGGCATGGTATTTTTCGCTGTCGGTAAGGCGCTTGGGTTTGGCGGGCGCTGCATTGGAGCGAGTGGGGTCGAGCTTGATGGACAGTGCCAATAGCGGAGCGTGCAATCTTTTCCGAAGGAATTCCATCAAAGTTGTCTCTTGCCGGACGGTGCTTTCGGCCAAGGCTGAGCCTACGGTCACCATGACCTGTTCCGGGTTGATGTCAATGTCCGCACCCCGCAAGATGGTTTTCACGGAATCCTTGTCAATGGACTCGATGTAGGCCGACCAAGCTTCTTTCAGGTCATCAAGGGTGAGCTTTGCCTCCTGAACGGGAGCACCATTTGACTCCGCTTCCTCAATTTCATCGTGAATGGACTGCAAAGAAACGGTCGGAAGGCCACCCAAACCACCTTTGCGCAGCAGCGATGAGCCATTGCCAAGCTTGGGTTCCTCAACTGTTTGAACGGTATTTACGGTGATGACCTCGGCATAGCCGGGGGCAGGTGTAGGAGTTGTTGTTTGCTCAGTTTCTGGGGTAGGTTGGATTGGTGGCGGCGATGCTGTTTTCGGAGAAACAACTGGGGCAGTAGTAGGCGCACCTAGCTCGGCACTCATGGTCATGGCCTTCGCTGCGCTCGGCCGACTGGCATCCGTTAGGTCAGGAGTTTTTTTTTCAGCCCCACCTCCAGTCACCGCCAGTTGCACGGCTTGGCCGATGTAGCACATCTTGATAAGGTAAAGCTCCACATGCAATGGCTTGTTGCGGGCCATTTTGAAGTTGATGTCACAGTCGTTGCAGAGGTTGAGGGCTGTGAGCAGGAACGAAGCAGGTGCCAAGGCCGCTTGTTGGCGGTAGCGTTCTCGAAGCGAGTCGCTGACTTCGAGCAGGCGGAGCGTCTCGGCATCTTTACATACAAGCAAGTTGCGCAGGTGCTCGGCAAGACCATTGATGAAGTGGTCGCCCTCGAAGCCGTTGCGCAGCACAGAGTCGAATATTAGTAGCACTTGCCGCAAATCCTCGGTGAGCAGGGCATCGGTTAGGCGGAAAAAGTAGTCGTAGTCGAGGACGTTCAGGTTGGTGATGACGTCGTCGTAGGTAATTTTTTTGCCGGAGGCACTGGTGATTCGGTCAAAAATGGACAATGCGTCCCGCAATGCGCCATCGGCCTTTTGGGCAATGATGTGCAAGGCATCTCCCTCGGCCTCGATGCCCTCGGCGTTGCAGATTTTTTGCAAATGCGCCACCGTGTCCTTGACCTGTATTCGCTTAAAGTCAAAAATCTGGCAACGACTGAGAATGGTCGGGATGATTTTGTGTTTCTCCGTGGTGGCTAGGATGAAAATGGCGTAGCTCGGCGGCTCCTCCAGCGTTTTCAGGAAGGCATTGAAGGCTGCCTGCGAGAGCATGTGTACCTCGTCAATGATAAACACCTTGTACTTGCCCTGCTGTGGCTGGAAGCGTACCTGATCCACAAGGGTGCGTATGTGCTCGACGCTATTGTTGGAGGCGGCATCGAGTTCCATGATGTTGAAAGAAGCGTTTTCGGCGAAGGCTCGGCAGCTTTCGCACTCGCCGCACGGCTCGAAGTTGGACGTCACATTCTGGCAGTTGAGCACTTTGGCCAAGATGCGGGCACAAGTGGTCTTGCCTACCCCCCGCGGGCCGCAAAACAGAAATGCATGTGCCACGTGGTCGGTCTGAAGCGCCTTTTTCAGCGTCTGGGACACGTGCGCTTGCCCAACGACATCCTCGAAGTGGACAGGACGGTATTTTCTGGCGGATACTACAAAAGCCATGTTGAAGTTCGGCAGTTCGGCAGGGCGCAGTTGGCAGTCAGGGTGCAGCCCATTTAGTCTTTGAGTCTTTGGGCCAAAACTTTGGCACTGACTGAACAACTGTGGACTGACTGCGAACTGCCAACTGGCGAACTGCCAACTGGAGGGGGCAAAGGTAGCAAATTAACCGGGTCGGGCGGCTTGCTGGCAGCGTGGCTTCAGATTCTTTTTTTGCCAAAACATCAACCCAAGTTTTACCAAACTGTTAAGGTTTCCATTCCAAAAACTTGTATTGACCGCTAAATGGGTAACTTCGCCGCTGGTTTTTAAAATATTTTCAAACAAAATAAAATCGTGATGAAAAAAGTATTCCTAACACTCGTGACCTTCATGGCCATTGGCGTTTTTAGCCTCGCCACTGCCCAAATCAAAACGCCTGCGGCTAGCCCCAGTGCGAAAATCACCCAGACCGTTGGCCTTACCGACATCACTGTTGAGTACAGCCGCCCAAGCGTAAAAGGCCGCACAATCTTTGGTGGCCTCGTGCCTTTCGGTGAAATGTGGCGCACTGGTGCCAACAAAAACACCATCGTCACCTTCAGCGCTCCCGTGAAAATCGGCGGCAAAGACCTGAAAGCTGGCAGCTACTCCATCTTCACCGTTCCAGGCAAAACAGAGTGGGAAGTTATTTTTTACACTGACACCGAAAACTGGGGTGTTCCTGAGAAATGGGATGCAGCAAAAGAGGCCGTCCGCTTCAAGGTAACACCTGAGGCCTTTCCATTCAACATCGAATCATTCATGGTTGACCTTGGCGACCTTACCAACGAGAGCCTCACCATGGGCATTGGTTGGGAAAAAACGTGGGTGGGCTTCCCCATCAAGCTGACAACCGACGATGTGGTTTCTGCTTCCATCAAAAAAGTGATGGCTGGCCCTAGTTCCGACGACTACTACGCTGCTGGCCGCTACTACTTCGAGTCCAGCAAGGACATGAAGCAGGCTTACGATTGGATCCACAAATCGAACGAAATGGACGGCAAAGACGCCAAGTTCTGGAAGCTGCGCCAAGAGTCACTTGTTTTGGCTGCTCTTGGCAAGTACAAAGAGGCAATTGCCATCGCTGAACAGTCAAAGACACTGGCCGTTGCGGCTGGCAACAAGGACTACGAGCGCATGAATACGGAGTCCATCGCTGAGTGGAAGAAGAAGATGTAAAGTAGTTATGAGTTATGAGTTATGAGTTGCCTAACTATTTGTAGCCCATAACTCATAACTCATCTCTCCAAAAACAGCTCCTCCAATTCATCCATATTAAAAGTCAGGAAACAGCTTCGCCCGGACGGGCTCTTGAAGGGCATGGCGCAAGCAAAAAGTTGGTCGATTAGTTCCTGCATCTCTTGCACCGTCAGTGCAGCGCCCCGCTTGGTGGCGGCACTCCGGGCCATCGAACGTGCAAGGTTTTCCTTTAAATCAAGGCTGAGCTCAATGTTTTGTTTATACTGTTCCAGCAGTGTTTCTATGATTTTTACCTCGTTCTGGCCACCCACCATATCAGCAGGTATGCCGTGGATGATGAACGAGTCCTTGCCAAACTCCTGAATGTCGAAACCCAATTGATTGATGGTGGACATGATGTCACCGAAGATGGCGGCATCGGCAGTGGGCAGGGTAAACGTCTTTGGAAAAAGTTCTTTTTGAGTGAAAACCTGTCGGTTTTCGAGCGTTTCGAGATAGCGCTCGTAAAGGATGCGCTCATGCGCCGCTTGCTGGTCAATGAGCAAAAAGCCTGACTTGATGTGGCTGACGATGTAGCTCGACTGAATTTGGTACGGCTCCTTTTGGTTCTTGGAAAACGAGCTGCCTGCATCGTCCAATTCACCAGAGTTTGACCAATTGCTGCCGATGGTAATGTGCTCGCCGCTCTCTTCCTCGTCGCTGTTGCTGGGAGCAATATTTTGCTTGGGCGCTTCGTCCATTTCATCAATAGCGGCGTAGAGTTGCTGCCAATTGCGCAGGTTAGATTCGTCACGTGGGTTGCTAGCTGGCCGCTCAAAATTCCTGACCGTACCGACGGCTCCCTGCCTGTTGGGTTGCGACATTTCCTCTTCGAAATCAGACTGCGGTGCCATGTTGAACGGAAGTCCAAAGTTCTTCGTCACCGAAAAACTGGCCTCTGCCTCAAAATCCAGCTCCGGCATAATACTGTGCGAACCCAGCGCATGGCGTACCGCCACCCGCAAGTAATTGTAAACTAGCCGCTCGTCGTCAAATTTAATTTCCTGTTTCGTTGGGTGTACGTTGATGTCAATCCGGGCAGTATCCATCTCCAGAAAAATCACATAGAACGGATAGGTTTCCTTCGGTAAAAGTTCCTCGTAAGCCGTCATCACGGCGTGGTGCAGGTAGCCGCTCTTGATGAAGCGGTCGTTGACGAAGAACAGTTGCTCACCTCGGGTCTTTCTGGCAAACTCAGGCTTGCCGATAAAACCACCGATGCTCATCACGTCGGTTTCCTCCTTTACGGGCACGAGCTTCGGGTTGAAGTTGTTTCCAAAAATGCCCACGATTCGCTGTCGCAAATTGCCCGGTGGAAGGTGAAAGACCTCGGTGCCGTTGTTGTGCAACGAGAAGAAAACATCTTCGTTGGCCAAGGCTATCCGCTGAAATTCGTCGAGGATGTGCCGCATCTCAATTGGGTTGGACTTGAGAAAGTTGCGGCGGGCAGGTACGTTGTAAAAAAGGTTTTTAACCGAAATATTTGAGCCAGGCGTACACTGACAGGGTTCCTGCGCCAATAGTTTGGAGGCTTCGATGGCAATGCGGGTGCCGAGTTCTTGGTTGTGTTGCCTAGTGCGCATTTCCACTTGCGCCACGGCTGCAATGGAGGCCATTGCCTCGCCCCGGAAGCCCATCGTACGGATGGCAAAGAGGTCTTTAGCTTCCCTGATTTTGGAAGTAGCGTGACGCTCGAAGCACATGCGGGCATCGGTTTCAGACATCCCGCAGCCGTTGTCAATCACCTGTATCAGCGCCTTCCCAGCGTCCTTCACAATCAACTTAATGCTCGTTGCACCAGCGTCAATGGCGTTTTCCATCAACTCCTTTACAACAGAAGATGGGCGTTGCACAACCTCGCCGGCGGCAATCTGGTTTGCGATAGATTCTGGTAAGAGCTGAATGATGTCAGCCATGTGCGGTATCCTCCCCGGTGTTTGTGTGCTTGTGCGCTTGTGTGTTAAATGTCTGTGAGGCTGTCGCAAACACGCAAACACAAAAGCCCATAAATACAATCCTATTCAAACAAATATGCGAATCGGGGCAAATATACCTGAATTGCGACAAATGTGAGCACCACTAGCACGGCGATGATGGCGAGCAGCCGCATGTTCGATTTTGCTACCTGCTGTTGTCGAGCGCTTTTATTGGTCAGGTAAGTGGTTTGCCGCCGCATATTGCGCTTGATGCGAGCCTTCAATGCTTCAGGATTTTCGCCCTGTAGCTCCTCGGCGGCCTTACGGCGCTCGAGCATCTCCTCTTTTTTCTCGTCGTAAAAGCGGGGACGGTAGTCAAAACCAACTGGTTTCAACGGTTTGAAAAATCCGAAAAGTCCCATGTGGAAATATTTTATTGCTGAATTGTTTTATTGCTGAATTGCTGTCAAGGTCACTGCGAAACAGTTCAGCAATTCGTCAATCCATCGTAAACAACATCCGCAGCCTTCTGCCAGTTGAACCTCGTGCGTTGCAAGCGGCCGTTGGCTAACAGTTTATTGCATAGATGTTCGTCCTCATGGATTCGGCGCATGGCCCCAGCGATTTCTCCCACCGAGGTGGGGTCTACCAACAGAGCGGCTTCACCGGCCACTTCTGGCAGCGAAGATACGTTAGAAGTGATTATCGGCACCTCGGCGTGCATGGCCTCCAGCACGGGTACGCCAAAACCCTCGAACAATGAAGCATAGACCAATGCAGCAGCCGCTCCCATCAGCCTGACGGCATCTTCGTCCGTGACGTAGCCCAAAAAATGGATGTCTGATTGGTGCCGTGCTGCTTCGAAAGCCGATTTTACAACTCCCGCCTGCCAAGCGAATCGCCCAGCGATGAGGAGTTTATGCGGTGCCCCAGTGGCCGCCTTGAATTGGTCAAAAGCAGCGATGAGACGATGTACGTTTTTTCGTGGATGTACTGCACCGATGTAATAAAAATAAGGCGATTCTTCGGAAAAATCCTTCCTAACTAATTGTCTTTCAGCGACTTGCAACGGTTTAAAGATTTCCCTGCAACCATTCCCTGACACGCTGATTTTAGCTGGGGCAATGCCATACTGCCGAACAAGGTCAGCCTTTGTGAACTCGCTCACAGCCACAATCCAATCTGCCCGCAGATTGAATCTTTTGGCAAAAAACTGATAGTAAAGCCGCTGGAAAAAGGACACCTGTTTGGGGTAATGAACATGGGCGATGTCGTGCGTGACAAGCACGGTTTTGACCTTTGTGCCCAAGGTCAAAAAATTGTCGGGGGAGAGAAAAACATCTGCTTTGTAGCGCCTCAAAGCCCGCTTTACCGACCACTCAAACCACCAAATAAACAAAAATGGATGCCTTGCTGGCGGGAAAAGTACCACGGGCTTCACGTTTTTACCAAAAACAAAACTGGGGTCGAACGGGCGGTCAAAGAAAAAAATAAAGTCATGCTCAGGGTGCTGCGCTACCAGTCGCCTGAATACTTCATGGGTGTAGAGGCCGATGCCCTCCAGTTTGCTTTTTAGCAAAAAGCGTGTGTTGACGGCGATTTTCATCCAACTCTATTTCCTTTTGAATAGTCCGACAACGAATAACAGCACAATGGCACCTATGGCGGAGGTCAGAATGGTCGCGACAACACCCTTGCCGAGCGAAACCCCCAATTTGCCGAACAACCAAAACCCAATGAAACTGCCCACCACGCCAATGATGATGTTGCCTATGATACCGAAGCCATAGCCCCGAAAAAGCTGCCCAGCTAACCAACCAGATACAGCGCCGACGATAAGTACGTAAAGCAAATCCATAGTTGATGTTTTTAGTTGATTTGAAATTTTTGATAAAACTAAGGAATAACTTCTGTTTTTTGCACCACAGAATTTTCTCAAATGCAAATCATCGAAAAATACTTCCCCGACCTCACGGATGAGCAACGCCAACGATTCGCCGCATTGGATGGGCTTTATCGTGACTGGAACGCCAAGGTCAACCTCATTTCACGAAAGGACATTGACAATCTGTACGAGCATCACGTGCTACATTCGCTGGCCATCGCCAAGCTGATTCGCTTCAAGCCCGGCGCCGAGATACTCGACGTGGGCACGGGCGGCGGCTTCCCCGGCATACCACTGGCCATCCTAATGCCCGATGTGAACTTTCACCTGATAGACGGAACGCTCAAAAAAATTAAAGTGGTTCAAGACGTAATCGAACAATTGAAGCTCCAAAACGCCAAAGCCCAACAAGTACGGGCAGAGGAACTGAAGGGATTGCGCTATGATTTTATTGTGACTCGGGCGGTAGCAGAACTGGATCAGTTGCGACTTTGGACCGCTCAGCGATTGCTGAAAACAAAGGAATCACACTCCCTGCCCAATGGCTTGATCGCATTGAAAGGCGGAAACATCAAGACCGAAATAAAGGCACTGCCCAAAGGTGAGTATGTTGAGACCCACCCCATCTCTGATTATTTTGACGAGGATTATTTTAAGGAAAAGTACGTGGTTTACCTGCAAGGTTAGCGCATTTGAAAGCGGTGTAACTAGCTGGCACGTTCAAATCTTTCGCAGCTTTTCAAAAGACAAACTTCTGCCGTCGTTTCTTATTCTCAATTATTCACACCATCCCCGTCTTCTGCAAAATCGGCAACTGCCCACCATACGCCTTGGCGATGTTCTCATCGGTGAAAGTGGTTTCTGTGTCGCCGCAGGCAATCAGGCGCTGGTTAATGAGGATGACTTTGTCAAAATAGGAGCGTACAGAGGAGAGGTCGTGGTGAACCACCAACAACACCTTACCCTCATCCGCCAGCTTGCGCAGGATGCCGATAATTTTCTCCTCAGTCGTCACATCCACACCCACGAACGGCTCGTCGAGCATGAGAATGCCAGCACCCTGACAAAGTGCCCGTGCAAGGAAAACCCGCTGTTGCTGTCCACCTGAGAGCTCGCCAATCTGCCGGTCTTTCAGGTGCTCGATGCCAACTTCCTGAAGTGCGGCGATTGCGGCGGCTTCGTCCTGCTTGTTGAGGAGTTGAAAGAGCTTTTTGTGAGGGTAGCGCCCCATTTTCACGATGTCCATGACCGTGGCAGGAAAGTCCCAGTCCACGTCGTCCTTCTGGGGTACGTACACGATATTCTTGCGCTGCAACGACGGGGACTGCCCATCCACCAAAACCTGCCCAGCGTTCGTGTCCACCAGCCCAAGTATCGCTTTGAACAGCGTGGATTTGCCAGCCCCGTTCGGCCCGATGACGCCGTACACGTTGCCCGGCTCCAGGTCGAGGAAGATGTTGGTCAACACGATTTTCTTATCGTAGGAAACCGACAAGCCTTTGATGGAAATGGAGTTCATTGTTGAATTGCTTTATTGTTGGATTGCTTTATTGTTGGATTGCTGATGTGGCATGGGAACAATCCAAGCATCGTCAAACATTCATCTTTTTTGCAACAACCAAAAAGCCGCCGACGAGCAAAAGGCCCAGCAAAACCCATGTAACCCAACTGGTTTTTCTCGTTTCCTCCGACTCTGGTTTTCCGTCATCTTCGTTGCCAGCCAGCGCCTTCACAATCGTATCGGTATTGTACTTGAGCATTTCGTAGTAAGAAGGCGCATCGCTGTTTTTGTCACCGATAGAATCGGAAAAAAGCTTTCCACCGATGCGCACCTTATTGTCGGTAGCAATCTGTTGGAGCAGCTTCGGGTTCACGGTGGTTTCGATGAAAACGGCGGGCACACCACTATCCCGAATGACGCTCGACAATCGCACCATGTCGGAGGTCTGCGCTTCCGCATCGGTAGAGATGCCCAGCACTGACTCCAAGCGGAGGCCGTACCGCTGCCCGTAATACTCGAAGGCATCGTGAGAGGTAATGAGGATGCGACGACGTTCAGGTATTTTTTTCACCTCGTTGAAAATGTAGGCGTCCAATTCCTCTAACTGCTTTCGGTAAACACCGTAGTTGAATTCGTACACCTCCCGGTTATCGGGGTCAAGCTCGACGAGGGCATCCTTGATGTTTTCGATGTAAATGAGCCCATTTGCAGCCGACATCCAAGCATGTGGGTCGCTGGAGTTTTTGTGAACTGCGTGAATGGCTTCGACGCCTTGCGTGATCGTCACGACCTTGGCTTTGGTGTTTGCACTGGCAATCAGGTCATCGAGCCAGCCCTCGAAGGTAAGGGCATTGCGGAGAATCAAATCCGCCGAAGCCACGAGTTGCGCATCTGCGGGAGTAGGGTCGTAGATGTGTGGGTCGCCGCCTACGGGCACAATGGTCTTCACCGTGACATGCCCCCCAGCGATATTTTCGGCCATGTCGGCAAAAATGGAGGCCGTGGACACAACCGTTATGGTAGCGGTTTGCGCATTCGCTACCATAAAACCAAACAAAAATGTGAGCTGAAAAGCAAGGTTTTTCATGCGTCAAAAACTAGACGGAATTGGCCATAAAAAGTCAGCCAGCCGCCCGATGTTTCATCGTGCAGACCGACTGCGTCATTTGGCCTTCTGTACAAATAGGTTTTCGCAAACCTTATGTGAAATGGTAATTATCTCTCCTTCGTTGAGCGCAATTTTCATGGAGCCATCGTAATCAAAACGGTCTATCACTACTAGCTTCCTACCCAGCGATAGCTGCATTTTGTCGAGGTACTGGAGGAACGTGGTGGTTGATTCTTGGACTCCTACCAGCACTGCCTGGTCATTAGGGGCCAGTGATGACAGCAAAACCTGCTTGCGCATGGCCATCTTGCCATTGGCATCGGGGATAGGGTCGCCGTGCGGGTCGAACTGCGGACGGTCAAGGAAAACGTCTAACCGTTCTACCAATTCCTCCGACTGCACATGCTCCAATTGTTCGGCAATCTCGTGTACCTGGTCCCATGAAAAGTCAAGCATTTTGACCAAAAAAACCTCCCAAAGCCGATGCTTTCGCACGAGATTGGTTGCTAGTTCACTTCCTCGTTCCGACAAAATGACGCCTCGGTGTTTTTCATAGTGCAGAAGACCCTTGCCCGAGAGCCGCTTCAACATGTCGGTAACGGAAGCTGCCGTGGTGCTCATCGCTGCGGCAATGGCATTGGTACTGGCAGCTTTGTCGTCGTTCTCCGTTATCTTGAAGACCGCTTTTAGGTAGTTTTCTTCTGCTTGGGTAAGGACTTCCATGAAGCTCGAAAATATTTAAGCTCAAATGTAGATAATTTTTAGGCAAGTCTAAAAATATTTAAACAAGATACTGGCTGTTTGCAAATGCACTAAACAAAAAAGGCACTGAAGCCAACGCTTCAATGCCTTTTCATTTATTGAATCACAGTCAAGAACTACTCGCCCTCTTCCGCTTCTTTTAAAGTCTGAATCTTGTTGAGCAACTGTTGTGCACGCACAAGGAAGTCGGCACGGTGCTCGTAAAATTCGTTGTGAATCATCAAAAGGCGAGCAGCGTCCCATGCAGCCGACTTTGGGTGGAGTTGCTTGGCAGCAATCGGGTGCAACCAGTACTCCAAGTTGTTGGAGCGCAGGTACGAGCCGTCCATGTCAAAACCAGTGATGACCGAAAGTTTATTGAGCGAGAAAAGATAGTCAGTGTCCTTGTTCAGCTCCTTCTGAAGGTCAACGATTTCGATGCGGCCAAAACGTACGCCAGCCCGCTCGCAGAGGAAAATGTCGCGACGGCCATCGAAAGTGATGATGGTATCAATTTGGTACTTGCGCATAGAGTCAAACATGAATTTTTTGACACGGCTATGCACAGGCCTTAATTGCTTGAAAGAAAACTGAAGCGCCCGCTTGTCAACATGAAATTCCTCCAAAAAGGGCCTAGTGCGACCTGTGCGCATGTTGATGACAACCTTGTTGCGCCCGACGGTGTGACCCAGTTCGTTCGTCTTGGAATAAACGCTCACGTAGTCCACGTCGGCGTTGTTCACCCAAGTGTCGAGGAAGATTTTTTTAGTACGGCCTTCAAACACCAGAAGCGCTACCTCAGCGATGGCAAAGAAGTTGGGGAAACCTCCGTAGATGTTGCCGTATTTCAGCTCTAGAAATGCAATGTTGTTATCCACGTTGATAGTGTTGTTTTGGGAAAAAGGTTTTAGAAATAGTTTAAATGGTTTGGTTTTTTTAAAAGCACGGTCAAATTTATGAAAAATGCAAACAAACAAGCCTTTTTTGTATTACAAAATTCAATAGCTTGATTGAATTGCCCTTTTTTCCTGCTTGTGTTTAGAGGAGGAACTTGCCCCCCTCGTAAATCTTTTCGCCATCGGCAAAAATCTCTCCACCGTTCTTCATATCCGCAATCATATCCCAGTGGATGGACGACTGATTTTTGCCGCCCGTTTGCAAATATGACTGCCCGATGGCCATGTGCACCGTCCCGCCAATCTTCTCGTCGAAAAGGATATTTTTGGTAAAACGGTCAATCTTGTAATTTGTTCCGATGGCAGCTTCGCCAAAATGCCTAGCACCTGCCACGTTGGTGAACACGTCGTCAAGCAGTTCCTTTCCCTGCTTGGCTTCCCATTTTTCTACCCTTCCGTCCTTCACCCAGAGCGTCACGCCCTCCACCAGTCGGCCAGCATAAACGATAGGATAGGTGAAATGCACCGTACCATTCACACTGTCCTCCACGGGAGAGGTGTAAACCTCACCACTGGGCATGTTTGTCTGTCCATCGGAGTTGATCCAAGTGCGGCCCTTGGTCGAAAAACTGATGTCAATGCCCTCGCCCACGTAGCGCACCGATTCTTTTTTGTTCAAAAAATCAACGATGTGCTGCTGGGAGCGGCGAACTTCCAGCCATGCCGCTGCGGGGTCTTCCTCGTAGAGCCTGCAAGCGCCAAATACGAACTGCTCGTACTCCTCCAGCGACATGCCTGCTTCTTGGGCATTCGCTAACGTTGGGTACTGGCAAAGGTTTCGCTTCAGAGAGCGGGTAGCCGTTCGCTCGAAGTAGATTTTGTTCAGGTCTTTCGTCGCCTCCCGTCGGATGGCGGCTCTGCTGGCATCTATGTTTTGGTCTTCCCGCAGGTTGAAAGGTGCCATGATGTTGAGGTAGCAATCGAACTCCTCCATCGCCTGTTTATAGACCGGAGAAACGTACTTTAGTTGCGCCTCGCCTGCCTCTGCGTACATGATTCGGTTCTTTTCCCGAAAGGCCATGTCCACTTCAACAATTGCACCAGCCCGCAGTGCTTCCCGCCAAACTTCCCTTACCAGCGGTTCGGCCAACGTGGTCGTGCTTACGAACAAACGCTCCCCTTCCCGAATACTGAGGCAGTACCGGACAAGTAGTTGTGCATATTTTGCAAGTATTGAATCCATGACAAAAGCTTAACGGGGGAAGGTCTTCAAGCTGATTTTTGGAAGGTTGTTTGGGTCGCAAATATCAAAAAAATTGGTTCATGAAAAAATTTGATGCGAAAAATCATCCTACTGGTCAGCATTGTCAACGATTTGTTCTCCTCGTTCCACGGGCGCTTCCAAACATTAGCGTGTGCCAACTTTGTGGCAGTCGGTAGCTGAATAGCAAGCCAATCATGCCAATGCCTCATTGGGAAATTCCTAAAATGATTGGTGGGCTTCACCGAAGTGAAGTAGTAGCAGAATCACGCTACTGACGCAAGCAATAATTCATCCGAGTCTTGTTCTTCCAAGTGTTGAAAACGGAAGCCTTTTTCAGAAAAATACGCCAAAACCCGAGGCAACACGTACTGCAACTTATCCCAAGCCTTCAAGCTGTCGTGAAAAACAATGATGGAGCCTTTCTTTGCATTGGTCAGCACGTTGTCGAGGCACTGCTCGGCGCTGATTTCTGGGTCGAAGTCACCGCTGAGCACGTCCCACATCACGATTCGGTAGTGCCGCTGAAGGAACTCGCCTTGCCGTGGCTTCATGCGTCCGTAGGGTGGACGGAATAGGCTGGAATGCAACGCATGTGCGCAGCGACGCACATTCAGAAAGTATTTTACGTTGTCCGTTAGCCAGCCGTTTAAGTGGTTGAAAGTGTGGTTGCCGAGCGCATGGCCTGCTTTCCTGACCATTTCCAACACATCTGGGTGCTTTTGAATATTGTCGCCAACACAAAAAAACGTGGCCTTCGCATTGTGCTGCGCCAATTGGTCGAGTACCCAAGGCGTCACTTCTGGGATGGGGCCGTCGTCGAAAGTGAGGTGGATGACTTTCTCGTCCGTCGGGATGCGCCAAGTGAAGTTCGGAAAAAGCTTCTGGATGAATTGGGGCGTTTTTACCAAGTACATAAGTGTTTCAAATTTTTGGATAGTTGAGCGATTTGTATTCGCCCTTCAAGATGGGTTATAATCGAAATGTTCTTCGTTTTGAATGCCTTTTGGCTAAAAGTAACCGTGTGATGGCTTAGTTTTGTGGCCCGTTTTCTGGACGGCTTCAAGCCATTGCGCAGCTATTTTATTTGCAAATCAACGTTCCGTGAAGAAAAAATGCTGCCAGAATGAACAAATTTCAAAGCTTTTTTACATTAAATAAACTTATGAGCAACATCAGGGTACGTTTTGCACCAAGCCCAACCGGGGCGCTTCACATCGGTGGCGTGCGCACAGCACTTTACAATTATTTGTTCGCAAAAAAACATGGTGGCACCTTCGTACTCCGCATCGAGGATACCGACCAAGGGCGCTATGTGCCGGGGGCAGAGGAATACATCCTTGAATCGTTGCACTGGTGCGGCATTATGCCCAATGAAGGGCAAGGCATCGGTGGACCTCATGCGCCGTACCGACAGTCGGAGCGCAAAGCCACCTACCAACAACATGCCCTCGAACTCGTGGCCAATGGCAGCGCCTACTACGCTTTCGATACGCCAGAGGAACTGGAAGCTGCCCGCTCGGCCGCCGCCGCCGCTGGCAACCACAACTTTAAGTACGACGCTGCCTGCCGACAGGTGATGAAAACCAGCCTCACCCTCACTGCCGACGAGGTGCAACGCCGCCTCAATGCTGGTGAACACTATGTCATTCGTTTAAAAGTGCCTGAAAATGAGGTAGTTACGTTCACAGACTTGATTCGGGGCGAAGTGAGCTTTCACACCAGTGAACTAGATGACAAGGTACTGATGAAGTCGGACGGGATGCCAACTTACCACCTCGCCAACATCGTGGACGACCATTTGATGGAAATCACGCACGTCATCCGAGGCGAGGAGTGGCTGCCCAGCACGGGCCATCACGTGCTGCTGTACCGGGCCTTTGGTTGGGAAGCCACCATGCCGCAGTTTTCGCACCTCCCGCTGATTTTACGACCGGACGGCAAGGGCAAACTCAGCAAACGGGACGGTGCTAAGTTTGGCATGCCCGTGTTCCCACTTTCATGGAAAGCTGAGACGGCAGAGGACAGCTTCGAGGGCTTCCGGGAGTTCGGTTTTCTGCCACAGGCAGTCGTCAACTTCCTTGCCTTCCTAGGCTGGAACCCCGGCACGGAGCAGGAGATTTTCAATTTGGAGGAGCTTTGCGAAGCGTTTTCCCTCGAAAAAATAAGCAAGAGCGGCGCCCGCTTCGACTACGACAAGGCAAAGTGGTACAATCAGCAGTACCTCCACGCCACTGCCGATGCCGATTTGGCCGCTCAAATTCGGCCATTGGCTGAAGCAAAGGGCTATAAAGTTTCAGATGAATATTTGGCAAAAATCTGTCATCTGATGAAGGGCCGTGCCACTTTTTTGCCTGACCTCGTGGAGATGTCGAGTTACCTCTTCGGAGATGTGCAAACCTTTGACAATGAAAATATTGTGAAGCGATGGAAGTCGGAAAGCCGCCCCATGTTCGAGGCGCTGGCCGAGCATGTGAAGGCGCAACCAACGTTCGTGGCAACTCCGTTGGAGGAGGCTGTGAAGGCATTTATGGCCGAGCGTGGGTTGAAGCCGGGCGAAGTGATGCCAGTGCTACGCCTTGCGCTGGCGGGCACCATGCAGGGGCCTGGGGTGTACGAGATGATGGAATTGCTGGGAAAAGAGCGCACAGTAGATCGGTTGACTAGGTCTTTTGATTATTTTGATGACCAAATAGGCTAAAATGGATTCAAGTTTTGGGGTTCAGGGTTCATCGGCTACTTCCCGAAACTTGAACCCCAAAATCTAAAACCTTGTTTTTATGGCTAAAAAATCCAAACCCACCGTAAATCAGCCCAAGGTTCACGACGAACTCAAAGGCTTCGATATCAAAATCAACGCCTTTGGCGAACTGTCTTCCAACCTGAACATCGAACGGTTGAATCAGTTTTTGAACGAAAAAGTGGACGACATCAAGCTCCGTGACCAGAAAAAGCACAAAGAAGAGGAAGAATAAATGTTGGTACAACTTTCCTTCCAAGTACCTGATTTTCAATTGATTGAAAACGCCCTTAAATCCAAAAATTCCATTTTTCCTCCAAAATACGACCCCACCACATGCAACCCTTTTGCAAAGCACCTGTCAATTGTAACTGAAAACTAACGGAATTTGGACTACGGGAGTACCCACCGGGACATCGTCGAGAGCTGCATGAAGGGTGACCGAAAAGCGCAGTTTGAGCTGTACAGGCTTTATTCACAGGCCATGTACAATATCTGCCTGCGCATGGTCAACAACAGCCTTGATGCCGAAGACCTACTCCAACAGTCGTTCATTGACGTTTATTCAAAAATGGACAGCTTCCGCTACGAATCCACCATTGGAGCTTGGATAAAGCGGATCGTTGTCAACAACTGCATCAACTTTTTAAAGAAGCGAAAATTAAAAATTGAAACACTGGACGACCGCTTCCACCATGTGCCTGATCACGGGCCGGTGAACGAAACGCACCTGAACGTGAAGGCCATCAACGATGCGATGTCCAATTTGCCAGATGGCTACCGAGTGGTATTCAGCCTCTACATGTTCGAGGGCTATGACCACAAGGAAATTGGCGAGATTCTGGACATTACGGAAGCCACTTCCAAATCACAGTTTAGCCGGGCCAGAAAACGGCTCCGGGAACTATTGGAAGGGCAGCAGTTGGTGGTGGATGGTCATTAAAAAGGTCATCAAAGTCATTTGTCATTGAGGGATAGCATTTTTGGAAATCACCATGGCCTGCAATGACAAATGACCCGATGACGAATGACAATTTAAGAGCGATGGATAATTTAGAGAAATTTATTCGAGAAAACAGGTGCGACTTCGACACCGAAGTGCCGAGCCTGAATGTCTGGGCGAACCTAGACCAGCACCTCGACAGCCAGCGCCCATCGGGGCGGGTGGTTTGGATGAAACGCTTGCGGGTGGCCGCTGCCGTGCTGGCACTGCTGGTGGCTGGTGGCGCTGCTGGTGCTTATTTGACAAACCAAGTCAAGGCCGTTGATTCACTGGCTGATGTATCGCCAGAACATGCTGAGATGGAGCGCTACTTCAGCACACAAGTCGAAGAAAAAATGGCTAAACTGGCCACCTACAAGCAGGATGGCGTTGTGAAGGCCGACCTTCAGGAACTCGACCAAGCCTATGAGCAATTGAGAAAGGAGCTTGAAAATGCCCCAGCAGGTGCAGAGGAGAAAATCATCCAAGCGATGATTGAAACCTACCAAACCAAAATCAACATATTGGAGCAGGTGCTCGAAAAGGTTGAAAATGTTAATCCTACAAATATAAATACAGCAGAAGATGAAATTAGTCTTTAAAAATCCGCTGCTCGTGTTGGCGTCTGTTTGGGTGCTTGGCATGTTGTTGCCCAGCATCGCTTTGGCCAGCGACCCGACCGAGCCGCAGCAAGTGCAACCTGCCCCAGCCCAGCCCGGCCCAGAGGCGCAGGAATACACCAAGACCATCAAGCGGGAATTTCCTTTGAGCGCAACTGGCACCGTCAACCTTATCAACAAATATGGCAGGGTGGATGTGAAAACTTGGGACAAAAACAGGGCTAAAGTCGAAGTGACAATCGTGGTGAAGGCTGCCAGCGAATCTCAGGCACAGCCGGTTTTCGAGCGTATCCGCGTTGACTTTTCCAACGACGACAGTTTCGTGAAGGCCGAGACCTTCATCGAGTCGAACAAAAGCTCTTGGTTCGACTGGGGCAGTAGCAGCAACACTGAGTTTCAAATCAACTACCAGGTGTACATGCCCGCTTCCGCCTCCCTCGACCTGAACAACAAATATGGCGATGCACTGGTGGCTCCCCTTTCCGGCAGGACCAAAGTGGACGTGAAATACGGAAACTTCCGGCTTGAAGGCGCCAATGCCCTGACGGTCACCTTGGATTACGGCAACGGTACGGTGGTGAAATCGGGTGATGCCACGGTGAACGTTTCTTACAGCAAACTGAACCTCAACAATGTCCGCAACGTCAACATGACCTCGAAATACTCGAAATTGACGGTTGATAACGGTGCTGACATGAGCGCAGACTCCCGGTACGACGAGTTTCAGCTCACAAAAGTTGACCGCCTGACATGTACCACCAAATACGGCAATATAGCCGTGGGAAATGCCGAAAGTATCACAGCGACAGGACAATACACTGACTTCAAAGTGAACCGCCTGCAAGAAAGCGGCACCTTCGACCTCATGTACGGCGGCCTCCGCATCGAAAATGTCTCGAAGGGCTTTTCCAAAATCAATCTGGTGGGGAAATACTCCGACTTCAAGATTGGGGTAGAAAATGGGGCAAGTTATGTTTTGGATGCCAACGCAAATTTTGCGGGCATCGCCTATCCCGATGGCCTCGTGGTCACTTACGAGCAAGAGAAAGGAACGTCTCACTCAGTGAAAGGCCATGCTGGTGCACAAAATGCCCGCAGTACCATTCAGGCAAGCTTGAACTACGGAGGATTGAAAGTAAAACAATAGAAACGTGCAGCACTTTCTGCTGCTACGAAAGCTGAAATTTCATACTAATTCAAATTTTTCAAGGAGCCGCTTCTGCAAATGGAGCGGCTTTCTTTTTTTGGGGAATTACACCGTCTGCAAGCACACAAAAAACTGCTCACGTTAGTATTGCTTCATAAAAACGGATTGTGTTCCCGCTCGTGGCCAATCGTCGTGGAAGGCCCGTGGCCAGGAAAGACCTGCACCTCGTCACCGAGGGGCAGCAGCTTGTCCTTGATGCTGGCGATAAGCGTATCGTAGTCGCCGCCGGGCAGGTCGGTTCGGCCAATGCTCTCCCGAAACAGCACGTCCCCAGCGATGAGCAGCCCCTCTTCCCGAAGGAAGAACGACAGGCTGGCAGGTGAGTGCCCCGGTGTCAGTATCGCCTCCATCTTCGTGTTGCCGAAGGCAATCACTTCTCCCTCCTCGATGTACCTGCCGGGCATCGGCGAAGGCTCGCCAGTGGGCATTCCGTAAAATTTTGCGACTTGTGGCACGGCCTCCAGCACAGGCAGTTCGCCAAGGTGGATTTCAAGTGCCAGACCCCAAGTGCGATTGACGAACGCATTGCCAAAAACATGATCGATATGGCAGTGCGTGTTCAGCAACCGAACGGGCTTCAGGTTGTTCTCACGAATGAACTTGTCCAATTCGATGCGTTCGTGCGCCTCGAAGCAACCCGGGTCAATGATTACGCACTCCTTCGTTTCGTCAAAAACGACATAGGTGTTCTCCTGAAATGGGTTGAAAGTAAAAATGACGATGGTAGCGGGCATGGCCGTAATTTTTTGCAAGCAACAGGTTTTTGTCTGCTGACTATCTTAAATTGCCTTTTTTTGATGAAATCGGCAGCGAAGGTAGTAATTTGACTTGTTCGATTTTCCCCCAAAGGGAAACACATGGACTTTGCCGCAAGTTGCGTTCAAGCAAAGTGCCAAGCTGCTCAACCGATTTTACACACGGCTCAACCACTGATAATCATGCGCAAATTTTACCAAATATTCTTGCTCCTTGTGCTGGCTGCTTCGGCCTTGCCCAAAGTGGCAACCAGCCAAACCACACAGACCGAGTTTGGCAAAAACCGGGTGCAGTTCCACAACGATTTCGCCGAATGGTCGCAGTACGAGAGCCGTAACTTTATCACCTACTGGTACGGCGAGGGCCGCCTCATTGGGCAGGCTGTGGTGCAGATGGCCGAGTACGATTTCTTTGAGATTCAGGGCATCTTGGAGCACCGGATGAACGACAAGATTGAAATCATCGTTTACACCGACATCACCGACCTGAAGCAGAGCAACATCGGCAGCGAGGAGGCTTTCATGAACACTGGTGGCCAAACGAAAATCGTGGGCAACAAGATGTTCGTCTTCTTCAATGGAAATCACAACGACTTGCGCCGACAAGTGCGGGAGGGCGTGGCCAGTGTTTACCTTAACGCCATGCTTTTTGGCTCCAACCTCCAGGAAATCGTGCAGAACGCTGTGATGATGAACCTGCCGGAGTGGTTTAAAGATGGCCTTATCTCGTACGTCGGGGAGGAGTGGAGCACGACGCTCGACAACCAATTGCGTGATATGTTTCTGTCGGGCAACTACGCCGATTTTGAAGAAATGGCCGAGGCAAACCCTAAGCTGGCGGGCCATGCAATTTGGTACTACATCGGGCAACACTACGGCCACTCCACGGTCTCCAACTTGCTGTACCTCACCCGCATCAATCGAAGCATCGAAAGCGGCTTCCTCTACGTGTTGGGCAGCACCTACTACAAGACCACACAGGGTTGGTACAGCTTTTTTCAAAAACGATACGAGGCCGAAGCCACGGAGTTTGCGAAGCCAACGGGTCAGGAAATCGCCATCAAAAACCGCAAAAACCTGCCCATCAGTCAGGTGAAAATCAGCCCAGACGGTCTCCGAATCGCCTATGTGACCAACGAAATTGGCAAACAGCGGGTGTGGCTCCAAGACCTTGCCACGGGCGACCGCAAGCTGGTTTTCAAAAGTGGCTCCCGCAATGCCATCCAAGCTACCGACTACAATTACCCACTGCTTGCCTGGAGCCCAACGAACATGGAACTGGCCGTCATGTACGAGCGGCGAGACAAGGTGAAACTGCTGCGCTACGATGTGTTGACCAAGGAGAAAACCACGGAAGACATGCCCACACAGTTCCAACGGATTTACAGCATGGACTATGCCAGCCCCAACGATATGGTGCTCTCCGCTGCTGTACGGGGGCAGTCCGACCTTTTCCTTTATTTTCTCCTCAACCGCCAAGCACAACGCCTGACCACCGATATCTGGGACGACCTTGATGCCAGCTTCGTGCAGGTACGAGGCCAGCGTGGCATCCTGTTCGCATCCAACCGCCCCGACTCGCTCAACATCCCCGTGGTACTCGACTCGGTGTTGCCCATCCAGCCATTCGATATTTTTTACCTCAATCTTGATTCCATCGGATTCCGAACGGCAGGCGAACTGGTGCAAGTGACGCACACGCCACACGCCAGCGAGCGCCAACCAATGGGCATTGATACGACTTGGTTCAGTTTTGCGTCTGACGAAACAGGCGTTTACAACCGCAAGACCGGCTACTTGGAGGATTACATCCACCACCTTGAAAACGTCATCGTCTTCAAGGATGGCACCGAGATGCGGCTCCACGCTGACTCCATTATCGCCACAAAACTTGACAGTGTGGCGCTATCGCAGTTGGACTCAGTTTGGCAAGACACGATTATCAAGCAGCGGGCTGTCAACCATTTTGGAACCAATTACGACCGCAACATCATGGAGCAAAGCAAGGCCCGCCGGTCCAATCGCTATGTGGAAATGCAGCGGCGTGATGGGAAGGTTCAAGTTTTTTTGGGTGATATGAATCCAGAAACCATGTCGAACCCCAGCCTGAGCAACTTCCAAAAACGCAGGGTTCAGGTGCAAACTGCCCCAAAAACAACAGCAGAACCACCTAAGAAAAAAGTGCTGGACGAGGTAGGCAAGGAGCCAATTGATGTCTCGAAACTGCCAATTGAGAAACAAGACACAGGCAAAATTGACCTTGACAACTACCTTTTCCAGAGCGAATTTGACGATGATGAGGTGCCCACCCGCACCACGCCTGCCCAAAAAACAGAAGTCATCGCCCCAGAAGAAGTTGCCCCAGAAGTGGTACAGCCGCTGGTTTATTTGCCCGTGGTACCCGAGGCGGATGGTCGGCAAAAGCTGCAGGAGTTCCGTTCCAGCCGCATCATTCCTTACCGCCTCAAGTTCCGCACCGACTTTGTGACCACGCAACTCGACAACGGCATGCTCTTCGATGGACTGAACTCCTACTCCGGCGTGCCGCAAGATTTTGGCTATCCGCCGCCAGGCATCGTGCTCAAAGCCAATTTCAAGGACCTGCTGGAAGACCACGAGTTCGAAGGCGGGGTTCGGGTGCCCACTTCCTTCAATGGGGCAGAGTACTTCCTTTTTTACCACGACAAAAAGAAACGGCTCGACAAGCGCTATGCTGCCTACTACCGCCGGCTGCGCTTCACCATCGACAACATGCCGCCGCCCATCAAGTACGACAACCGAATCTTCTTGACGCAGTATCAGCTGCGCTACCCACTGGATATTTTCACCAGCCTGCGAGCAACGGCCACACTTCGCTTTGACAATTCCACGATGCTGGCCACAGATGCCGTCACGCTGAATACCCCAAACCTGGAAGAGCAGCGGGTTGGCGTCAAACTGGAGTATGTTTTCGACAATACGCTCGATGTGGCTTTGAACGTGAAAAATGGTACACGTTACAAGGTTTTCGTCGAGTCGGTGAAGGGCTTGCAGATTGAACTTGGCCAAAACCCCCAGTTCAAGGCAAACAAAGGTTTCATGACCGTGGTGGGCACGGACATTCGGCACTACCAGCGCTTGCTGAAGTGGTCGGTTCTGGCAGCTAGGTTGGCCGGAGCCACTTCGTTTGGCCAAGAGAAAATCCTCTACATGCTTGGTGGCACCGACAATTGGATGTTCCCGCAGTTTGACAACAATATATCGTTGCCAACTGGCGACAACTATGCCTATCGCGCCATAGCCACCAATGCCCGTGGGTTTAAGTTGAATGCCCGAAACGGCAATTCCTACGCTGTTTTCAACAGCGAACTTCGGATGCCCGTGCTGCGCTACATCTTCCCTCGCAATCAGAGCAACTTTGTCAGAAACTTCCAAATAATAGGCTTCTTCGACATCGGCACAGCGTGGCAGGGGCTGAACCCTTTCAATGAGCAAAGTCCGCTAAATACTTGGGAAGAATATGGCAACAACGTGGTAATCAAGGTCAACTACTTCCGTGACCCCATCATTTTTGGATATGGCACAGGAATACGCACTTTGTTGTTCGGCTACATGGTTCGGCTAGATTACGCTTGGGGCGTAGAAACCAGGGTGGTGCAAGCACCAAAACTGCATCTTTCTATCGGAATGGATTTCTGAGATGGGCCATATTTCCAGCGTGCGGATGCGAATCGCTGGCTATGATGGAAAATGCTGCGAATAATCGCGTTGGCTGGCCGCAATCACCTCGTAGGCCTCCTCCCGACCGTACACATGCGTGATTTCAGTTTGTTGCCCCGTGCCGGGAAACTGTTTGTAGGTCAAAAAATAGTGCCCCAAACGGTTCACAATGCTGGCAGGCAATTCGTTAATGTCTTTCCACTGCGTGTAAAGATCGTCCTGTTTCAAAACGGCGATGATTTTGTCATCGGCTTCGTTGTTGTCCACCAATCGAAAACCACCAACCACTATTGCCTGCACGATGATGTCACCGTGGGTGATTTCCCTTTCCGTGAGTACGCAAATATCAAGTGGGTCGCCATCGCCGATGATGCCCGTGCGTCCCGTTTTTTCCATGCAAAACTTGCCCACCTCTTCCTTGCAGTAGGTTTTGGGGATGAAGCCATACAAAGCAGGGACGATGTTCGAAAACTTCTGCGGACGGTCCACTTTCAAATGGCCGGAAGGCTTGTCAATTTCGTACTTTACCGTATCGGAGGGGATGATCTCGATGTAGGCAGTCACGGTTTGAGGCGCACTGGAGCCAATCTCAATGCCGTGCCAAGGGTGTGCTTGGAATCGGCGACCGGCCATCTTCATGAATTGTTGGAACAGTGATTCGTCCATACTGATAACTTTGATTTGGAAAAGGCGCAAAGGTAGGCAAATGGAGATTCATCCATGCCTCGCCAACGTTTGCCCATAAAATTTAGGCTGTTTTGCAAAAAATGCTACCTTGGTCAGGCTTTACATGGGCAACGAAAAGACATCAGGACAGCCCGTCTAAAACCTTTGGTCAAATTCTAAAAATCTGAAATCATGGCATTCTTCAATGATTTGAAAAAACTCCTCTTCGGCGCAAAGGCCGTCACCAAATCCGCTGCCGAAAAAGCCGTGGATGCCACCAAGGAAGCCAGCAGCGACCTCTGGGATAAAGTGCAGGACACCGCCGCCGACCTTGGCAAAACCGTTGCCGAGAAGGCCGACCTCGCCATGGACAAGGCCGCAGAGTTGGCAGATACCGCGAAGGAAAAAGTCAGCGACTTCGTCAATGAAACGCCAAAACCGGCCGAGGCAACGCCCGACGCCGACGACGTGATGGACGCCATCATCGCTGAGCGAGAAGCTGCATCGCCGCCAACTGCCGAGGCTGAGGAAACGCTTGAACTGCCGCCGCTCAAAGCCACCGCTGATGCGCCAAAACTGCTCGACGATGGCAAGGACGAGGAAGTGAAGTTGCTAGATGATGGAAAGGAAGACGAGCCAAACATACTTGACTCCCTCAAAGACACCGCTACCACCACGGGTGCTACCATCATGGATAAAAGCGAAGAGGCGCTGGACAAAGCGGGCGACTTTGCCAGCAAGGTCGGTGAGAAAGTAATGGAAACAGGCAGCAAGCTCACCGAGCGTTTTGGCGAAACTGCCGAGAACGTGGGAGAAAAGATTTTCGAAAAAGGCGGCGAGGCACTTGACAAAGCAGGCGACTTCGCCAGCAAGGTCGGCGAAAAAGTGCTTGAAACAGGTGGAAAGCTCACCGAGAAATTCGGTGAGACTGCCGAGAACGTGGGTGAGGCCATCTTCGAAAAAGGTGGCGAAGCACTTGACCGTGCCAAGGACTTGGCCGCTGGCCTCGGTGCTAAAATCTTAGCTGCCAAGGACGACCTCATGGCCAAAGCACAAGCCGAGGCCGAAAAATCGGGCGAAACCACCAGCAGCCTGATCGACAAGGCAAAGGAACTGAACCAGAAATTGGAGGATAAAATCAGCGGGAACAACACCAAGTTCGCCGATACACCGCTTACGACAGGCGGTAGCGAGTTTGCCAAGCACGACAGCTTTTGGGAAAAAGCCGACCGTTTTGCCAAAGGTGATTATCACAACAAGGGCGAGGGTCACCTAGAATTGCGTCCACTCAAGGACGATGAAAAACCGAAAGACAAGGACAAAAAGACCGACGACTTGATAGATGACGCAATTGTTGAGGACTAATGTGCTTCCGATTCGACTTCGCTAAGTCGGAAAGGATTTACAGTTTGGTTGGGCTGCTGGCGGCCCAACCAAACTTAAGCTCAATCTATGGCTGCAACCTTCAACCATCGCCCAAGCTCCAGAAACCCCTTCCTCCACTCCACGCCCACATCTGCCCAGTTTTCTGCCCGATGCTTTTGCGACAACTGAAAATACAGGTTCTGGCTTTTCCAAAGTTCTGGCAAGATTCCTAGTTGCGCCAGCAACTCCAAGACGCCAGACAGCCGTCGGAGGTTTTCCACTCCTTCTGCATTTTGTTCTATTTTCTTCAGCTCCGCAAAAATCCGCTCCCCAGAAACAAGCTTAAGTCGCTGTATATCAATGAATTGCACCCCCCAAAGTTGGTGCTCGCCAGCCAAGTGGCGCAGTTCACGCACACTCAGTTTTCCATTTTCAAAGAAGCGGTGCAACGACTGCTCCACCACAAACTGCGTGATACCTTTCCAACTATCGGGCACGGGTATATCGTCCCGAAGCATTCCGTTCATCAACTGGTAGTTGTCTTCGTAGTAGTCACGGATGGCCGTTTCCACTGCTGGGTAGCTGTGCGCCAGTATCTGCTTATAAATCTTCAATTTTTCGTCTTTGAACAGGTTCTTGAACGAAAACTTCTCCGGTCCAAAATCTTGGATTAGGCTAATGACGTCGCCCAAATTGGCGCTTCTGAAGGCCGTTGACAGCTCTGCCTGAAAGCGGTCAAATGCCGCCTTGGGCATGTCGAGCGAGATACTGCCGACCATGTGTTGCTGGCCGAGGTAGAGCACAGCGAAGCTGAAATGCTTCTCGGAGTAGGTCAGCTTGGATACGACCGTTGTGCGCCCCACTGCCAGCCGCTGCCCACCTGCTGGGATGCGCTCGAACACCTCGTTTTCCACCATAAAATGCAGGAAAGTCGCCGTGTCCTCGTAGTCTTCGAAAATGGACGAGGCAGCGTAGTGCATGGCCACCCCGGTCAGGGTCAGTTGCGAGGGCTGCACGTTCACCCGAAAGCTGTCGGCGGCGCTGGCGTAGCTGTTGCTAGGCACCCGCTCCAGCCGCTCGATGAACTGGGCCGCAAGGCTCACCCCCGTCGCATTGTAGTGGTGATAAGTCGCTCGGAGTGCGTACTGGAGCACCTGGCTCGTCTCGATGCCCGATACCTCCGAAAAAAACCAAGCACAGCTCGTGTACATCAACTGGCACTGCCGTTGGATTTCGAGCAGGCGCAGCAGGTTGATTCGCTCCCGCTTGGCGAGCACCCGTTGGGCGTGTTTTTCGATAAAACGCTCCACGTTTTCTTGCGAGCGGTCGAGGATGACGCCGATGTACTCGTCTCTTGCCTCCCAGATGTCCTTGACCCACTGGCTGGCCGAAGTAACGTACTCACGGGTCAGTTCATCACGCAACCAGTCGAGGGCATCCCGAAGTGGGCCACGCCAAGCCTGGTTCCAACCGGGCTGCCCACCCGTGTTGCAGCCACAGTCGGAGCGCCAGCGCTCCACGCCATGGGCGCAGCTCCACGAGCTGTTTTCATGGATTTGCACTTCGTAAACAGGTGGGTGCTTCTCCAAAAACTGGCCGTAGTTCGTCAGTGTAGCGGGTGTTTTTTCTTCGACAAAATCAAGGCAAAATGCCAGTGCCATCTCGCCCCATTCGTGGTGGTGGCCGTAGCTCTCGCCGTCCGTGGCGATATGCGAAAGTTGCGGAACATCGTCTGCATCAAACACACTGACCATGCGCTGCCCGAAGGCGCTGCCGCTGTTGAGCAGACCCTGGAAAGCCACGTCCTTTGCCGTGTTTCCATCGTAAAAAAACAGGCTGATGGTCTTGCCAGAGGGCAACTTGCACAGGTAGGCCCGGCGGGTGTCCACGTTCTCGTTGGGCAGCGGCGTCCAGTCGGTTGCACCGATTTTTCGGAATGCCTTTGCCTGCCTTGGCGCCAACACCGTGAAGGCGATGCCGTGCGCCGCCAGCACTTCCAGTGAGGCAGTATCCACGGCAGCTTCGGGCAGCCACATGCCCTCCGGCTTGCGGCCAAACCGCCGCTTAAAGTCGGCAATGCCCCAGCGCACTTGGGTCACCTTGTCCCGCTCGTTGGCCAGCGGCAGTATCGTGTGGTTGTAGGCTTGCGCCATTGCGTTGCCATGTCCACCGAATCGGTTCCAGCTTTGGCGGTCAGCGTCGAGGATGGCGTGGTAGGTGGCGGGGTCGGCACTTTCGAGCCACGAGAGCAGCGTAGGCCCAAAGTTGAAGCTGATTTGAGCGTAGTTGTTGACGATTTTTCGGATAAAATCCCGCTCGCCATTGATGCGGGCAGCGGTGTTGCGGGCGTAGCACTCGAAGTTGATGCGCTCGTTCCAGTCATGGAACGGCGCAGCGCTCTCCTGTAATTCGATGACCTCCAGCCAGGCGCTTTCACGGGGTGGCTGGTAAAAATGGCCGTGTATGCAGACGTATTTGTTTTTTTGCATAAAGGACTTGAAGGGCTAGGCGCCAAGCTATGACAGTCTTTGTCAAGGTGCTATCGCTCGGCTGCGCTGCCTGTTTGGGACAAAGATAGTTGGTTGAGCCGGGTTGTTTTGTGTTCGAGGAGGGGATTGTGGGAGGAAGGGGCGGCTAACGTTTTGCAGCTACCCGAAGGTGGCGATTTCGAAGCACTTCACTGTCAACCAAGCACAAACTTTGATAGAAGCACAAAGCTTGATTTAACCACTGAACCGCCACTTTTGGGTAGGTGCTGTTAGGTGCTGGCCTTCTTGTTTTTCGTCCGACTAAGATACTTTTTTTATGCTTAAGTCAGTCGTTTTGAAGTCTAAAATGCTTGTCCAATGCCAAAGTAAAATAGCCTATCTTCTTTTGAATGTCCGTAGTCAAAGGATAGAATTGTGGATTGATTCCAAGCAATTCTAAGTCCACCGCCATAAGAAGTTTTAATGTTTTTAAAGTTTAAGTCTTGCCAACGGTCTCTTACTGTTCCTGCGTCAAAGAACGGTGCTACGCCAAATGCAAATCTTTGCTTTCCTAATTTTGTTTCTGCTAGTCGTACTCTCAATTCTACATTTGTAAACCACATTGAACGAGCCAAAAATCGGTTGGCTCGATAGCCACGCAATGATTGTCTGCCACCTAAAGCGTTGATACTTCCTTCTGGACTCCATTGGTCTTGAAATTCAAAAAATGGTGCGTTGTTTCCAAAAATGTTGCCTGCTCCAAATCGTCCTGCCAAAACCGTCCGTTTACCAACTGGTATTTTCTGGTAGGCTCTTCCTTGAATGAATAGTTTGTTAAAATCGAATTGTGAACCTATGTATTTACTCGAATATTCATTAGCAATTTCAAAGTAATAACCTTTTGTTGGGTCGGGTTCAAAATCCCTTGTGTCAAAAATTAAAGCTGTTTGAATAATGGAAACCCAACCACCGTCAACGCCTGATATTAAGCCGTCTTCAAAATCTCGTCTAAGTAGTGAAATGCCATTTGGTGCATTTGTGGTTTGTCCTGTAATTGGGTCTATTGCTTCTGCTTCCATTCCTTCAAAAGTTGCATAACTCAAATGCTGAATTTCATAACCACCCATTATACGCCATTTACCATTTCCAAGTGCATAATCGGCTTTTAGATTGAGCATATATTCGGTTTCCCTAAATCGGTTTGATAACGCATCTGTTACAAAATCAGCTTCGCCAACACCGCCTGGTCTTAATGTTTTTCTTGCTCCGTCAAATTCTCGATAAGTTGAAAAAGTTGTGTTTTCGTCAGATGGTAGGCGAAGTTGTCCAAGTGTTGATTCTGTTAATCCAAAATATAAATTGGCGGGGTTTTGTTGTGCCTTAAAATCAATTTTAAATCTCCAACGTGTTCCTTTATAATAGGGAACATCAAGCGAAAGAACTAATTCCCTTGCATTTGAAGTGTAATAAGCTGCATTCGCTTTTAGTTTTGCCAAATATGGTGTGTAGGGAAATAAAGGATTATCACGATTTCCATTCCAATAGGTGTTTGTTCTTAACCCAAAACCGAAACCTGTAACTGGGTCGGAAGAAAAATCAGGTATTCCCGTAAAAAATGTTCCTTCTCGCTTTTTAGCAAGGTCATCATCCGACATTCGTTTCGATTTGATGAATGAAAGACTGTCTATTTCTTGAGCCTTTACGATTGTGATTGAAAACAGAATAAACAGAGTTGCTATACTACGCTTCATAAATTGGATAAATTTTTAAGTTACCCTGCAAAACTCCGAAGCGATTTAGAAGAAATTTTGAATTGCCCTAAAAACTGATTTTAAATGTGTGTTTTTCTTGTTGAAATTCATAGTCTATTATCCATTGATGTCTTTTGCAGATTTGCTCAACAATAGCCAAGCCAAGCCCACTTCCTGAGCTTTCTTCTGAAGTTTTTTTAAACCGCTTAAATAGATGTTCCTTCTCCAATGTTATTATTCCTGAATTGCTGATAAATAAGCCTGATTGGTTCAATTTAACTTCGACAATTCCTTTTTGTGAGTTATGTCTAATCGAATTGAGTAATAAATTATTGATGAGAACTTCAATCAAAACTCTATTTCCTGTAACGACACAATCTTTTTCTATTGAAGTATTTACGCTTAATTCTTTATTTGAAAAATGTTCCTGCAATTGCTCCAAGCATTCTTCGGTCAATTCGCTGAAGTTTATTGTTTCACTTTCATCAAACTGATGGTTTTCTATTTTGGCAAGCAACAATAGGTTTTTATTGATGCGTGAAACTCTTGTCAATGCTTTATTTATGTCTTCAATAATTTGGTACTGCCTGTCTGTTAAAGCTTCTTTTTGCAAAAGTATGTCCAATTTGTTTTTGATGATTGCCAATGGTGTTTGCAATTCGTGTGAAGCATTTTCGGTAAACTCCTTTTGGGATTTGTAAACCGAAACAGTGTGTTCTATTAATTTATTCAATGCAGCGTTTAATTCTTCAAACTCAAGGATGTTTGATTTTTCAAACGAAATGTTACTTTGTGAATTAAGATTAAATGTTTTCAACTCCGTTAAGGTGTTTCTAAATGGTTGCCATAATTTTACGGATAATCGTCTGTTAAGAATTAGAAAACCGACAACCAAAATCAAGAAAAACAAAAACGTAAGTATGGCTATTGCAATTGCCGTTTCTTCGGTTTCTTCAACATTGGTTTCAACGGTTAACAAGTAGTTTTCTCTGTATATTTTAATTACTCTTGAAAGTCCCCTGAAACGGTCAATATCATCGTGTGCTACATAAGGATTTTTTCTTAATACTGTATAGGTGCTATCCTTTCTACTCTTTTCTAAAATTGTTTTTTCTAAATTAGTTCCGGGCTGAATTTTGTTCCAAAGCACGATACTTTGGTTCAATTGAGTTTCGGTTAATTCCAACTGATTAAGTTCATTTTCGATTCTATCGGCTACAATTTCATTGTGTTCGTCTAATTCTCTTAACCAAATGCTATCCACCAAATAATAATACGCTGGAACACTTGTCGCTAATACAATTAGAGCGTAAATGGTAAATGATTTTAGTGATTTGTTTAATAATTTATTCATCCTTCCCATTTATAACCTGTTCCGTAAACAGTTTTCAAATAATTCTCACAACCTGCTTCGTTCAATTTCTTTTTCAGGTTTTTGATATGAGCATACACAAAATCGT
>CAYTZS010000027.1:0-37266 GCA_964442355.1 uncultured Saprospiraceae bacterium | reverse complement strand
GCCAATCCCAAAATCAATATGACGTATTTACCATTCGAGAAAACCGCTCCATTGGGCATCAACGCAAAGATATTGTCCACGCTGACCCAAACAGCAATTAGTAGCCCCAGTCCAACGATGAGTTGGTTGATGGCTGACTTCTGGTAAATCTCCTCGATTTCGTCAAGTTTGCCCGCATTCCATTTTTCGGAAATTAGAGGAGAACTGATGCGAGAGATAGCACGCCGTGGAGTATCAATAGCATCACTCAAGAAAAAGGCTACCGTATAAACCCCTGCATCACCTAAAGAAGCCATTGTGCCCAGCATGATGGTGTTGATACGCTCTCCAATGCGGCTTCCCAATGACCCCACAAGCCCAAAAAAACTGAAAACAAATACTTCTTTCAGCAATGGTTTTTTCAAGTAGCCCTGATTGGGCCGAAAATCGAGCTGGCCAAGGTGCGAAATATACCAAATCTGACCTGCGAGGATGAGCAGGTAAAAAAACAACTGGCCCCAGAAGATGCCCTCAAAATTTACCCAACTGAAAAAATATGCAGCAACCAACAGCCCAATTCCGACTTTTGATACCAGTTCGTTGAGGATTGAAGGCACCACGATTCGCTGAAAATTGGAGGCGTAGGTGGAGAAAATGGAGGATGAAGTAAGAAGCACAACCATTGGGAGTGCAAAGGGCAGGTAAGCCTCAAAAAGCGGCGACTTGTCAGCATAGAAAGCCAGTAGTTGGCTTTTGAAAACCAGCGAAATGGTCGTCAGCGTCAAAAAGCCTATGCCAAAAATGATTAGCAAAAAAAACAGATAGCCATTGTGCCCATTGGCTTCGTTCTTGAATTTGGGGAAAAAACGAACAATCAGTTCCGCTCCGCCCCAAAATAAGAAGGGTGAGACTAAAATTGCGGAGTCTAGCACGAACTTCAGTATCCCAATCTGCTCATCGGAAAGCGCAAGCGGGTAGAGTATCAGTAAGTTGACTGCTCCAATGAGCATGCCCACATACGTGACCACGCTCTGCTTGATGCCCTGTCTTTTGACGACGCCCATCCGAGTTTAGTTTGTTTAAAAAGGCTAAATTGCCAGCGTTTTGCCGAGGCGCAAAGCTCGTTAAACTTTCGCTGCAAATCCAGCGCTTCATTCAACACCAAAGACACATGCAACTCTTTCTACTTTACCTGCTTTCAGTCTTGCCTTTTTGTGAGAAACCAATACTCGACAAACCTGGGTTTGAAACTGCCTTGGTGGACAGCTGTGGCGGCACGTACATGAAGGTGTTCGGCGACCTCGGCATTGCAGAATACACCCATGCTTTTTTGACCACGCCCGACGGAAACCTGTTGATTGGCGGTGGCCGTGGCAACACTTCCCTCCTGATGCTCGTGACGCCGGGCGGCGATTTGCTTTGGTCAAAAACCTTCGATTTCACGGGCGGTGACGACTTCATTTTTGAAATGATGCTCGACTCCGAGGGCAGGTTGGTCGCCACTGGGCGTGACCAGTTGAACTCCACCACCACGACCTTCGTCTTTCGGTACAACCTGCAAACGCACACCGTCCTGTGGGCCAAAACGTTGCCCTCCACCTACTCCCGGTGGGAAACTATTTTGGAGAAAACGCCCGGCGGCAACTACTTCCTGCTGGGCATGGTGGACGACAACAACATGTTCGTGGAAATGAACCGCACCAACGGCAACGTGGTGCTGATGGAACCATTCGACTACGGCCAAACCGACTTCTTCCTGACGGGGAAAGTACACAACGGTGCCATTTACACCGCAGGCTTGCAGCGAAACGGCGGGCTGGACGCCATCCGTGCCTCCATGACAAAGTTGAGCCTGACTGGTACGGAGCTTTGGACTCGCTTCTATTTCAACAGTTTGAACGAAATTGCCCGCACCTATTTTTACGAAAACCTGATTGAAAACGACACGATTGTGGCATACGGTCGGGGTGATTTGGACGGCGACTCGTTCACCGATGGCGAGATTTTGCTGATGAAAGCCAACCTCAACGGCGATTTTCTGTGGGCGAAACGCTACAACCTGCCCAACAGCAACACCGAGTTCAGCGGCTCGTTCATCCCGCTCCCCGATGGCTACATCATGCAGGGAAACCACATCCTGAACGCCAATGGCGAGAGCCAGTTTTTCATCATCAGGGTCAACAAACAGGGCAACCTTGTTTGGGCCAAGTCCATCAAAAGCATTGGCGGGGATTGGGGCAAATACGCGGCTTACCACGACGGCTTCATCTATTTTGCAGGACGTACCACTGAGCTAGACAACGCAGGCGATGTGCTTTTGGGCAAAATTTCGCTCGACGGCGAGGTAGGTGGGCCCGGCTGCGATTACGTCACCGACTTGCAGGTCACCGTCAACAGCGTAACCAACGACTACGACGGTTCACACGATTTGACCGAAATCGGCAACAGCTACGCCCTGAACAACGCCAACGATTCACCCTCGGACGTGCTGCTCGACGACAATTACTTCCCCAACTGCGAGTGTAATGAACCCTTTCCTGTTGACACCTGTGCCAACGGCCTGCCCATCAACACTGTGCCGGACGCCGTCCTGCAAAGTATAACAGGTGAGTGCGTTGGTGGTGCAATAGCCATTACCGTGGTTGTTTGCAATGCCGACAGTGTGGCCACGCCAGTGGGCATGCCCATCAGCTTTTACCTCGGCGACCCCACCTCCACAGCAGCCAACTTGCTGGCGGTGGAGGTGATACCCTTTCCAATACCACCCGGTGAATGCTTTGAATTTTACGGCCCAGTGCCATTGCCTAGCAACCAAACCATCTTTGCTGTGGTGAACGACATCGGCACTACGCCCACACCCTTCGACCTTGCCAGTGACTTCCCCAACACGACCACGCAGGAGTGCGACTACACCAACAACATCGCCAGCTTCACGGTGAGCTACACGCCAACCGTGCTCGACCTCGAGCCCGACCACTTTATCTGCAATTTTGAGATGACGGAACTTGACGCTGGGGCGGGCTTTGAAAGTTACCAGTGGTCGGTGACCGGCAATGCGGGGCAGACCTTCACGGCTACTGGCCCCGGCACCTACGGCGTCACCGTGACCGACCAGTGCGGCGGTACTCAAACGGACCAAGTGACGTTGACCGTAAATCCAGCCTCCGTGGTGGACCTCGGCTACGACTCGGTACAAATCTGTGTGGGCGAAACCTTCAGTTTTTCAGTGGATGGGTTCGTAAGTTACCAGTGGTTCCCGGCAAGCCTAGTTGATTGTCCCACCTGCCCCAGCGTCACGGTTTCTCCCGTTACCGACACCTGTTTCATCGTTCAGGCCACCAGCATCGAGGGTTGCATCAGCGCCGATACGGTCTGCGTGGAACTCGTGACCGACACCGCATTTGTTTACCAAAGCACCAAGATTTGCGAGGGTGACACATTGGTTTTTAATGGCGAAAACCTCACGCTCCCCGGCACCTACCAGTTGATTGACGCCACTGGAAGTTGCGTGGAGGTGACCATCTTGACCCTGACTTTCCATGAAAAGCCAGTGCTAGCCTTCAACACAGAGCTTGCCTGCCCGTTTGCTTTCGACGGGGTAGTGACCGTTTTGCCAAGTGGTGGCCTGCCGCCGTACACTTTCCACTGGGAGAACGACACAGTTTTCACCAACCAACTCACCAACATCGACGTGGGCACTTACACCGTCACGGTGACGGATGCCAACGGCTGCTCCACGGCGGGGGCTGAGGTGCTGGGTGCGGCGATGCGGCCCGTTGTCACTTCCGAGGTGCAGGGTGTTAGTTGTTTTGGGGTAAACGACGGGGTGCTGACCCTCGTCACCGATGTTCCAAACTTGCAGTATTTATTCCATGACACCATCCCCACTTCGCAAACCGTATTCGAAAACCTCTGGGCGGGCGGCGACCAATATTTCATTGTGGATACTTTCGGCTGCAAATGGGTGCAGTTCTTTTTCATTGATTCCCCTGAAAAAATCAAGCTGGAACTGCCTAACAGCATCGAGGCGGAGATGTGCGACTCCGTGCAAATCGAGGCAAGTGCCAACACCTCGCCGCTGACTTGGAGCTGGAGCCCTCCCGAAGACCTGAGCTGCACGGACTGCCCTGACCCCGTCGCCAGTCCGTTTGTCACCACGACTTACTTCGTCACCGTCATGGATTCGATCGGCTGCACCGCCTCGGACAGCATTCGGGTGCGGGTGGATTTTGATGGCCGGGCTTACGTCCCCAATGCCTTCAGTCCCAACGATGACGGCATCAACGATGTTTTTTACGCACTCAGCAAGTGCGTGTCGGAGGTGCAGTTACTGCGAATTTTCGACCGCTGGGGCGAAAAGGTGTTCGAAGCAAGCAACACACCGCCGAACGACCCGTTGTTTGGTTGGGATGGCAAATTCAAGGGCAAGAATGCCAGTTCTGATGTTTATGTTTATTACATCGTCGTAGTTTTGCCCGATGGAACCGAACGGGAGTACAAAGGTGACTTGACCCTGTTGCGGTAAAACTTTTCAATACTGTTTTGAATGAAGAAATTCTTGATGCAGCTCGTCCCGTCGTCGTGGCAGAAGAAGTGGTACTACTTCAAAAACCCAGGTATGATTGACGAGGTGGACATCGCCGAAAAGTTGCTGATGGAGGGCGACCCCCATCGGGTGATGATTGACGTGGGGGCGCACGTTGGCCGCTCGCTGGAGCCGTTTGCCAAAAAGGGCTGGGAAGTCTATGCCTTCGAGCCCGACCCCAAGAACTTGGCTGCACTGCGCATTTTGGCAAAAAACTACCCCAAGGTACACGTCGAAGCCAAGGCGCTCGGCGACCAAGAAGTGGCGGAAATGGCCTTTTTTTCCAGCGATGTCTCTTCTGGCATCAGCAGTTTGGTCAACTTCCACACTACCCACGAGTTGGTGGCCAAAGTGCCGGTCACCACACTGAAAACCTACTGCCAAGCGCACAACATCCGGCAGGTTAGCTTTTTAAAATCGGACACGGAAGGTTACGACCTGCCCGTGCTTCGTGGCTACGACTGGTCAAAATCGCACCCACGGGTAATCGTTTGCGAGTACGACAACCACAAGGCCAAGTCGCTCGGCTACGACCTCGTTGAACAGGCGGCCCTGCTCACCAACAACGGCTACAATATCCTGATTTCGGAATGGCACCCCCTCGAAGATTACGGCAAGGGGCACAAATGGCGGCGCTTCGTCACTGACCCCGTGCTTGCCAACGGCGAAAAATCGTGGGGCAATATCATCGCCGTGAAACCAGCCGATTGGCAGCTTTTACTTACCATTGCCGCAAAATTTGGAAAAACAGAATAATGGTGAACAATAAACTGTGAATCATGAACACTTGCCTCGGCAGTTCACAGTTCACAGTTCATAGTTCATCATTCATCGTTCAA
This sequence comes from uncultured Saprospiraceae bacterium, assembly GCA_964442355.1. GTDB lineage: Bacteria > Bacteroidota > Bacteroidia > Chitinophagales > Saprospiraceae > UBA6168. The sequence continues at coordinate 31,863 of CAYTZS010000027.1, read as the reverse complement.
AAAATGGGTTTAATCAACAAACTGAAAAATGGCATCCGACGCCGCTACTTCGACTTTCAGCCATACAAGAAAAAGCTGGACATCAAGGGCATTGACGCATGGTTTTTCTATGGAACCGAACAGGCCAGGGAGTGGTACGACCCCCTGAAGCCGTACGCCACCTTGGAGTACGAGTGGGTATTGAAAAATATCCCGCTGGAAGGCCAGAATATCGCCGATTGTGGCTCGCACCACGGGCAATATTCCGTGGTGTTTGGCGCTGGCGCAAAAGGCAACTGCAACCTGATTGCCATTGACCCCATGCCCATGAACTGCGTGCTGACGGAGGTCAACCTATCGCTCAACCACTTGAAGGGCCGCATCGAGCAGTGTGCCATCACGACGAAAGAGACCGACATCCGCTTCTCGAACCAGAGCAACGGTTTCATCTCCGAATCGGGCGGCATGGTGGTGAAGGGCCGGAAACTAAGTGCTCTCATGCCCAATGCGCAGGTGGTGAAGCTGGACATCGAAGGCCACGAGTTCGTGATGCTCCCGCAGGCGCTTGACGAAATGAAGGACGTCCACAGTTGGATTATCGAGGTACACCCCACGGCAGAGAACAACCCCGACACGCTGGCGCAATGGCTGCTGGACAAAGGCTATTCGCTGGACTGGGTGAACCGGGACAAAAACGTGGTGGAGCCATACCAATTGGGCACGAAATGGGCGATTCATACCACGATATTTGCCCGAAAACGCTAAATGTAAAAATGGTTTGTGGCTCGGCGAAGCTGAGCCACAAACCATTTTTTTCTTTTTGAAGGCCGCCGAAGGCGGCCTTCAAAAAGAAAATTACTGGCAAAGCCATTCGCATGAAAATCTCCCTCATCATCCGTTGTTTCAACGAAGAAAAGCACATCGGGCGTTTGCTCGCCGGGGTGATGGAGCAGACCGTGAAAAACCTCGAAATCATCGTCGTGGACTCCGGCTCAACGGACGCCACGGTGAGCATTGCCTCTAATTTCCCCACCAAAATTGTCAGCATCCGACCGCAAGATTTCTCGTTTGGCTATGCCCTCAACGTGGGCTGTGAGGCGGCCACGGGCGACATCCTGCTCTTCGCCAGCGCCCATGTTTACCCCGTGTACAACGACTGGCTGGAATTGATGCTCAAACCATTTCTGGAAGATGAAAAAATCGGACTCGTGTACGGCAAGCAGCGGGGCTGCGAGCTGAACAAGTACAGCGAGCACCAGATTTTCGCCAAGTGGTTTCCGGAGGAAAGCACGATGAACCAGCCGCACCCGTTCTGCAACAACGCCAACTGCGCAATCCGCCGCAGCCTGTGGCTTGAGCAGCCTTACGACGAGTCGCTCACCGGCCTAGAAGACCTCGACTGGGCCAAAAAGATGCTCGCCAAAGGCCACCGCATCGCCTATCAAGCTGGGGCTACCATCATCCACGTACACGAAGAGCGCTGGAAAAACGTCTTCAACCGCTACCGACGGGAGGCCATCGCCCTGCGCCTGATTCAGAAGAACGAGACGTTCAACTTCCTGACTTTCTTGACTTTGTTTTGGAAAAATGCCCGCCACGATTGGCAGCAGGCGCTGCACGATGGTGTGTTCCTGCGGGAGTTTTTCAACATCCTGCTCTTCCGCTACAACCAGTTTTGGGGAACCTATCGGGGCTACAAACAGTCCTACCTAATGGACAACCAGGTGCGGGAGCGATTCTATTACCCCAAGGGTTTTGTCAGCAAAAAAGAAAGTAAGGAGGAAGAACGCCGCCGCATTGATTACTCGAAAATCCACAAGTGAGCCATCTCATAACTCATAATTCACAACCATGTTCATCGACATCTCCGTCCCCGTCAACCCACAACTCCCGGTCTGGCCGGGTGAGCCACAGCCCCGTATTACGCACAAGCTGCGCATGAGCGAAGGCTCCGATGCCAACGTCACGCACCTCGCTGTAGGCAGTCACACGGGTACGCATATTGACGCCCCGTTGCACTTCGTAGATGGCGGCAAGACCACCCTCGAAATCCCGTTGGAGAAGCTCATCGGGCCATGCCAAGTGGTGGACTTCCGTGGGAAGGCTAGCATCACTGCTGCCGACCTCGCAGCACTCAACTTGCCGTCCGGCACCGAAAAGCTGCTCTTCAAAACTGACAACTCCCGCCATTGGGCCGACCCCACGCACCCCTTCGTAGAGGACTTCTGTGCCCTCACCGCCGATGCCGCCCAGTGGGTCGTGGACAACGGTATTCACCTTGTAGGCATTGACTATCTCTCCATCCAACTTTACCATGATTCTTTTGAGACGCATGTTATACTGCTCTCCAAAGAAACCGTCATCGTGGAAGGGCTGGACCTGCGGCATGTGGAGCCGGGTTCATATCGCCTAATCTGTTTGCCACTTAAAATAGCAGGTGTGGAGGGCACACTGGCGAGGGCAGTGCTGGAGGTTTAAGTAACTGGGATTTTCCTTACGACATAGTTCAAAAAAGATGTTGGCTATTTGATTACCGAAAGGCCATTGAGCAGTTCTTCGGCAACAGCACGATAATCTTCCACGAGGTTCTGAGCAGTGTAAGTGATGAGCTGTACGGTTCCCGATTCTCCCGAAAAATAGTATCCCAGGTAAGTGAATTTGATGCCTTGCAGGGTGCCTTCCATTTGCATGAACAGCAGCTTGATTCCATTCACCGTCCTGTATTCTTCGTGAACGATTTTTACATCGGGTGCTGCTTCGATAGCATTGGTGTAGGCCGCTGTTTTCAAAGATTCTAGGGATATTTCAATTTTTTCTGTGATGAGCATGCCGTACAAATCGCCCTTTTTCAGCTTCAGTTCATACTCGGCTGCATCTTCGCCTTCCGATTTTTTGAATGACCATTGTTTTGGGTCGAGCCAGATACCCATGTTGGTTCTCACGCTTTTCAATAAAAAAGAGGATTTGTCGCTTTTTATAAAAGCTTTGGGGTTGGTGGGGATTTCCGTTTCAAGTGCTTGGGATCCATCTAGGTAGGTCCAAGTTCCATCGTCGAAGAGTAGTACCTCAAGTCCTGTTTCTGTAACTGCTCTTTGCTGTGCGTGGGCTGCAAATGCAATTAGCGTGAAAACCGAGAGTGTTAAGAGCTTTTTCATTGAGTAAAAATTGATTTTTTAAAGATGCTTCTTTAGGGAAAGTCCACAACTGCAATAATTATTCCCACAGAAATGCACAAAAACAAAAAACCCTTGCAACTGATTGAGTCACAAGGGCTTATGTTTGTGTTGTGGCGGGAGCAGGACTTGAACCTGCGGCCTTCGGGTTATGAGCCCGACGAGCTACCAACTGCTCCATCCCGCGATATTGACATTTTCAAGCTCGATTGCTTGAATGTGGCGACAAAGATACAGGTAGTTTTGGGAACACAAAGTTTTTTTGAAGAAAATAAATTCACCATTTGGAGCGAGGTGTTTCTGTCGTCAGGTTATAGACCAAATATCGTTGTTGGATGGCTTCCAAATCAGATGGTGTGTCCAAGTCAATCGCCCCTTCGGGAAAAGGCACGGCAGCTACTTCTTGGGGGTTGGCCATTATCAGGGACTTGGCGCCCTGCTGCCCGGTCAGCTTCGACAATTCCTCGAAACAACGGTGGTCAAACAGTGCGGGCACGCCCAAAGTATCGCCATATTGGGCAACCACGATGGGCTTGGCGCTCTCCCGCCATGTTTCCATCAAATTGTTCAGCAGCGCTTGGCTCACAAAAGGCTGGTCGCAGAGCAGCAGCAACACGGCGTTGGTATGGGGAGTTAAATGGCTCATCCCGCAGGCGATGCTGCTACCCATGCCTTCGTTCCATTTTTCATTGATGACGATTTGCACCGGCAGGTGCTCGATGGTGGGTTGGATGGCTTCGCAATGGGCACCCAATACGACGATGACACCTCCGTTTTCCATCGCCAATGCGGTTTCACAGATGCTGGTGAGCAGGATTTTGTCCTGCCATTGAAGCAGCTGCTTGGGCTGCCCCAACCGGGTGGAGGCACCTGCCGCCAATACGATGATGGCAATGTTTGCAGGCTGTTCAGGCATGTTCGGTGAGGCTTTTCCGGTCGTAAATGGGAGCCGTGCGCTCCCGCAATGAGCCACCCGTTCGGTTTCCAAACACCGATTGTATTTCGGCGGCAATGCTCAGGGCAATGGCTTCGGGGCTTGTGGCTCCGATGTCCAGACCGGCAGGGCCGTGGAGGCTGTTGAGTTGGGTAGGGGAGAGGTGGATGCCCGCTGATTCCAGCTCCTCCAGGATGCGTTCGGTGCGCTTGCGGGGGCCCAGCAGGCCGATGAAGGGTAATCCGAGCGGCAGGAGTTCGAGGAGGTTATGGTAGTCCGTTTTGTAGTCATGCGACATGAGAACGGCGGCAGTTTGAGCGTCGGTTGGCACGGGCAGTTGCGACAAATCCGGCACCACTGTCGCCAGTTCAAACACGGGTTTTCCGATTTTGCGGAGGCTCCCCACCACCGTGAGCCGCCAGCCGAGCGTCCGCCCGATTTCTAGCAGGGGCAGCAGGTCGTAGTTGCTGCCGAGGGCAATCAAGTGGATGGGCGGCGGTATCATTTCCACGAAGAACTTGCCCACTTGGCCGTCTTGCCAGTTCATTTCCGTATGTCGGGATTTGCCTGTTTGGTACACCTCGTTCACAGCTTGGGATAGCCGTTCCCAAGCGGCATGTTGCGGCGGTAAATTGGCCACCAGTTCATTTTTTGTCAACAGCAATCGGATTCCAACGGGCACTCCCGGGCTGCTCGATTCGGTCACGACGCCGAGCGCCGCATCACCCCGCTGTGCGGCCACGGTGCGCAGCAGTTCCACGGGATTGAGCGGGTCGGTGGGGTCAATCGGCTCCAGTAGCACATCAATGATGCCTTTGCAGCCCAGCCCCACGCCGATTTGGAATGGGTCGTCGCTGGTAGTATCATAGCGCACCACCCGTGTTTTTTGTTGAAAGATGGCGATGTTTGCCTTGCGTACGGCATCGCCTTCGAGGCAGCCGCCGCTGATGCCGCCTGTCCAGTGCCCGTCGTCCACGATGAGCATCCGGGCACCTTCCCGGCGGTAGCTCGACCCCGCCACATGCACGACAGTAGCAAGCGCCGCCTTCTGTTTGGTGAAGTCGAGGCGGTCGTAAGCAGAAATTATATTGGTGATTTCTTTCATGATGTTGTTATGTCATTGTGGTTATTTTTCATTGAGGCATTCGTTGGCAATCAATGACCAATGGCTTCAAATGACCTCTAATTATTGCCTCTCATTCGGTTGCCACGCCCTCCCCACGGCCTGATTTCTTGGGCGGTGAACTCGTCTTTTGATGTCATTTTTCCAATCAATTTTACGGTTTCGCCTTTTTCCAGTTGAACGATTGGGGCGATAAAAGCTGATTCATAATGAATTTTCCAGACCTTGTTGTTGAAGTCTTTCAACATGAAATAAGTTGCATTTGCCTCCTCAATCTGCCCCGACAAATAGCCATCTTCTGGCATTGACCAGAGCTTGGTTTTCTTTTGTTGGAGACTTTCGTACAGTTCAACGTTCACTGCAAATGCGTGCTCCAACTGATGGCCACCGCCACCAATAAAAAACAGCGTACCCAACAGGATGCTCAGCAATGCGCTGAACCCCACCAGTTTTGCAGCCGTAAATTTGTAGCCTTTTTTGGAATGCTGAATGCTGTAAAACGCAATGCCCAAAAATACAATCAAAAAGACAATCCAAACAAAAGGCAAAAGCCCCAAGAACATTTCCAATCGGGAGTGTGAGAGGTGGTTGACGATGCTGAAGTCGGTCTGTTGGATGACAAACAGGATGACGGAAAAAGCCATGGCACCCAACACGGCAGCCAAAAAGAAGCCGATCCATGCCAAGCCGTTCTTCAAGGAAAATCGCCACTTGGGTGCAGGTTGGATATCCTGCTGTTTGATGGCTTCGATGAGTTTTTCTGAACCTTTCATGGCCTAAAATTTATAGTTCAAAATTGATGTGTTTCGTTTCTGCCAAATGCTTGAAGGCTTTCTTAGCACGGTTGATGCGGGTAGCCACCGTGCCTTCCGGTATTTTCAGAACGTCCGAGATTTCTTCATAGCCCATGTTTTCCAAGAACTTTAGCATCAAGACTTCTTTGTAGTGCAATGGCAGTTGCTCCAAAACCTCGTGCATGGAAAGGTCAATGTCCAGCATCGCTTCTTCCGATTGTGGCATATCGTCGGGGATGCTGGTGTTGAACGCATCGTCCCAAGCCACTTTTCCATCTTTGCCATAAGATTTTTTCTTGCGAAAAGCAGAAACCGCTTGGTTGTGTACAATGCGGTAAATCCAACTGGACAGTTTCAGGCTTTGGTCAAAGGCATGGAGGTTTTTCCAGATGTTGATGAATGATTCCTGCAAGACGTCCTCAGCCTCGGTGTCTGTCACTTGTGCCAATCGTTTGATGTAGCGCAGCAGCCGAGCTTCATAGCGCTCGTACAGGCAGGAGAAAAAATCCACTTCCACGAGTGCTTTCTGGATGATTTCCAGTTCGCTGTACCGGTCGCATATTTCTTTTGGAACTACCATGATTGCCTTTTCACAGGAAGGAGGAAAGCCAAAGTTGGGGGGGGAAATTAAACTGCGCAAAAACAAGAAAAGCAGACAAAAGTCACTGAAGCAAAAACAACTGCCCTGCCATGATTGGCAGGGCAGTCGATGATGACCTTTCAGTGCAATAACTGCATCAAAGGGGCTGTGTTTCTAATTGCCACCGCCGTTGCCGTTACCTGGGCCGTTGCCACCACCACCGTTTCCGCCTCCACCATTGCCTGGGCCGTTACCGCCGCCGCCGTTGTTGCCATTGGGGCCAGTGCCGTCGCAAGTCCCGTTGCCGTTGCCCGGACCATTGCCGCTGCCATTGCCTTGTGGGCCGCTGCCGTTGCAGTTGCCAGTCCCGTTTCCGGGGCCATTGCCAGTACATGTCCCGACGCAGGTGCTGCCGCCAGTTTCTTTTGGCGAGTTGATGATTTCGTCAAAAAGCACCTGACTGATGTACTGGGGAACGTAAGTTTCACCTTGTTTCACCAAGTTGCGGTTAAAGGCACGAAGGTGGTTGCGAGAGCCTTTTGTCAGCTCAGAAAAGACTACGATGATGTCCTTGTTGTCCATGTTTGGCGTCCGCTCAAGCAGGTCAGCAATGTCGAGGTCTTCGATGGTCGCACCTACTTTCAGCGCCTCTTTCAACGAAGCCGAACCTTGGGTCATCAGGTTGTTGTAGAGGAGCTGCAAATTGGCGTTGTTGAATGCGCCGACAGCGTTGCTGCCAACAGGGTCGTCCAAGTCATACTTGTTGATGAGGCAAAGAACGGCGTCCATGTGGCGTTGCTCGGCGTTGGAGATGTTGGAGAAAATATTGACACCCCATTTCGCTTTCATCCCGATATAAACGTCGTGCGCCAGTTTCTCTTCTTCCCGCATGAACAATAGCGCATCTACCTCGGCTGCCGACAGCTCCTCGAAAGGGTAATTTTCCAAAAGACAATTGCAGACTTGGGTTGCATCGAAATTGCTGGTGGGAGTCGCAGCAGCTATGTCGTTGAGGGCGGTGGCTGCTTTCAGGTTGCTCATTTGAGCGATTTCGCTAGCGTCCGTTTCGCAGCTTGTAAAAAGCATGGCAAACAATACCAAAGCGGCCATGCTGACAGTACATTTAAAAATTTGCTTTTTCATGACTCTACTTTTTAAGTTAGCAATAATTGTTTTTCGGGTTTCAACTATTGCTACGCAGTAGGGTCATGTTTCTTTCACTTTCCCAAAATAATTCTACTCACTTCACGAGGTACATTCCCATTTTCCCCTTGTTTTTCACCTCTACCTCGCCCCGGAATTCACAGGTAAATGCTTGATTGACAAGCTTGTAGGTGGCTTCAGAGATGTTGATTTCTCCGGCGGGGCAGTTGCTTTCCATGCGGCTGGCGGTGTTCACGGTGTCGCCCCAGATGTCGTAGGCAAACTTCTTGCTGCCGACCACTCCGGCCACCACCTCGCCCGTGTGGATGCCGATGCGGATGCGCCACGGCGATTTGCCCGTGCTGACCAACTTGGCGTTGTGCCGCTCCACGACCCTGAGCATTTCACGTGCCGCTTCCACGGCGTCTTTCGGGTGGTTTTTGTTCTCGATGGGTAACCCCCCGGCGCACATGTAGCTGTCGCCGATGGTCTTGATTTTTTCGAGGTTGTGCCGCTCGCAGATTTCATCGAAGTCGAGGAAAAACTCGTTCAGCTCCTGCACTACCTCGGTTGGGTGCATGGTGGATGAAATCCTCGTAAACCCCTGAAAATCGGTGAAAAGCACGCTCACGCTGTCGTAATGCTGCGGCGTGGCGCTTCCTTTTTGCTTGAGTTCGGCGGCTACTTCGGTGGGCAAGATGTTTAGCAACAAGCCCTCGGCACGGGTGCGCTCGATGTCAATCTCCTGCTTTTGCGCCTCGATTTGCTGGTTTTGCGCAGCCAATCGCTTGTTCAGTCGGCGGCCATAGAGCCAGCTACCGGCAATCAGCGCCATGAAGGCACCGCCCAGCAGACCAATCCAAGTGGCCGTTTTCCGGAAGCTTTCCTGTTGCTGGATTTTCAGGTTGTCCAACTGCTTCTGGCTTTCCAGCATGGCAATCTCTTGCTGCGATTCGGCCTGCTGGCGGGCGGCTTTCAGGCTGTCCAATTCGTTCTGCTGGGCCAACGTGGCGATTTCCCGGTCTTTTTTTGCTGCCAGCAATTGCTGCGTGGCGAGCTTGAGCGCCTGCCGGTTTCGCTCGGCCTCCAAGTTGGCAGAGCGAAGGTTAGCTTCCTTGATTTCCTGGTCTTTGCGCAGCAGCGAGAGTTCCTTTTCCTTCCGGTCGGCATCGAGGCGCTGGTTGGTGGCTTCGAGTTGGAAGCGCTCGTTGTCGGCTTGCAGTTTGGCCACGGCCAGTTGGCGCAATTCCTCTTCGCTGAGGCCCTGGATGGTCTCGCTTTCAGTGCTTTCGAGCAGGGAGTGCAGGGCCTCCATGTTTTGCAGGCGCAGGCGTTCTTCCCGCAGCAGGCTGTCCTTCAGGCTGAGGTGTTTTTTGTAAAAATCAAGGGCCTTGTCGTACTCAAAAAGCTGCTGGTAAATAAGCGATGCAGCGTCAAAAGCATCACATTCCACCTGTGCATTTTTCGATTTCTTGGCGCTCTCGATGGCCAATTCGTTGTATTTCAAGGCGTTGTAGATGTCCTTGTTTTTGAGGTAAATGGAGGCGATGAGGTGCTGTACATAGCTTTTGTCCTCCAGTCCGTTGTCGGCCCGTTGCAGGTTTTTCAGCGACTGGCCAGACTCGCCGAGGTTGTTCCAAGCAATGCCGAGATTGGTGTAAACATAGTTGGTTTTCAGCTTGGGATTGGCTTGGTAAATGGCCTCTGCTTGTGAGAAATAGTCCACCGCTGCTTTGAAATCCTGCTGGCGATTGGCAGTAAAGCCGAGGTTGTTCAGGGCGGTGGCCATGGTAGTGGGGTCGTTCTTCCGCTCCGCCAACTGCTTGATTTTCAAGTAGTAATCAACTGCTTTTTGGAAATTGGAGATGGCAATGCTTGTTTGCGCCAGCTTTTCGAGGGTGCGCACTTGTTCTTCGTAGCGCCCTGCATTTTCGTGTACGCCCAACAATTGAAGAAAAGCCTCGTGTGCATTGCTGAATTTCCCGTCGTTGAGCAGGGCATTGGCTGTTTGCCATTGGATGGAGCGCAGGGCAGGTTCGTCGCCCAGTTTTTGAGCCAGCACCTCCGCCTGTTGAAAATATTTAACAGCTCTGGTGTAGTATTTTTCCCGCTCGTAGATTCGGCCAATGCGCAGGCAGGCCGCCAAGTGGTCGGGGGTGCGGCTGTTCTTTTCTGCCAGCCGCAGGTCGTACAGTGCGAGGCGCAGCTCCTCCACGGCAGGATTGGCAGCTAGGGCGCTCTCGCTGAGCGTCTTGATGGTGTCCAACTCCACCGTGGCCCCAACCGCCATTGGCAGCAGCCCAAGCAGCAGTGTGAAAATTAAGTTTCTCATTCGATGAAATAGTTCATGCCCAAACGGAGGAAAAAGCCGGTCTGGGGGTTGTATCGCAGCAGGTCGTGGGGGTCGGCGTTGGGTTGAATGCCGGAGTATTCCTTGCCGAATAGGTTGACGATTTTTAGGTAACTGTCAAAACGGTCGGTGAAGGCATACCGCCAAACGAGGTCCACGGTCCAGAACTTGTTTTTCGGGTTCACTCCCGAAGTGATGCCCGCATTTTTGTAACGGATGACGTCGAGTATCACGGTTGATTTTTTGAGGGGATAAAAGCTGTTGCGGAACTGCAAAATGCGCCCGTTGAACTGTTGGATGTCGTAGTTCAGGATGCCGAAGTCCCCAGATTCTAGTTTCGATTTCACCCAGGAGTAGCTCAACAGGCCATCGTATGCCTGCTTGCCCGCTGTTTCCGGCGAAAAGAAGAGCGTTGCTTGCCCGCCCGTGTACCGGATGGTAGATTTTTCAAGGTTGGAATAGCCTATTTGCCCAAAATAGACGGAATCGCTATCAAGAAACTGCTCGGCCCTGCCATAGCGCAGCAGGCGTGAGGTATTGTTGTAGAACCAAGTCAAGTCAGCACTCACTTGGTCGTTCTCGGTTTTCCAGCGGATGCCGCTCTCCCAAGAGATGGTTTTTTCGGGGGCAATGGGCAGGTTCGAACGCCTTACGACGGGAGTATTTGGCGAGAAAACCTCGTAAGTTAGGCTTTGATAGTAGGGGTTTGGTGCTCGGAAGGCTACTCCCCACGAGGTGCGGACGTTCACGGTTTCCGTGATTTTCCAAAGACCGGAAATGCGGGGTGATAGGTTCTTGAACTTGCCCTCGGTCTCGCCATCCAGCCCGATTTGGTAAGAAGAATAATTGGCGCCCCCAGCGAGGTTGAACTTCTTCCCGTTGTAAAAAAGCTGTCCAAAACCATTGAACTCGAAGTGCCCAGTCAAGCGGGTGGCGATGGGAAAGGTCAAACTATCAGATTCGAAGCTACCGTTCAAGTCAAAGATGTCAGTCCCGATTTCAGCAAATGGCCTGCTCAAGTAGGCCGTGAATGGCCGCCCGATGGCCAGTTTTACGTTGGCGCCCGCCGTCAGCGTCATGTACTTGAACAGTCGGTAGTTTCTCACGTGTTCGATGCGCCCTTCGTCCGACCTGCCGAACATATAACGCAAGCCGTTGAGGTAGCGCTCGTAGAATTTATTGAAAATGGCCAAAGTGCTGTCCCCGCCAGCGGTTGACCTGGCCCTGGCCGCATTTTCCAGCATCAGCGACAAACGGTTTTGCACGGGCAGGATGGACGAGCGGCTGTCGAGGTTGTAGCGGATGTAGGTGAAGTCCGTTTTGCGGTTTTTCTTTTCCTTTTCTGTAAAAAGATTGAGGTTGAACTTCATGATGGCCTCCCCGGTGAAGGTCTGCGGGTTGCGATAGGAGTAGGCCACGGGATTCAATCCGAGTGAGCTGTGGTCGCGACGGTACATCGTTTCTGCCGACAACGTCAGGCGCTTGTACTTGATGTTGAACCCAAACTTGCGACTGAGGTGGGGCGTATTGGTGATGATGGGGTCGTCAAAGGAGCCGCCGTAGTTGGGGAATTTCACGTAGTTGCTGTCGGAAGTATAGGTCGAGGGCAGGTAGTTGTAGCCCTTGTCGTAGAAGATATTGCGGTTCTCGAACAGCACGTTGGAGCCGTAGGCCAGGTACTTGAAGATGCGCTTGTCACGCCCCAGCCGCCCGCCGAACATCACGTTCACGCTGCTGTACACCCCACCGCCCACCGAGAGGTCGGCCTGCATGAACACGGGCTTGTCCGACTCCCGTGTGATGATGTTGATGACGCCCGCCGAAGCATCGGAGCCGTAGAGTGCCGCCCCAGCGCCGTAAATGATTTCGATGCGTTCGGCCTCCTTCACGGGCAGTTGCGCCCCGATGGGCATCGAGGCCACGAAGGAAGGTTTCACGGGCACGTCGTTGATGAGGATTTTGGCGTAGGTGTTCCCTAGCAGGCCCCGCATGAGAAAGGTCTCGCCCTCGGTGGCTGAACCGGGCTGGCTTACCCGAAAGCCAGGCACCATTTTAAGGGCGTCCACGAGGGTCTCGTAGCCGTTGCGTCTGATTTCTTCCCTTGTGATGATGTGGCTGCTGAACGGCAAGTCCGCTGCCGAGATGGGAAAGCGGCTGCCGGAGATAATTTTCACGTTTTTGCTCGCCTTTTCGAGAGGGGTATAAATATCCTTTTCGGCCAGGTTTTCGGGGTGCAGCAACAACGAATCCTGCTGGGCAAGGACGGTTGCCAACCAAAAGAATACAGCCAAAAAAATTGCAGATTTCCTGTAAAACATGGGCCCAGAATTTCAGCCGAAGGTATAAACAAGCGTCAAAATGACGTTAATTTTTTCCAATGGTTGAGCCAAAGTACCGTTGAGGCTGTTTCATCTTCAGCGGTTTCAATTTTTTCTACCTTTGGCGTACCGTCCATTTTCAACTTGACGGAAGTCGGTTAAAATAACCCTGCCTACGCTTGGCAGCACACAAAAAACAAAGTTTTACAACATGCGGCAATACATTCTAAAAGCCTTATTCATACTCACTTTTTTCTGTTTTTACAATGGCTTGGCGATGGCTCAAAAAGATGCTCCTGCCACCCTCACTTGGGGCAACGACAACGGCGAACCTGGCAACACCGTGGCCACCAAGGTGGTAGGCATTTCCTCCGAGGGTTTTTACATCCTTCGCCAAAAAGTGCTTCGGAACCTTAACGCCAAGCCCAAGGTCTGGCTGGAGTTTTTCAGCCGTGACATGAAGTTGGTTCGCTCCGAGGAGCTGGACCTCAAGTACAAGCGCAAGCAGCGTGACTTCGAGGACGTGCTCTGGTTTGGCAACAAACTCTACCTGCTCACCTCGTTCAACAACACCGCCAAAAAGCGCAACTACCTTTTCAAACAGGAACTCAGCCCCAAGACGCTGCTGCCGGGCAAGACGCTCGACATGATTTGCGAAACCGAGGCCCGAAACAAGGAAGTGGAAGGCAGTTTTGCGTACAGTATTTCAAAGGACAGCACCAAGTTGTTGGTTTACAACGAGTTGCCGTATGAGAAGAAGAACCCCGAGCGTTTCGGCTTTCGGGTTTTTGACCAAAATTTCAACCTTGTTTGGGAGAAAAATATCATCCTGCCCTATAACGACGACCAGTTCACCGTCGAGGACTATCGTTTGGACGACGACGGCAACGTCTTCCTCCTCGGTGTGCTGTACGAAGACGGGGCCAAATGGCGCCGCAGGGGCAACCCTACCTACCGGTACGTCACGTTGGCCTATATGGACAACGGCACCACTTTCGAGGAGTATCGCATTGATTTGGAGGACAAGTTCCTCACCGACCTGACCTTCCGCATCGGCAAAGATGGCAAGCTCATTTTTGCAGGATTTTACTCCGAGCGTGGCACTTACAGCATCAAAGGCACGTATTTTTTTCAACTCGACCCCAGGGGGCGGGCTATCGAGAACCGCAAGGCAACGCCGTTTGAATTTGACTTCCTCACGGCCTTCATGTCCGACCGTAACAAGCAAAAGGCATTGGAAGCAGTGGAAAAAAACGACGCCCGCCGTGCGCCGGAACTGTACGACTACTCCCTCGATGAGCTAATCCTGCGCAGCGATGGTGGGGCCGTGTTGGTGGCCGAGCAGTACTTCGTGGAGCAAGATTACAACAACCCAAATTATGGGTTCTTCAACCCCTATTACTCGCCGTTTTACGACCCATTTTACTACAACCGCTACAATAGGTCGGAGGTGGACTACTACTATCATTACAACGACATCATCGTGGTGAACATCAGCCCTGACGGCAACATCGAGTGGTCTTCCCGCATCTCCAAGCGGCAAGAAACCCGCAACGACGGCGGCTACTACTCCAGTTACGCCATGGCCACTACCCGTGATGGCTTCTTTTTCCTCTTCAACGACGATGGCCGCAACTTCGGACGGGATGACGGCAAGCTCTACACTTATACAGGTGGCAACAACAGCGTGGTGGCACTGGCACAAATTAACATCAAGGGTGAGGTAAGTGTCTATCCCTTGAGCAGCAACCGGGACGCCAGCGTGACCGTGCGGCCCAAAATGTGCAAACAAATCGGTAAGCGGGAGATGGCTGTACTCGGCGAACGGGGCAGGGGGTACCGGTTTGGGAGCCTGAAGTTTGAGCAAAAATGATGCACACAGCGTACTATCATTCCCCCTTCGGCTGCTTCAAGATTGAGGCAAATGAACACGCCATCACCGCTGTGCAACTGCTTCAGAATCAAGAAGTTCCGCCGGAGGACTGGCACGACGGCCCAGAGCACGTCATTGAGGCTGCCCGGCAACTCAGCGAGTACTTCCACCGGCAGCGCACCGAGTTCGACCTGCCACTCGACTTCTCTGCTGGCACGACCTTCAACCAAAGCGTCTGGCGGCTGCTCCTCGAAATCCCCTACGGACACACGACCAGCTACTCGGCCATTGCGAAGCGCCTGAACAACCCAGACGCCGTGCGGGCAGTGGGGCTGGCCAACCGCTCCAACCCCATCGCCATCATCATCCCCTGCCACCGGGTCATCGCTAAGGATGGCGACCTGCAAGGCTACTTCTACGGCCTCGACATGAAGCGAAAACTGCTCGAACTGGAGAACCCGATGAGCTACGGGGAGCAGGGGAGCTTGTTTTGATTATTTTTGCGGCATGAATTTCCAACCCACTTTCGCCTACGCCCAACAACTTGACAAAGCCGACACCCTGCGCCCATACCGCCAGCGGTTCTTTTTCCCAAAGCACAACGGCAAGAACGTGCTTTACTTCACCGGCAATTCGCTTGGCTTGCAGCCGCACGGCGTGGAAAAAGCCCTTCGCCGTGAGTTGAAGCAATGGCGGGAGCACGGCGTCGAAGGTCACTTCCGGGGCGAAATGCCGTGGATGCACTACCACAAGTTCTTGCAGCCGCAAAGCGCCCGCCTCGTTGGGGCGCTGGAGTCGGAGGTGGTGGTGGCCAACACCCTCACGACCAATCTGCACCTGCTCATGGCCTCGTTCTATCGCCCCACCAAGGAGCGCTACAAAATCGTGATGGAGGCTGGGGCCTTCCCCTCCGACATGTATGCGATGGAGACGCAGGCCCGCTTGCACGGCTTCGACCCTGCCGATGCGGTGGTGGAGATTGCGCCGAGGGGCGGAGAGGAAACCCTCCGCACCGAGGACATCCTCGAAACTATCGAGCAACATGGTGCATCGGTGGCAGTCGTGATGTTTGGTGGCGTAAACTACTACACAGGGCAGTTTTTTGATATGAAAAAAATCACGGAAAAGGCGCACAGCGTGGGTGCCTACGCAGGCTTCGACTTGGCGCACGCCGCCGGAAACCTCCAGCTCCACCTCCACGATTGGGGTGTAGACTTCGCCTGCTGGTGCAGCTACAAGTATCTCAACAGCGGCCCCGGAGGCCCCAGCGGTATTTTTGTGCATGAAAAACATGGGAACGACCCCAATTTTCCCCGCTTCGCTGGCTGGTGGGGCCACGATGAGGAGAGCCGTTTTTTAATGAAAAAGGGCTTCAAGCCCATGCTCGGCGCTGCTGGCTGGCAATTGAGCAATGCGCAAGTGCTCAGCATGGCCGCCCACAAAGTCAGTCTCGACATGTTCGACGAGGTGGGCATGGACGTCCTTCGGGAAAAGAGCCTGAAAATGACTGCCTACCTTGAATATTTGATTGAGCGCTTGGACATGGAGGGCGGAATTGATTCCGCCGAACAAGTACACAAGTCAAGCGGAATGAATTCCGCTCTCCCTCGGCGCTTCCACATCATCACGCCAAAGAATCCAGAAGAACGTGGGGCGCAGCTTTCCATCCTGACGGGAGCGGAGGGGAAAAAGCTGTTCGATTACCTCACAGAAAATGGCGTGATTGCCGATTGGCGGGAGCCGAACGTGATTCGGGTGGCCCCCGTTCCGATGTACAACAGCTTCAAGGATTGTTGGCGACTGGCGGATTTGCTGGGGCGGTTTGGCGGGTAAAATGCTAACGCAGCCGTCTGGCCCGAACCCCCCGCACGAAATTCTCAACCTCCCGGTCGCAGCGCAAGTAGTGCAGCAGCTCCCCGCCAGCAAGCACGAGGGCGCCAAGCGCCAATATTCCCCACCAAAGAAATTGCACGGTGCGGGTCAGGTGTTCGTAAAAATTGCGCACCACAAACAACTCCAGCAAGATGTTGGCTGCCGCCAAGAAGAACAGCAAAACAGCCAATGCCCTTGTTTGACGCACGAGCCATGGGCGCATGGTACGCAGGCATTTTTTCAAAAAAAGGGAAGCATCAGTGTGCTTTGGATTGATGCGGAGCAGCTCTCGCAGGATGTACTCGGTGCGCTCTGGCTCGTACAGTTGGTAACAAGAGGCTGCCTTACGGAACAGCGTATTTTGGAAAACGTCTTCGCCCTGAAACTCCCCGATATTCTCTTGAATGCTGGCCTCGATGACGGCATCGGCCATGAGCAGGTGCTTTTGCCAAGACCCAATTTCGAAGAGTGCGTTGGTGTAAGCGTTCATCAATTCAAAGTACTCTTCGAAGTCCAGCGCCCGTATCTCAGCTTCGTTTTCTTCATAAAAATGCACCAGCTTCCGCCACTCGCCCGGTTCTATCGCCCGGTAGTCACGGTACAGCTTGGAGCGGTATTTTGACTGTGGATACATTTTACGGTTGACGGTTTACGGCAGACCGTCCAACGTCTACCGTGGGCCGTCTACCAAGTATATCACTGGCTTTGAGGGGCTGGCGTCCAGCTCGAAACTTGCAATTTGGATGTTCAACAAATATAGTCCGTCTTGGATTTTATTTTCAACATAAATCATTTCGGATATTGTGCAATTTTTTCGGATGCTGTCAAAATCGCCATCATAGCGCCAGAATGCCCGGTGCGCCAGCAGTTTCCCACCGTCTTCCTCCCGGTCCACGCTGGGCAGGTCGAGCAGCAGGTGCTGGACGCCGCACTGCACCAGCCAATCCACGGCCTCGTGGTGGAGGTAGGGCGGGTTGGAGCCGGAGTAGTTGGCCGTTAGCTTGCGGTCGTCATTGGGCATGGTGCGCAAGATGAATGCCTCGGCCTCGCCCTGCTGCAACACTTCTTCCAATTGTCTGCGCAGTACCACCCGGTCGCCGTCCGGCATTTTTGTGGGGTAAACGGTGGCCAGTTTTGCCAAGAAATGGAAGCGGGTCAAGCACTGGTTGATGGTGAATTTTTCCTTCGCAATATGCCCGACGCACTCGGTGTGTGTGCCGTTGCCATGCGGATTCAGGCGCACGTTCATGAAGTTGACCGGGCCGCCCAGCACCGTCGAGCCGACGAAGCTGCCTGCCTTCACGGGCGAGAACTCCACGGGCGGTGCCCAGAAGCAATTGGGGTTTTCAAGTCCGTCCTGCAGCGGGATGGAGAGGTCGAGCGGGTTGGAGAGGTCGGCAGTAAAGTGCCTGCTTCTGTAGATAAATTCAATTTTCATCAGTCGTTAAAAGTTTCAATTTTCAAATCATCCAGCCACATCCCCGCTCGGCTGCCAGCGTTCCAAACAAAAATTTTGATGGTATCGAAGTCCTTGTGGGGTGTCCGAATGTCCATGCCCACTTCTAGCCATTGGCCCGGTTGCATCACCCGAAAGGGACGCAGCGCCCGCTCCCGAACCACCTGCCCGGCTAGCTCGAAGCGCACGACCAACTGCGGCATTCGCCAAGCGTCGTGCTCCAATTGCTCACCGTAAAACCAACCTCCGATGTGCAGCCAGTCGCCCGCTGAGAGGCTGGCTGGGCGGGGTATCGTGATGCTCTGCGAATACTCCACGGTTGGGCTCGCTGCCAATGACCATACGCCACTGTGGGCAAATGCACGGCTCATGCCGAGCGAGTCCGCAACTGCTTCAAAATCATTGGAGTACAGCGATTGCACGTTCTTTTTTTCTCCGAAAAATCCCTCTTTCGTATCGAGCAGCAGCTTGTCCCACGGGTCGTTTTCCAGTTTCGCAAAAATGCGCCAGTAGTACGCCCGGTTCATTGCGTCAGGCTCCCACGGGCCCCAGTGAGCTTGGTAGGTTTGGAAAAGATTGAGGGCTAGGCAGCCTGTCATCAATGCCCCAAACGTCCATTTTCGCCAATTTTTTTTGTCCACAAAAACCAAAAATGCAGCAAGTGGAAACGCAAGCAGTGGATACGACTGCACCATGGCCCGCTGCCCAAAAGCGCCGCCGTACCACCAGATGTCCCAAGCGCAAACGACCCAGGTGTTGAGGAGGAAAAAAAGAAGAACTGTGAGCTGTGAACTGTGAACTGTCAACATCATGTTTGGATTGGCTCTTGCTTCTGTGGGTTCACTTTTAGGGGTCAGGAGCAAAAGCCCAACCAGCGCAAACGCCATCAGCGGGGTGTACACCAGCCAGCCTTTGCGGTAGCTGAAAAACACATCCACGAAGTGCGGGTGCAGGAAGCTGAAGCCTTGGTCGCCGTAGCTGTACACAAACCAGTGGCCGCTCACGTATTTCCAGTAGGCCAGTTGAATGGCACCAATGGCTCCCGTGACGAGGCCCGCAGCGAGCAGATGGGCGAAGTTGTTTTTGAAGAAGGACAGTCGCTCCCGCAAATTGGCAACACTGCCCACGCCCCAGAGCAGCGGTACGATGGCGAAGAGTATCTCGGTTGGGCGCACCAGTGCCGCTAGCCCGATGCAAGCGCCGATGCCCAGTGCCAATGGCAGCGTTGGCCGCTCGTGCCAGCGGATGCTCAGGTGGGTGAGCAGGGTCAACAGCATGAACAGCCAACCGTGTGCGTTGGCGGCATCGAAGGTGGCGTAGTTGAAGAAGTTGGTGCCGAGGGCGATGAGCAGCAGCGTCCAGCCCACGGTGCGGTCGGGGAAGTAGCGCAGCAGCGTTTTCCGAAGGAAGAAAAGCCCCAAAATGGCCGCCAGCACCCCGCCGAGGTGGATGGCCGCTTGGTACGGCAGGCTGAACCCGTCCACTGGGTAGCCGGTGAGCTTCGCAGCGGCATGGCCGATGGCAAAAAACGGCGAGTAGAGCACCGCCATGCCCGCCGAGTATTTCATCACTTGGTTGCCATTTTCGATGGGAAAAGCTTGGTCGGGCGAGAAGCTGGGCTGGTATTTTTCGATGATTTCAGGCAGAAAAGCCACCCGCTCCAAATCGCCGTAAATGAACAGGGCGGGCAGGTAGAGGTAGTAGCCGCTCACGTCCCAGGCCAGCGTGGCTTCGGTGCCTGGCCGGGCGTATCGTGGGAAGGCCAGCACGACCACCAGCAAGATTGCGGCGCAAAACCAGAAAATCTGTTGAGCAAAAGATTTCATGGGCGAAGATTACGACCCCGAATCCGAAATCCCAAATTTAGTTGGCAGGTTTGAAGTTGGCAGTTCGACAGTGGGCAGTGTGCAGTCAGTTTGCAGCCTTGCAGTCTTGAAGTCCAGTGCCGTTCAGCTTTGCATTGACAAAACAACTGCCGCCTGACTGCCAACTGCCCACTGTCGAACTGCCAACTTCACTCCCCCTCCTTCCCCACCAGCCACTTCTTGAACGCAGGCGAGCGCTCGGTGCTCACGACCGTCTCCTTGTCGGTGGGTGGACTGAGCAGCAGTTTCACCCTCGACTTGGAATAGGCGTACATCTCCTTGATGCTCTCGATATTGACGATGAACTGACGGTTGATGCGGAAAAAGGCCCGTGGGTCGGCCATTTCTTCCAGTTTTTCGAGCGACGGTTCCACGGGGTAGCGCTTGCCCTCCTTCGTTACGATGAACGTGATTTTGTCCTCCGTGTAAAAATAGGCGGCGTCCCGAAACTCGATGACCTTGATGTTTTGCCCGAAACGTATGAGAAAACGGGTGTTGTACTTGTCCGTCTGGAGGCTGCTGGCGAGGGCTTGGTAGTTCATTTCTGGTGGTTTTTGCAGGTTGCGGTATTTGCCGATGGCCTGCTCCAGCTCCGATTTTTTGAGCGGTTTCAGCAGGTAGTCAATGGCATTGACCTTGAAGGCTTGCAGGGCGTACTGGTCGTAGGCGGTGGTAAAAATGACAGGTTTTTCCAGTTTCACGAATTTGAAAATCTCAAAGCTCGACCCATCGGCGAGGTGGATGTCCATAAAAATCAGGTCGGGCATGGGCCGCTGCTCGAACCACTGAACAGTGCCTTCGATGCTGTCGAGTTGGTCAACGACCTCGATGCCGGGGTCAATCTCGTGGATGAGGTTTGCCAACCTGCGGGCTGCTGCGGCTTCGTCTTCGATGATGAGAACTTTCATGCGTTGCGTGTATTTGATGTCTTTTTTGAATTGAATATTTTCACACCTACGAGGGCACGATGGGTACGCTGACCTTGAAAAATGCCCCGGTCTCTTCCACCTTCACCTTCCTGCCCGTCAGCAGCTCGTAGCGCCGCCGCAGGCTGGCCAACCCGAAGCCCGTGGATACTTCCGGTTTTAGTTTTGGTTGGAAATTGTTGCTCACGGTGAGGTAGTCAGGTTCCTCGATTTTCACTTCTACCGTCAGGGGTTTCAGCTTGGAAATGACGTTGTGCTTCACGGCGTTTTCCACCAAAATCTGCAAAGTGAGCGGCACGATGAACCCCTCTTCTTTTCCGTCAAGCTGGATGACAAGCCGGAAGTTGTCGCCGTAGCGTTTCTGGAGCAGGTAGCCGAAGTTATGCACCAGTTCCACCTCTTCGGCCAGCGTAATTACTTCTTTGTCACGCAGTTGCATCATGGAGCGGTAAAAATCGGACATCCGTTCCACGTACTCCACGGCGGCCTTGGTATCTTCCTCGATGACGGCAATCAGCGTGTTGAAGCTGTTGAACAGGAAGTGTGGGTTGATTTGCGCTTTCAGGGTGGCCAATTCGCTCTCGGCCTTTTCTTTCTCGAGCAAATTGACCCGTTGCAAGCGCCTGTCCCGTGTTTTTTGGTACCAAAAAAACAGGCCTGCGCCAACTACCACACAGCCCAGCACAAACCACCACCTGCGCCAGATGGGGGGCATGATTTCGAACGAATAGCTCACCACGGGTTCGTCGCTCCAAGCCTCGTTCTCTGTGCTGCTCACTTCGAAGGTGTACTTGCCCGGTGGCAGGCTGGAGTAGCTGACTTGGCGGTCTTTGGTGGCCAACCAGTCGGGATCGTATTCGCGCAGTCGGTAGCGGTACCGCACCGAGGCAGGGTCGGTGTACCACAATCCGAAGAACTCGAACACGATGTTGTTTTCTCGGTGGTTGAACTCACTAATATTTTGAAAATCAACCTCTTGAAAAGCCACGGATATACGATGCAAATGCGTTTTGGGGTGAATTTCCAGCGGTTCTTTCAGCGGTGTGTACTTCAAAATGCCGTTCCGAATGCCCATCCAGACATTGCCAAAACCATCCCGACAAATGGCGTTCAGGTTCGGCTCGATGTTCGTCAACCCTATTTCTTCATCGTAGTAAATCAGGTGGTGCGTTGCTGGTGTGAGCAAGTCAATGCCACTCGGATGTACCACCACGACCTGCCCGTTGGCATCAGTAGCGAGGCTCGTGATGGCGAGGTCACGTATGCCCTCCTTCACTGCCAGGTGTTTGAAGGCTTGCCCGTCGAACTCGAAAATGCCCTCGGTGGCCGTGCTCAGCCAGATGTGGCCACGTGCGTCTTCCGTGAGCGAGTAAACGGCTTTTAGCTCCTTTTCAACCTGCTTGCCAGTAGCGGGGTCGGTGGTTTTGTACGCCCTGAAGTTGTAGATTTTGCCGTTTTGGAGCAGGCTGATGCCTTGCCCGTCGGTGCCGAACCAAGTGCGTTTTTTGCTGTCCACGAAGACCTTGTAGATAAAATTGGTGGACAGCCCGTCCTCTTTGTCCAAGCGATGAATTGTTGGCGAGGCTTCAAAAATCAGGTTCACGCCGTTCTCGATTTCCGTCACGCCGCCCAGCGTAGCCAGCCAGATGTAGTTGCCTATGCCGTCAATCGAAAGTACGCTGTTACTTGTAAGTCCCTGTGATTCAGTGAATTGCTTCATTTGTCCGCTCACGGGGTCAAGGCAAAATACGCCCTTGTCGAAAGTGCCGACCCAGATATTTTCGAACTTGTCTTGGTACAAACTGACTACGTTCAGTTGCAGGTTTTGCAGCCAAGGCACGAATGTTTCGCTGTTGTTTCTTTGCTGGAAAAGCCCTTGTTGCGTGCCTACCCAAAGGTTGTTTTCATGGTCGCAAAGAACCGCCTGCACGTTCTTGAACGCCGTGGGCAGCAGTTCGAACTGGCGGGTTGCGAAGCTGATGCCCTCGGTGTTGGTCAGCGTCCAGATATTGCCCTCGGCGTCTTTGAGCAGGTCGTAAACCTTTGATTTTTCAAACGAACTAACCTGCCGAAGGCTGCCATCTTGCAGCGAGTAGCGCCAGATGCCAGTGTCGTTTGTGCCGATCCAGATTTCGTTTTGCTCGAAAATGGCCAAGTGGTTCACGATGCCGTTTTGCCAATCTTTGAGCGGGAAGTCAAACTGCCGTTTGCGAGGGTTGTAGCGGCAAATGCCCTTGTCGTAAGTGCCCACCCAGATGTTTCCCCGGCTATCGGGTAGCAGTTCGTGTACGATTTCGTCGGGCAAACCGTCCTTCCGGGTCAGGTTATCCACGGTTTTTTGACCTTTTTTAAAACTGCAAACACTGATGCCGCCGTCCGTGCCGAGCCAGATTCGGCCATCTGGGCCTTTGGTCAGCACGTAGATTTCGTTGCCCAGCAGGCCGTCGTCGGTGTCGAAATTGTGCAACCGGATGCCGTCGAAGCAGTACACACCCTCGCCGTAAGTGGCGAACCAGAGCTGCCCGGCGCTGTCCTCCCCGATGCCCGTGATGGCAACTTTGGGCGTGCCCTCTTCGGGTAGCCAGGGCGTAAGTTTGTCGCCTTTCAGTCGCCAAATCGAGCCGTCGTCGTATCCGACCCAATGCTGTTTTTTTTGGTCTTGGAAAATTGCCCTCACCCGTTGGTTGGTGGAGTCCGGTTTGGCCAGCAGCAGGAAGTCCAGCCCGTCGAAGCGGAAAAGCCCTTTCGACGACCCGAACCAAATCATCCCGTCCCGGTCTTGGTACATTCGCTCCACCCTTGCGCCGGGGTAGGCTTCGCCCACGCTCAACGACCGAAAATGCGGTGACTGAGCAGGCAAAGCGCATGGCAACAGGAGTAGAATGAATGGAAGGTATTTCACTGATTGTGATGGTTTTAGGTTTTGGGTTTTTGGATTGTCGGATGAACCTAACCCCCAAAACTTACTTCGCTTCGAACTCGGCATCCACCTCCACTTTGACCTCCTCGGCGATTTTCTGGTGGACGATTTTCGGGATTGCGATGTCGTGCTCGCTGATTAGGACGGTGAATTTGGAGCGCACCCTGAACTTGCCGCCCTTGACTGTCACTTCGCTCTTGATGATGCGCTCATTGGACACGCCGTGTACGTCGAGCTTGCCCTTGGCCCGCACAGAGTAGGTGCCGTCCTTGCTCAGGTCCACGGCCTCGATGATTTTCCCTGAAAAAGTGGCCTTGCGGTACACCTTCGTTTCAAGGTAGTTTTCGTTGAAATGCTCCCGTTGCAGGGGGCTGTTAAACCCCTCGAACGTGGCCATGTCAATGCTGAAGGCAAAGCTGTTCTGGTCGGCATCAATCAAGCCCTTCAGTTCGTTGGAACTGGCTTTGATGACCTCCAACGGTGCATCGGAAACGAAATGGATGCTGCCTTTTTTTACCGAAAAAACGCCAGCGCTGGGGTTGGCGAGTCGGAGTGGCGTCACGACCAATAGCAGCAGGATAAGTCGGGTCATTGGATTTTTTTGTTGAAAACGAATCAAAAATAGGTTGTCGCGCAGGTACTCCCTACCGAATAATTGTCCAACCCGAAAAAACAGGTGCCCAATCGGTAGGTGCTGAATCAATTAAGCCGTGACCTGTGCTATTTTTCGCAATATTTGTTTGGGGCAAATGCAACCATTTGAACGAAATCACGACCTAAGCATCAAAACCGTTTCGGGAAGACACAAATCTTTGGATGACAGAACTTCAGCAAAACATACTGACCCGCTGCAAAAACGGTGAACGCATGGCGCAGCAACAACTTTACGAGCATTTCAAGGGGAAGATGTTCGCCGTGTGCCTGCGCTACGCCAGCAGCCGGCAAGATGCGGAAGACGTGCTTCAGGAAGGTTTCGTGAAGGTATTCCGCGACCTGCACCAGTTCCGGGGGGAGGGCAGTTTCGAGGGATGGATGCGCAGGGTCATCGTGAACGTGGCGCTGCAACATTTGCGCAAGCAACGGGGCGGCCTCCAATTTGCGGAATTGGAAAACGTGGAATATAAGTTGAGCGACGTCGAGGACTCAGTTTTTGAGGAGAGCGAAAAGGCGGCGGCACTCGTGAAACTGATGCAGAAAATGCCCACGGGATTTCGGACTGTGCTCAACCTCTACGTGCTGGAGGAGTATTCGCACCAGGAAATTGCCGATGAACTGGGCATCTCCGTCGGCACTTCAAAGTCACAACTGAACCGGGCAAAGGCGTTTCTAAAAAACCTGCTGGAGAAGAACCTCGCAGGGTAAAAAATAGTCACTGGCCAATTGGTCAACAACCAAATAAAATGGAAGAGAATTTACATAACGACAAGCTGGAGGAATTTCTGAAAAGAAGCCTCGACGGGCACAGCGAAGACCCACCGGGCGACCTTTGGTCGAAGATAGCGGCGAACTTGGAGCCACCGGTGACCATGCCGACGCCTGCGCCCACGGGATTGAAAGTCCGGTTTTTGCAGAACTGGTGGGCTGTTGCCGCCGCCGCTGCCGTGATGGCGGGACTGCTCATTGGGCAGCATTTTTACTTCAACAACAAAATCGAGCAACTGAGCAAGGAACTGGAACAAAACAACACCCAGCTGGAGCAGTTGGAGCAACGGAAGCTGACGGAAACGAATCCTGTTGAAATCAGCGCACCTGCCGAGACGACGGAACCTGCACCAACACAGTCGGCGGATAAGCAGTCCAGCTTGGCAGGGCAGGGGGGTGTTGCTGGCGCAAACACTGCACAAAAAGCGGGGACTTCTGCAAACGCAACAGCCCATTTGCCGAAGGGCAAAGGACAGCACAATGCTGTTGGCAACAGACAACCTCCGATGGATTCGCCGAAGCAAAGTGCTGGTAGTGTCGCTCAACAGCAGCATGAAGAATTGGAAAAATCGACAGGCAGTCCTGTGCCAATCGAATCAAAAATAACCATCGAGTCAGAACAAGTTGTGGCTTCCAACAATGCCGATTTGCAAAAAATATGGTTGAAAAGGCTGGCTCCTCTGGAGCAAGCAACACTGAACATGCCAACTGTGGCCGGTGTGCTACCCATTGACCCCCTCAAAAGCAGTGGCAAGTTCACGGTTGGCGTGAACGCTATGCCAATGGTGTCGAAGGGCAAAATCAACTCCGTGAAACGGGATGGTCCGGGCGGCAGTGGGTTTCCCGGCGACCGGAAAACTTTTGACCTTGAGATGGAAACCACAGGACAAGCTTGGATGGCAGGTGTGTCATTCGAAGCTGCGGTCAGCCCTCGGCTGCGAATTGGGACGGGCCTGAATTACCAGACTTCGAACTACGAGGCAACGCACGACGTCAGCCTTCGGTTTGATGACAGAAGGCACAACCCCGGCCCTCCGGGCAACGAACACGAGCATGATTTTCAGTACTACCTGAATACAGCAGTAGGTTCAGTGGAAATCGAGGTTCGTGCCGATTCCGATGACCCAGCTCAGAACATTCCAGACGATGAGAAAATCGAGGCAGAGGTGAGCACCAGTCAGCGGCTTTCTTACGTGAGCATACCTTTTTACGCCAATTACAGCTTGGGCAAGGGACGGCTACGGGCGCTCGCAAAAGGCGGCATCATGCTCAATTTCTTGCAGGACAATGAATTCACTGTTGGAACCATCAAGTCGTTGAACAACAGGTTTGATTTTCGTCAAAAAGAACGGCAAATGGGTAGGCCAAGTGACCTTCAAAGCGTCACCGTGGACTACATTGCCGGGGTGGGGCTGGAGTACCGCATGAACCAAACCTTGAGCCTGCGACTGGAGCCCACCGTGATTGGTTCGTTGACGAGCTTGCACAACAACCCTCGCATTGAGTCTTCCGAGATTTCTGCGGGCTTGAACGTGGGCATGACCTATAGTTTTTGAAAAATAATTAAAACCTGTGCAACCATTTGCACGCATTATTAACCTACTTATTAAATGCTATTTCTTCATCGCATGATTTATTTATTGTGTCACGATTTGCACGAATAAGCAGTAGTAGAAATCCAATAATTGCAGGATTTTTGACTAATTGTTAAATCATGATGATGGCATCTTCTTCCGAATTAAATTATACCTGAATTTCTAACCAGTAAATTTTCTTAAACATGAAAAAATTGATTTTTGGGATGCTCGCACTGGGCATCATGGCCTTGGCTTTTGCCTGCCAGAAAGAAACAACCACAGATGCTGCTACTGACCTCATCAATGCCATCGCTAATTCAAGTGACAAGCAAGCAGTGAGCGTAGCCGAATTGCCCACCGATGTACAGGAATTTGTGGCGCTGTCTTTTACGCCTGTTGAAATCGAAGCAGCTTGGCACGTACGTGGCAAGGGCTACGAGGTGGAACTCGAAGACGGCCAAGACCTCTACTTCCGTGACAACGGTGACTGCATGGGCACCAGCCGTGGCGGTGGCGTCTTCCGTTGCATGAGGGGCGACACCGTGGACGTCAGTGAGCTGCCCCAAGCCGCTGCCGATTACATTGCAACCGAATACCCCGACCTTACCATTCAGACCGTGGTGCATAAAACCCACCATGACCGGGAAGGCTGGGCAGTGGAACTCAGCGATGGCACCATTGTACTGTTCAACGCTGAGGGCGGTTTCTTCCACCTTTGCGGCGAGTTTGACAACCCAGGTGGTGGTCATGGTGGCCACGGTGGGCATGGCGGCGGTCACGGTGATGGCCCGAACGGCCCACAGGGTGGCTGCGCTGCTGGCGATACGATTGACGTGGCAGACCTGCCTTCCGTTGCAGCGGATTACATCACAGCCAACTACGCCGGGGAGAGCATCGTGGTTGTAGTCGTGAAGCCAAGCGGCAAGTTTGGTGTCGAACTGTCCAGCGGCACGGTGCTGCTTTTCGATGCGGATGGCAACTTCATCAAGGAGTGTGACGGCCAACCCAACGGTGGCCCACACCACCACCACTGTGAGACCGCAGTTACCTTCGACGACCTGCCAACGGCAGCACAGGACTACATCACCGCCAACTACGCTGGCGAGACGGTCGAGCGTGGTTGCCAGAAGCACAACGGCAACTTCATCGTGCGGCTGTCCAACGACGTGAAAATCCTCTTCGACGCCGACGGAAACATGCTTTTCGACAGCGGAAACTGAGGGTTGGCTGACAACAACTGATATTTCATAAGCAGTAAGTTGGGTAGGCGGTAACTTTACCGCCTACCATTTTTCATAAAAGCGAAAATCATCAATGAAAAAAATCAAAACGCCTGTTTTTGCGCTGGCGCTACTCGCCTTCGCCTTCGGCAAATTGGGGGCACAAAGCCTACCCGACGAAATGCATTTCTCTTCTGACGGCAAGCACCTCATCACTGGGGGCAACGTGACCAGCGGCTTCTACGACGAGTCGGCCTTCCACACTATCGAGCTAATTTTCGATGAACCCAACTACTGGACGCTGCTCACGAACAACTACGCAACCAGCACCGACCTCGGTGCCGTGATGGTGCTCAACGGCGACACGCTGGCGAACGAAGTGGGCGTTCGGTTCAAGGGGCAAACCTCTTACAGCCAGACCCAGGGTAGCCAGAAAAAATCCTTCAACATCACGTTGGACTGGGCCGACCCCGACCAGAACATCGAGGGCTACGAAACCCTCAACCTCAACAACTGCTTTCAAGACCCTTCTTTCCTGCGTGAAATTCTCTACCTGCACCAAAGTCGCAAACACACGCAGTCGCTGAAGGGCAATTACGTGCAGCTCTACATCAACGGTCAGTACTGGGGGCCGTACCCCAGCGTGCAGGCATTGGACAACAAGTTCTTGGAGGAGTGGTTCCTCAGCAGCGACGGTACCCGTTGGCGGGCACTCAAAACCATTGGTGGCGGTGGGCCAGGCGGTGGTGGTACGGGTGGGCCATTTGGCACCGGCTACTCTTCGCTCAATTGGCTCGGCACTGCCGACACAGCCGAGTACAAAAAATACTACACCCTCAAAAATGCCAGCAAGGAACACCCTTGGGAAGACCTCGTGACGACCTGCGACAAGTTGAACAACACACCACTTTCAGCGCTCGAAGACACCATCAAAAACTACATGGACCTCGACCGCACGCTGTGGTTCCTCGCTACTGAAATCGCCTTTGCCGACGACGACAGTTACGTACACAAGGGTGGCATGGACTACTACCTATACTGGGAGCCGGAGACGGGCCGAATGGTGCCGATTGAATACGACGGCAATACCATTATGGAAGGTGCGAACGTCAATTGGAGCCCATTTTACAACCAAAACGATGCTGACTATGCGCTGATGAACCGCTTGTTTGCGGTGCCGAGCATCCGCCAGCGCTATTTGGCGCACCTGCGTACCCTGCTCGCCGACAACTTCCAGCAAGTGGAAATTGACAGCTTGATTGACCACTATTTTGAAATGATTGACCCCTACGTAGCCAATGACACCAAGAAAATCTACTCGTATCAGGAGTTTGTTAGCTCAAAAAACCAGCTCAAAACCCTGTTCCAAACCCGCCGCAACACTTTGCAAAACAATGCCGAGGTGAACGTGCAGGGCCTGGCCATTGCTGACGTGAGCATGGCCTCCGCCAACGGCACTTGGACCAGTCCCGATGCGGGACAGCCTGCAACCGTCACAGCGCAAGTGAGCGGGGCGCTCGGCGTGAGCAGCGTAACCCTGCACTACGGCAGTGGCTTGAAAGGTTATTTTGAAAAAACGCCGATGTTCGACGATGGCGCCCACGGCGATGGGGCAGCTGGCGATGGTCTTTTTGGGGCGGAAATCCCAGCCTTTGGCAACGGCAGCTATGTCCGTTTTTACGTCGAAGCCATTGCCAACAACACTGCCAAGACGGCCACCTACTTTCCCAAAGGCGCTGAGTACGACGTGTTTGTTTACAAAGTGGGTATCACGGAATTCTTTGACAGCCCGGTGGTTATCAACGAAATCATGGCCAGCAACCAAGCAGCTGTGACCGACCCGAACGGCCAGTACGAGGACTGGATTGAACTTTACAACAACTCCGCTGACCCCGTTGACCTCAGTGGCTGGTACCTCACGGACAACTACTCCAACCTGACGAAGTGGGCTTTCCCTGATGGCACAACCATCCCCGGTAACGGCTACCTCATCGTTTGGGCGGACGAAGACCAAAGCCAGCCCGGCCTCCATGCCAGCTTCAAGCTTTCTGCGGGTGGCGAGTCGCTATACCTCCTCGATGCCCAGCAGCGCATCGGGCAGGAAGTGACATTTGGGCAGCAACAGGCCGATCAGGGCTATGCCCGTGTGCCCAACGGCACGGGTGATTTTGTGATTCAGGCGCATACTTTTTTTGCCAACAACGAATCTGGGGTGAACGCCGTGCAGGACGTTGCGGAACAAAAACTGCTTGAAATCTTCCCAAACCCCGCCAGCAGCCAAGTGACGGTGCGCAGCGTTTCCTTGCTGCCCGTTCGCCTGCAAGCCTTCAACGCACTGGGCCAGTTGGTGGCGGAAAGGGAGCTTCTCGGCACTGCCACATTTGATATAAGCACTTGGCAGTCAGGTGTTTATTGGCTGAAAGCTGGCGGAACAACCAAGAAGCTGGTGGTTGAATAACTCAGCGCAAAAAGCGCTTGATGGTCAAAAACAAAAAGCCTGGTTGGATATTCCAACCAGGCTTTTGTTTTTAGCAATGCTCAAATTATCCTTTCATCGCACCAGGATTGGCATCGTTGTACCGCTTGGTCACTTCGTGCCAGTTGATGACGTTGAAAAACGCCGAGATATAATCAGGACGGCGGTTTTGGTAGTTCAGGTAGTAGGCATGCTCCCACACGTCGAGGCCGAGGATGGGTGTGCCTTTTTTGTCGGCGATGTCCATCAGCGGGTTGTCTTGATTGGGCGCGCTGGTGATGAACAGGTGGTCGTCGGCATCGGTGCAGAGCCAAGCCCAGCCTGAGCCAAAACGGGTAGCTGCGGCAGCCGAGAACTGCTTTTTGAACTCCTCGAACGAGCCGAAGTCACGGTCAATGGCCTTGGCGATGTTCATCTGCGGAGTAGGTTCGCCGCCGCCGTCTGGCGACATGATTTCCCAGAAGAGGTTGTGGTTGTAGTAGCCCCCACCGTTGTTGCGGACAGCTACCGGAAGCTGGCTGATATTGGCCAGTATTTGCTCGATGGTCTGGCCTTCGAACACCGTGCCGGCGATGGCAGCGTTGAGGTTGTTGGTATATGCCGCATGGTGCTTGCCGTGGTGGATTTCCATCGTGCGGGCATCTACGTGCGGTTCGAGTGCGTCGAATCCGTAGGGGAGGTCAGGAAGTTGAAATGCCATAATTAGTTGATTTTATGTGAAACTGGCCGCCAAGATAGGTAGGTGGCTTGTGATAAGGAATAACCCGGCAGGTTAATTTTTGTTTTGTGGCATTGAATTGTCATTGAAACCCATTCGTGAAAATTTTGAATTCACTGAACCCCAAAAAGAAATTCTGTTAATTTTACAAGTGATTAGGCTACGCATGGGCGGTATTGCTGGTATTGCTTCCACTCAAACCTGAAATTGGGCAAAATGGAAGTCTACAATCTTGCAATAGCCGAATCTGACAAGGTGCAAGATTGCTAGTGCAAAAGGTAAGGCAGGGCGGTTTCTTACTGGCATACTTGAAAGAACAGGTAATTAACAGCGAAATTTAGTCAGACATCGATAGCTTTAATAACTAACATGCGACTACTCTTTTTCCTCATAGTAATTCTACCTTCGTGCCACAAGCCAAATCAAGTTTGTGAGGAAGGATTGTATGCTTCCATATTAAATGAAATCACAAAGCCATACGAAGGAAGTGAAATTGACAAGTCCGAATTTGATTCAGAAATTATTTTGTGTTTAAACTTCTCGCCATCTACAATCAATGCTGATTATTGGCCTACAATAAAGAGTGTTTTTAGAAGTGATTTTGAGCATAAATTCAGTTATGTTGATTCTATAGGAGTTAGACTATCATTAAGAAACATCGAAAGCAAATATGAACTGTATGACATTGACACATGCTTGCCTAAAACTGACGGGAAAAGGCAGATTATTGTCAATTTATCAAAAGGGTATTTCGATACAACTCAGAATAAAGGAGTTCTTTTGTACAGAGTTTTAGAAGGAAAAAACAGTGGATTTGAAGGAATATCTGTATTTGAGAGGAAAGAAAACTGCTGGCATATTATTAAGTTTATTGACATTGGGGTTTATTAAACAGTTGCTGCAAGTCTATTTTCAGCAACCTCAAAAAATCAGCCTGCGAAGTTACAAACTTCGCAGGCTGAGCTAGAGGCAATAGCAGGCACCGGTTCATTGATATTGTTGGCAGCCAACTGACATCGACCAGTTCCCCGCTGGCGCACCACCTGTCACTACAATCAAAGAGCGTCACCGCTCGTCACGAGCTGCCCCCTAATGTCGTCAACTTAAGGCATTCGGCGTATTTTCGGGACAAAAAATGCGCAAA